>JALOOJ010000069.1 GCA_025454475.1 Anaerolineae bacterium
CCCATCTCGAACCCGGCAGTTAAGCTCACCAGCGCTGATGGTACTTGGGGGGTAGCCCCCTGGGAGAGTAGGTCATCGCCAAGAAGCTCTTCTTTGTCTCATGACCCCGCGGCCCATCCCTCCGATGGGCCGCTCTCTGTTCCTACGACTCTCTGTGCGACTGCCCCGCGTCCTGCGTCAGGGTTACGGTGATATTGAGTGGTGGCTCAATAATATTCAACCTGGAGCTTGACTTATCTTAATTCCTGAGTAGAATGAGGGTATACAGAATAGCAATGTACCCAGGAGGTCGATCAGTGTATCCGATGCCTGGTAAGTGTCCCGTATGCGGAGACGATCTCTATGTTGAGCGTCTCGTCTGTGGGCAGTGCGGAACCGCGATTCAAGGCGCGTTCCTGCCACAGCGTCTGTCACGGTTGAACGGTGAGCAGCTCGATTTCGTCGAGCTGTTTCTGCGTTCCGAGGGTAAGCTGAACCGCGTTCAGGAAGAGCTTCGTCTCTCGTATCCCACGGTCAGAAATCGGCTGCATGACGTGATGCGGGCTTTGGGGTATGAGGTGGGCGAGTCTGATGCAGACGACATGCGGACACAATCGGTGCTGGACCGTCTGGCTGCAGGGGAGACGACGGTCGAGGAAGCCCTTCGGCTACTCGCTAGGTAGTGGCGTATGCTGTGCGAAGCATAGTGCCTGGGGATCTGAAGTGCTAGGGAGGGTACGATGCCCATAGATGACCTCGAAGCCAGGATTAAGGACAGGATTGAGCGCAAGATGCAATATGCTGCGCGAAAACTGGAAGAGCTTGAGGCGGATGGTGATCTCCAGGCTGCCCGCGACGAAGTCGCGAAGGAACTACAGCGCATCCAGGCTGAGCACGACGCCTTGCTGAAGTCTGCAGATGCTGCGGAGTCTGGACTGCGCGATCGCCTCGAAGCACATCGCGAGCGTCTGCTGGCCAAGCAGGAGCGGTTGGAACTCAAGGCCGAGCTCCTGCAGGACCGACGCGCCCGCTGGGTTGAGTCTCTCGAAGACATGCGCGGGCAGTTGGCCGAGGCTCTTGATGGAATCCGATCGCGAGCCGCCTCCGCCAAGACTGGCGCTTCCTCGTATGGCGCTGCGCCTGAACCCGCTGCTACGCCTTCGCGCAAGATGGTCGACGAACGGCGCAAGATCCTGGAAATGGTCGAGAAGGGCACGATCAGTGCTCAGGAAGCCGGGCAGCTCCTGGATGCGCTGCGCGATCAGGAAGATAACGATCGCAGGACCCGTCGCAAACCCAGATGGGTTCGGATTCGGGTGACCGATACTCACGATGTCGTGCGCGTCAATCTGACGCTTCCGGTCGGCCTCGTGCGGGCGGGATTACGGGCAGGCGGCAGTATCGCCGGAGTCGAGGGGCTGGACACTGCAGGGCTCGAAGAGATGCTTGATCGCGGCGAGTTAGGCCATCTCCTGGATGTCCAGGACAGGGATAGGGGTGAGAGGGTAGAGATATTCGTCGAATAGTTGCGGCGAGTTCAACGGTTCCTTAACCTTTCTGGCACAGTCCTCTGTTGTAATCGGTGATGGAATCCTCTAGTATGGGAGATGGGAGCGCATCTCAGGCAGAGGACCCGCGTCAGCGCTAGACAGGCCAGCCAGAATAGGGCGTGACCGTATAGGGCCTCATCTGGGAGAGCGTGCTTCGTCGCTCTCCCTTTTCGTTGCCACGATGCGCGGAATCCCCAGGCGACCACGATCCGACCCGGCAGATGAACAACTGAGTCTAGCCAAATGGATAGAAAAGGGTTATAATCAGGGTGATCGTGAGCGCGCATCACGGTGGGCATTGGAGGTGAGAGATGAGCGGTAGAGGAATCGGGCGAAGAACCTTGGCGTTGGTGGTAGTGTCGGTTCTGCTCTTGTCAGCGCTTTCTCAGCCGATGGCGCTTGGAGCGCAAGATACCCGTGTGATTGTTGAGGGCGTCGCCGCTGGCACTGCGGCTGCGGCGGTTCTTGAGGGGGGAGGCTCGGTCGAGACCGACCTTCCCATCATCAACGCGGTCGTCGCGCTCATCGGCGAAGGGCAGATGACGGCGCTCCAGGCCGACGGTCGGGTCCTGCGCGTGACACCTGATCGAGCTCTGGAGCTGACCGACACCAAGGACTATCGCAGCGCGGGGAACGGTCGAGTGGATGTCGAGTTCGCCAAGGCAGTCGGAGTCCAGGAGGTTTGGGAGGCAGGTGACCTCGGAACAGGGGTTACGGTGGCGATCCTTGACACAGGCGTTGACCCACGCTTCCAGGAACTGCGCAGAGCGACGACCGGAAACGAAGACCGGTTCCTCGCCTACTATGACGCCTTGGAGAATCGCGTCTACGAGCGCCCGCATCTCCTGAAGTCCCCTGGCGACCCCAACGGCCATGGTACTCATGTAGCCGGGATCATCGCGAATAGCGACTTCGAACGAGACGATGGCGAATATCGCGGCGTCGCTCCCGGGGCCAACATTGTTGCTGTGCGTGTACTTGATCAGGATGGAGCCGGCTCTTATTCTGCCGTCTTGCGTGGTATCCAGTGGGTGGTCACCAACCGCGCCAAGTACAACATCCGCGTGATGAACATCTCCATGTACGCCGTGCCATTTGCGCCGTACTGGGCGGATCCCTACAACCTTGCCGTGATGGCGGCCTGGAACGCAGGCATCACCGTCGTTGCCAGCGCCGGCAACACGGGTCCTTCACCGATGACCGTAGGTGTGCCAGGAAACACTCCCTATGTGATCACCGTAGGTGCGTTCACCGATCATCGTACTCCAGATGTCCTCGGTGATGACTATATCCCCGATTTCTCAGCTGCAGGCCCGACGCTTGATGCGTTCATCAAGCCTGATGTCATTGCGCCGGGTGCTCACATAGTCTCGCTGATGCATCCGACGTCGGTAGTCCGGCGCAGTCACTCCGGCCGCTCGGTAGGCGGCCAGTACTTCGAGATGTCCGGCAGCTCGATGTCAACGGCTGTCGTCTCAGGGATCGCGGCGTTGATCCTTGGGGAACACGAAGGTCTGAGCCCGGATCAGGTCAAGTTCCGCATCACAGAGACGGCGAGGCCACAGCTTGCCGAGCCCGATGGACTTCCCACGGCTGCTTACAGTATCTGGCAGCAAGGTGCCGGTCGAGCGTGGGCGGTTGATGCCGTTCATTCAGACCTCGACGGATCCTCGAATCTGGGGATGAACCTGAACGATGATCTGAACGGCCTGCAGCATTACCAGGGCTGGACCACCTTCGATCCGGCAATAGGGTTCGTGATTGCGGGTGGTGGCCTTGACGCTTTGGTCCGTGGATATACGACCTGGGATGGTCATCACGCAGACTGGGCCGGCGGTTACGAGGCCTGGGCCGGCGGCGAGACCAACTGGTCGGGTAGTTTCGATAGCTGGGCAGACAGCTTCGGCAGTTGGGCCGACAGTTTCGGCAGTTGGGCCGACAGCTTTGGCAGTTGGGCGGACAGCTTCGGCAGTTGGGCGGATAGCTTTGACAGCTGGGCAGACGCCTGTGTCGCTGATCCCACATCGCTTGAGACAGTCACTGGGAGCAGTTTCGGTAGTTGGGCAGATGCCTTCGGCAGTTGGGCCGACAGCCTCGATAACTGGGACGAGGTCATTGCGTTCTCGGATAGCTTCGGTAGCTGGGCCGACAGCTTCGACAGCTGGGCCGACGGCACAGCCGTGGTCGGCGCGGACCCGATCGCGTGCAACGCCTGGAGCGGAAGCTTTGGCAGTTGGGCCGACAGCTACGGTAGTTGGGTTGCCGGGCTTGACTCGATGGCGGATGGCATTTCAGCTTGGACGGGGGCCCTCGGCGCGTGGGAGGGCGGCTACCTGGCTTGGGCGAGCAGCTTCGGTAGCTGGGCAGACAGCTTCGGAAGCTGGGCTGATGGCTACTATGACTGGGCACGCGTGTGCAGCATCGATGACGTGAGCTTCGGCAGCTGGGCAGACAGCTTCGGAAGTTGGGCCGACTTCGTCGAGTTCACATTCTGGGCCAGCAGCTTCGGAAGCTGGGCCGACTTCGTTGAGTTTGTCAACTGGATCAACAGCTTTGGCAGCTGGGCCGACTTCGCAGAAGCCATCAACTCGCCGGATAGCTTCGACAGCTGGGCCGACAGCTTCGACAGCTGGGCCGACAGCTTTGGCAGCTGGGCGGACTTTGTGGTATGGGTGAATAGCTTCGGTAGCTGGGCCGACAGCTTTGGCAGCTGGGCGGACTTCGTTGATCAGGTCGTCTGGCTGGACAACTCCAGCGGCTGGGCCGACAGCTTTGACAGTTGGGCGGACAGCTTTGATAGCTGGGCAGATGGCTTCAGCTACTGGGGCGATGGATTTGAGAGCCGGGTGGAGAGCTTCGGTAGTTGGGCTGATAGCTTCGGCAGCTGGGCAGACTATGCGGCCTGGATCGAAAGCTTCGGGAGCTGGGCTGATAGCTTCGGGAGCTGGGCCGATAGCTTCGGTAGCTGGGCCGATAGCACGGATGGATCGACAAGCAATCCGCTCTGCGGTGGGTGGAGCAGTAGCTTCGGAAGTTGGGCTGACAGCTTCGGCAGCTGGGCAGATAGCCTATCTGGTTGGGCCCTTGGCGGACCGGCCCTTCTCACTGACTCATATGGGCCATGGGACGGAGGCTATACTGGTTGGGCCGGAGGCGTTGAGACATGGACAGGTTCGTTTGATAGCTGGGCAGACTGGTACAGCGATCCGACCTGGGCCACGGACTATCGTGATCTGGCGAATGTGCCCGATGGCTCGGCTCGAGCAGGCATCAACCAATGGGTTGATCTGCCGTAGGCCATTGCTGTTACCCACTGGTGAGGGAGGGCCACGAATGGCCCTCCCTCACTGCCTGTATTGACCGGTGGCTAAAGAGCTGCCTTGTCGAGGCCGGCCAGGAACTGCGCGGCGCGAGACAGGTCGGCGCGCGCACCAAGCCTCTTGAAGATCTCGACAGCCTCAGATAGGTGCTCCCTTGCGGTGACTACGCCGTTGGCGCGCAGCCAGGCCTGGGCACTCCAGTACGCGGTCCGCCCGATTTCGGCGGGGGACCGGTTCGCCTGGAAAATGCTTTTGGCCCGGTCAAAGTGTCTGATGGCCTCATCGACCTGGCCCCGCACTAACGCCAGCCGCCCCACCAACTGATGATACCTGCCCCACTCAGGAGAGTCGCCATCCTCAACCCCAGTTCCTTCCTTGAGGACACTGTGATTGCGGCGACTCCAGTCATCTGCCTGCTCTATCTCGCCCTGCTCGAGGTGAAGCATTCCGCGGAGCCAGTACGCATCGATCACATTCGGGTTGGCACTAACGCCGACCTGAGCATACTGTGAGATTGCGGTGTCCATGTAGCCTTCGGCGCGGTCCAGTTCGCCCTTCATCAAGAACAGGCGACCGAGGTTCATGTTGGCTTGGGCCCTTTCGTACGGGTTGGCGATCTTCTGCGCGATTTCATAACTGCGCCGAAGGGAGGTCTCCGCCATGTCCCACTCACCGAGGTCGACGTAGACGCCGCCGGCGTTAGTTAGCGCCATCGCCTCGCCCTCGGTATCTCCGATCGTGCGCATGGCCTCAAGGCAGCGCTGGTAAGTACGGAGCGCTCCTTGCCAGTCCCCATTGTCCCGCTGCAAAATCCCGAGGTTGTTCGAGGAGCGGGCAACCCCTAAGATATCGCCAAGGCGCTCCCGGATGTCCAGCGAGCGTTGTACAACATCGACGGCCCTCTGCCACTCGCCCTGGCTGAAGTGAACGGCACCGAGGCGATTCAGGATCGAGGCCAGTACCTCATAGTTGTCCGTGTTATCCACCAGAGTGACGGCGCGAGTCAGGAGCGCTTCTGCTGCGGGGAGGTCGCCCCCTCGTAGGGTCAGCCATCCAAGCGCATTATAGATCTCCGCTTCAGTCGCAGGCGCCTTCTCGCGGCTGCGTTCGATCTCCGTGGCCGCCATGCGCAGCCACTCCTCGCTCTTCTCGCGATCTCCCAGCTTGTCCCACGCTCGACCCATCTTGAGCATCACATCGGCGCGGCTTGTGCTCGATGCCAACGGCTGTTCGTCGAGTGCCGCAGTGTAGAAGCTGATAGCATCTTCGTACTCCCCGATATGCTGCTGCACGTCTCCTAACCCAACCGCAGCCTGCCACCGAGAGCTCGCGGAGTCGTCGATGTGCTGGGAGAGTTGGAGCGCGCGGCTGTAGTACCCGAGGGCTTCACGGTTTGCGAACCGATGCTGCGCTCTAGTTCCGGCTCTCAGCGTGTACGTGAGAGCCTTCTCGCGCTGTCGTGAGCGATCATAGTGTAGAGCCAGGATCTCAGTGTGCGGTGCGAGGTCCTCGGCGTATAGCGTTTCGATGCTCTCCGCAACGACACGGTGGAGGTCCGGCCTCTCGTTTCTAAGGATGCTGCGATAGACTGTTTCCTGCGTGAGTATGTGCCGAAACGCGAAGGCGTGGGATCCGGCAAGAGGGCGACGCTCCAGCAGATCCAGTTCCTCGAGGCGCTCCAGCATAGGGTTGATCGTTTCGACTCGCCGCAGCCGGTACTCGACGGCCTGCAGTAGCGCTGCATCGAACTGAAGGCCGACCACAGCCGCATCTTGCAGGAGGTGACGCAGGTTCTCCGGAAGGCGGTCAATCCTGGCCAACATCAGCCCGCGGAGGGATGTTGGGAATTCCAGGCCCTCCAGGGCCGCGGCAGACACAGCGCGCCAGCGCCCATCGTGGAGCTCAACAAGCTCCTGTTCGATGAGCATTCGGACGAACTCCTCGATGTAGAATGGGTTGCCCTCGGCCCGCGCCAGGATGGCCTCAATCGTGGACTCAGGGAAGCCGTCGAGGTTCACCATCGTTGAGAGGAGTTCCCTGCTATGGCCATCCGACAGAGGCGCAAGCGCGACACAGTGTCCGTCTGGGGCGGCGAGCGCGACCAGGTCGAGCGCAATCTTCGGATCCGGTCGCGCCATGACACAGAAGAGCACCGGGACCTCAGTGACCTGACTGAGGAGTGACTCCAGCATAGCCTGCGATAGATCGTCGGCCCAATGGAAGTCATCCAGGACCAATACGAGCGGCTGTCGTCGCGCTTCGTTGCTCAGCCATTCCTTGATGGCCAAGGTCGTCAACTGACTGATGCGCTCGGGGGGGAGGTGCTCCCAGGCGACGTCTTCCTGTGTGGCTCCAGGCAACCCGAGGACGCGACTGATGAACGGCCGAAGCGACTCGCTCACCTGCGCCCGCCAGGCGTCAGGTGAAGCGTAGCCCTCGATGCCGTCTTGGAGCAGCGAGCGGAATACGCCGTATCCGGTTCCCTGTGCGTACGGGAGGCCTCGACCACGCCACACGGTGATTGGGCTGGGTGCTCCTGCGGCGATCCACTCCTGTACCAGGCGCGACTTTCCCAGGCCGGCTTCGCCCGTCACCGCAACGAGTCGTCCGCGACGATCCTCGACGAACGTGGCGAGGAGCTGGCTCAAGCCGCTCAGTTCATCCTCACGGCCGAGGAAGACGCCCGCCATCCCTGGCATCCCACGCAGGGCGCCCGGCACCCCGCGCGGACTGGCAAGCTCGAAAACCTCCATTGGTGCGTCGACGCCTTTGACTGGTAGTTCCCGCCCAGGCGCAAATTCAAAAACGGCCCGCGCCTGATCGTGAACAGCGGCGCTCACCAGGATGTGGCCGGGTGCGGCGAGCGCTTCCAGGCGGGCTGCCAAGTTCACAGTATCCCCAATCACCGTGTACGCCGACTGCTGTTGGGTGCTGAGGACGCCGGCAATCGAGGGCCCATAGTGTATCCCGATCCGCACCTGACTCACTGCGCCAAGTTTCGCGCGTGCGAGGGGAGCGAAGTCCGCTGCAGCTTGAAGCATGTCGAGTGCGGCGCGGATGGCCAACTCAGCATCATTCTCGTGCGCGATGGGTGCGCCGAAGACAGCCATCAGGCCGTCGCCTGTGAACTTGTCAACGAGCCCGTCGTAACGCTCCACACAAGCAGCCAGGCGCGAAAGCAGATCTGACACCATATTGAACACTAGCTCTGCGTCGAGCGAGAGCGACAGCCGAGTGAAGTCGACTGCATCGACGAACATCACTGCAACATCGCGGCGCTCGCCACGCAGCTGTTCCTGGTTTCCGATCACCCTGTCCGCGATGGCTGGCGGCACAAATCGGCGAAGTCGTGTGATAACTGCGTCTCTCGCTGCAACGGCAGATTCTAGGTCGCCCACGCGGTCCGAGATGCCGACATCCTGATACGTCAGCGCGCGCGCACCACATTGATCGCAATGCGATGCGCGTTCCGCGATTGGTGCGCCACAATGATGACAGTACATCGGGTCTGCCTGCCGTCTGGATATCTCGTCCTAGGAGCTCCGCGTGCGCCACATCGCAGTCAGGATTCGGAAGCGCCTCGGTCGGTAGGATATTGAGCTTCGCAGTCTGATGATGATTGTAGCACAAAGGAAGCAATGGTGCTACGTGGTGCAACCGTCCTTGGATCGACAGAGGCCTGGTGGTATAATCTCGGGCGGATGTGGAGGTGGATCTCAGTGGATCTGTTTGAGGCATTCCCGCTGTTGGCGGCAAGTCACGTATCGACGCTGAAGGGTCGTACTCTACGCCTGATCTCTGTGGCGGGATTCGTCTATGACGAACGCAGCTTCCACTTCGAGCTTGGGCCGCCTCGGTACTGGGGGAAGCTGGCCTCCGGCGCAGTGTCCGTTGGGGTTGGGGCCGTAAAACTACAACCAGATCATGCTCAGCCGCTGTACCGGGCGCTGATCCGGCATGTGTGGAACGAGTGGCGCGTAGAGGCTGGTCTGCATCCACCGGGTCACACTTTTGTGTTGGGTGAGGATGGCGACGTAGAGGCGTTGCCTGATGTTGCCGCGGATATCCCCTACCTCTTTGTGTTGACAAAGCCACGGTTGGGCGGCGGCGATATCCCGGACGCCCTGGTGCAGGCTGTCTATCTACTCCCCGTCAGGCGTGCCGAGCGTCTACCTGCGACGGCCAGCGTTCTGCGCGTGGCTCGATCGGCGTTGGTTGACTTCCTGGCACCCGAGTCGTGGTCGGTGACGGACATTGCAGCACAGCCGTGGGCCGAGCTTCTCACGAGTGAAGTACTGCCCGAGGGCGCTCATCTGCAGCCGGTGCTGGCTTTGAGGGGCCTCCGCAGCCTCTTCGAAGGTGCTGTCCTTCCGGGAATGCCGCTCGCATAGGCGCGGGACACGTCATGTTGGATATCGGATCGAGGTTTGGGCAATGGCGAACATAATCACCGTGGCGCGACTTCCGCTGCTGGCTCTGATCATAGCGCTGCTCTACCAGCCCGCAGGTAGCCCTCGCTTTGTGGCCGCGGGTCTTACGGTACTGCTGATCCTGATGGACACGCTTGATGGTGTCGTCGCCCGCGCGCTGAAGCAGGAATCGCTCATTGGGAGCGTGCTGGACATTGCCGCTGACCGCACGGTCGAGTTGCTTATGTGGGTAGTCTATGCGGATCTGGACCTGATCCCTATTGCCATTCCCCTCGTCGTGATTGCCCGTGGGGTCTTCGTGGATGCCTTGCGTTCGGTGGCGCCATCGCGCGGCCTGACGCCATTCGGTTTGATGCGCTCGCGGCTGGGTAGGTTTCTGGTGAAGTCCCCGTGGCTTCGAACGCCGTATGGCATAGCCAAGGCCCTTGCTTTCTGTCTACTCGCTGTTCAGCATGGCCTGGCTGCCACCGCGGGTACGCGAGTCACCGGCGTGACGGTAGCAGCGCAGGCCGCGGCCTGGCTGGCGGTGCTGTTCTGTGTGACGCGGGCCTTGCCCGTCCTCATCGAGGGGCCACGTTCGCTCATGGCTGAGGGCGGCTCAGCACAGGCATCCAAGGTAGCCGATTAGGGCCGCAGGCACGCTTGGGGGGTTACGCTGCCCAGCACTCGACCATGTACGCCATCGCAGACTCGCCGGATCTCCAACTATGACGCGCACCGATTCCGCCACTACACCGAAGGCCAGCAACTCCGTGTTTCAGCGTTCGCTGCCGACGCGGTTGATGTACCTGCTGGGCAAATACACGCCGCCTCAGCTAGCCGGCGGCGTTGTGTGGGGCATTTCGCAGGCTCTCCTTGCCTGGAAGCCAGCGAACTATTACGGTGCTCTGTCGAATCTGTCTCATGTGATGCCACCGGGAACAACTAAGGATGAGCGGATTCGCGCTGTGCGCCGCCTGTTCTACTACTCAACTCTCAGCTACTATCACCTATTCCACAATGCTGGGAAGGGCGATCTGAGACCAGACGGCTTCAAGCCCCGTGTTGAGATTGCGCCCGAGGTTCGTGGCTATCTGGAGTCGGCTGTGGCATCGGGTCGAGGGCTCCTTGTTCTGGGGTCGCACGCCTCGAACTTCGACCTGTGTGGCATCGCCTTCTCCTACTACGCCCCTCTTCCGGTGCAAGCGCTCTCACTGGCGGACCCGCCTCCAGGCTACGAGTTCATCAATGATCTGCGATCCAGGGCGCGCGGTCTGCTGACGCCCATTACGCCGGAGACGTTGCGGGACGCGATCCAACGCCTTCGCGAGGGGGGAATCGTGCTCACCGGAGTCGACCGTCCTGTGCCCAACGGAAACTCGCCGGTGACATTCTTCGGCGAGACGGCGTATCTGCCCACTGGGTACATCCGGATACCGCTGATCACCGACTGCCTGGTGATGACGATGTCATTCTTTTGGGATGGCGCCGCCTATCATATCCTCGGCAATCCGCCTATGGAGATGGTACGAACGGGTGATCGTGAACGTGACTCAATGGTCAACGTGCAGAGAGTGCTGGCTGAGATCGAGGGTTTCGTAAGCGCGGCGCCTGACCAGTGGATGGTCTTCCTTCCGGTGTGGGCGAGCTGATGCCGAAGCTTCAGCGGGTCGAGCTCCAGGGCTTCAAATCGTTTGCCGATGCGGCGACGTTCACCTTCCCAACGGGGATCACCGCAGTCGTGGGACCAAACGGTAGTGGAAAGAGCAACATTACTGATGCGATTCGCTGGGTGCTGGGCGAGCAGCGCCTGACAGCCATCCGCGGGCGCACGGGCGAAGACATGATCTTCGCCGGAAGCGGGAAGCGATCGCGCTCAGGGATGGCGCGCGCTGCCATCACCTTCGACAATGCTACGGGATGGCTGCCGGTGGAATTCGCCGAGGTCATCGTCGAACGCCGCGCCTACCGTGATGGAACGAGTGACTATCTGCTCAACGGGTCAAAGATAAGGCTAATGGATCTGCGTGATCTTCTGGATCGCGCAGGGCTTGGCCGTGATGCATATCTTGTGATTGGGCAGGGCCTCGTGGATCAGATCCTATCGCTTCGCCCTCAGGAGCGATTGGCGCTGTTCGAGCAGGCCGCGGGTATCACGCCCTACCGAACTCGACGCGAGGAAGCTGTCGGTCGGCTTGAGGAGACACGCAAGAACCTACAACGTGTCTACGATATCGTCGGTGAGGTGGAACCTCGCCTGCGACGCCTCCAGAGGCAGGCAGCTCGGGTCGAAGAGCACGCACGGCTGCAGCATGAGTTGTCTGAGACGCTCCTGGTCTGGTATGGGTATCGATGGGGGAGGGCTCTGTTTGATCTCGATCAGGCCCGGCAACGCCTCGCTTACCACGAGGACCGCGCGCTGGCGCTGCTCGAGGACGCTGAGAACCTTGGCAAGCGGGTAACTCTGCAGCGCCATGAGATAAGCGAGCATCGCGAGCGCTTGGCCGAGCTCCACCGAGAGAGCGGTGCGCGACACAATGATGCTGCGAACCAGCAACGCGAGCTGGCGGTGACACGCGAGCGCCAACGACAGCTCGTCGAGAGAGCCGAAGAGACCGAGGCGAACCTCGTCCCCCTCCGCACGGCTCTCACCTCCGAGCGTCTTGAGCTGGAGGTGCTACAGGCGGAACTCGTCGCTGCTGGCACCGAGCTTCAGGGCGCGAAAGAGCGTCAGTCTAGAGCCAGCGAAGCTCACGAGCATCTCGCCCATCAGCGACACGCCGCACTCCGGCGGCAGGCCGAAGCACAAGCGCGGGCGTTGGAGCTGAGGCACCAACTTGGGGATCGCGAGGTTCGGCTCTCCCAGACCGAAGAGCGGCTCAGTGGTACCGCGACGCAGTTAAGTGAGCTCAATGCACAGGTTGGGGCAGGGACAGAGCGGCGCCGCGCGCAGCAGGAGGTCGTTGCTCTCGCCCGCCGCGAACTGGATGAGGCTGAAGAGCTATCGCGGAAGGCACAAGCCGACGAGGCAGAGGCAGACGGCAACCTGGCCGCTGCGCGCACCGAATCCGAGCGGATCCAGAAGCAGCTTGGGCAACATCGTATGGAGCTACAGCGAGCCTCGGTGAGGCTTGAGGCGTTGGATCGTCTGCACGCTGACGGCGCAGGGCTGTACGCAGGAGTTCGGGCGGTGATGCAGGCAGCCGGCGGCGAGCTCCCGGGACTCCCCGGGCCGGTTTCGGCGCTCTTGCGCGTGCCGGCGGATCTGGAGCGGGCGATCGAGGCGGCGTTGGGATCGCAGCTTCAGGACGTGGTGGCGAACACCTGGGATGACGCGCAGCGAGCCATTGACTGGCTGAAGACTCGCCGCGCGGGTCGTGCGACATTTCTGCCCTTGGATACCCTGCGCCCCGCGCCCGTGCTGGAGCTGCCTCGGCGAGAGGGCATCGTGGGTCTGGCTTCGGGGCTTGTCGCCTTCGATGACGCCTATGCGCCTGCGGTTCTGTTACTGTTGGGCCGAACCGCAATCGTCGAGACCCTGGACGCCGCGCGGGGTCTACTGCGCGACCTTCGCGGCAGCTTTCATATCGTGACACTAGCGGGCGAGATCGTTCGATCCAGTGGTTCGGTGACCGGTGGAGAGGGGCGTGAGGCGCAGGGCCCGGGGCTCCTGTCGCGTGAGCGCGAGCGGCGCGACCTACGATCTCAGGCTCTTGTGCTGTCCCAGTCAGTATCAGACGACGAGCGGGTGTTGGCGGCTATCGAGGCGAATGTACGCTCGCTTTCCGCACTGCGCGAGGCCTTCGTCCAGAAGCGCCGCAACTCAGAGGAGCGAGTGAGAGAGCTTGATCGGGCTCTTGACCTGGCGGTCCGCGACCTCGAGCGGGTGCTACAGGAGACGCAGTGGCAGCACGGGCAACTGGAGCAGCTTACGGAAGAGCGTGAGCGGTCCGCTGCACAAGCTGAGCGACTGCGATCTGCGTGTGAACAGGCGAAGAATGCTCTTGCGGCCGCGGAGGCGCTGGTGGCTCAGTGCGATGCCGAGCTGGTCGCGCTCAGTGACGGTGAGGCTGCCCGGGTCCTTGCGGAGCGACGTACCGAAGTTGCAGTCTTGGAACAGGAGCTGGAGAGTCGCAGGGTGTTCGTTGGGAGTCGGCAGCGTGAGGTGGCTCGCCTTGAGCGTCAGATTGCGGCCCAAGAACAGCGACTGGGGTCCTTGCGTACTGACTTGGAAAGCCTGAACGCAGCGCTGGACACGTTGGATACGACCTATAGCCAGGTACGCGATGAGGCCGATGGGCTCGCTGCCCAGATCCCACCTCTTGAGACGGAGCTTGGGGCACTTGAGGCGGCGCTGGAGTCGCTGGCGGAGCGCGAGCAAGGACTGCGTCGCGTGCTGCGGGAAGCAGAGCAGCGCCTGGCTCAGACCGAGGTCGATGCTAACCGCCGCGAGGACCAACTTCAGACACTCAAACGCGAGATCGAGGAATCGCTGGGCATCGTGATCAGCAATCTGCCAGACTCGATCTCAACGCAGCAGCCGCTGCCGCTCGGCGACATCGTCTGCCCATTGCCTACGGTGACGGAACTGCCGCACGGACTGGAGAATCAGGTTCGCGACCTCAGGACACAGATTCGGCGCCTCGAGCCCATCAACCCGGCAGCCAAGGAGGAGTACGACGAGCTCGCTGCACGCCACCGGTTCCTGAGGGAGCAGATGGACGACCTCGAACGGGCATCCGCGCATCTTCACGAGATCATTGGCGAGCTCGACGAGATGATGGAGACGATGTTCAGCACGACTTTCAAGTCGGTTGCTGCGGAGTTTGCTCGCGTCTTCGAGCTGCTGTTCAGTGGCGGCAGTGCCAGGCTGGAACTTGCCGAGGGCGAAGACGGGCGGCTTGGCGTGGAAATCCTGGCGCGCCCACCTGGTAAACGGACGGCAAGTCTGGCGATGTTGTCCGGAGGTGAGCGTAGCCTCACGGCCGTAGCTTTGATCTTCGCCGTGATGTCGGTCAGCCCTACGCCGTTCTGCGTCCTTGACGAGGTCGACGCAATGCTTGACGAGGCCAACGTTGGCCGGTTCCGTCGGATGCTTCGAGACTTGGCGCGCGAGACGCAGTTCGTTATCATCACCCATAACCGTGGTACGGTGGAGGTGGCTGACACGATATATGGTGTATCGATGGGCGACGGCGGCGTCTCAGAGGTCCTGTCCCTGAACCTGGAAGATATGCCCGTATCCGAGGCGATCTAGGTGGGCTGAGCCCGGACCAATGCTAGTCCTGGATCTGCAGTGGGTGCTATTTGCGGTCCTGGTGGCAGTCATCCTGACCATTGGGGCGTTGGTGCTGGCCTTGCACCATCGCTCACGGTTAGGGCCTGTGGCGAGCGTGTCTTTGCGCGATCCGGAGCTGGTGTCCCTCCTCGACTCGCTTCCACTCGGCGTGTTGGTGCTACACGACAACACTGTGACCTACGCCAATCCGGCGGCCCGCGTGTTGCTCCCCCTTCCAGATGGTATCCCGGTCGATCTGCCTGTTGCCGACTGGGTTGATCTGCTGCGCGGCGACATCGCTGCACTGCGTGGGACGGCGGGCATCGGATTGCCCTGGCGCAGCCGCACCGTCTCCTTCGCGTCCGATCGAACTGCGCGCTGGTGGGTGAATGTTTGGGGCGATCATGAGGTGGTGGCGCTCACGGATGTCACCGGAGAGGGCAGGGCGCAGCGCGCCGGTCGGGCGTTGGTGAGCGACTTGGGACACGAGTTGCGGACGCCGATAGCCACCGTCCTGACGCATCTGGAGATCCTTGGGTTCGATGACGTGGGCGAAGACGTTCACCGGCAGTCTCTGCATCTCGCAAGGCGGGAGGCACAACGACTGTCGAGGCTGGTGAACGATATGCTGGAGCTGGGGCGACTTGAGACGGTCGAAGCACTTCCGTTACGCCCGCTGAACCTGGCTGACCTCACGGAGGAGGTCGTGTTTCAGATGATGTCTGGGGCCCGTGAGAGAGGGATTGAGCTCCAGGGCGCTGCAACGGCTGGGCTGCCGCTCGTACTCGGCAACGCAGATCGGTTACGCCAGGTCTTGCTGAACTTGCTCGACAATGCTCTTAAGTACTCGGCTACCGGTGCATCAGTCACAGTATCACTGCAGCGGGTCCAGGAAGGCGTGGCGTGTGATGTCTGCGACACGGGACCCGGTATCCCGCCGGAGCATCTGCCGTACGTGGCGCAACGCTTCTACCGCGCTGCCCCAGAGGTGGTGGAGGGTAGTGGGCTTGGCCTCTCACTGGTGCAAGAGGTACTCCGGCACCACGGAAGCGAGTTGACTCTGGCCAGTCCGGTTGCCGGCGGACGGGGAACGTGCGCTCACTTCGTCCTTCCTGCGGCAGGCGATCAGCAGGGAACCCGAACATGACCCCCCTCGGACGATCTCGTCGGCAGCTTGCGCCGTTCTACTGGATTGTGCTTGCGGGCCTGCTCCTGGTGGGCTATTGGACGCTTCCCATCGCCGGGCGAGTTGTGATTATGAAGGAGGATGCCCCGTCAGATCTATGGCCACGCTACCGGTTTGTCGATGAGGCCCGCGCAGCGGGAGACGTGGCTACGGTTACCGTCAGCGACGCGGAGCCATGGTCGTATGTGACGCTCTGGGTACAGGGCGCCCAGGCGATCCAGCAGGGCGACGCGTCGGCTCGGGCGGGCATCTGGGCGTGGACCTGGACATATGTTGTTCCGCCTGGTGAGGGCTACACCATCGTGTTTTACCGCGACTGCCATACCGGCTGCGTCGAGCGCGGTCGTTGGGTGGTGGGAATTCCCCCGGATGGACAGACGAGAGGTGCCCCCACGAAACTGGGGCTCGTGATGCCCCGCCCCGATCGCGATTGGCACGGGCGGAGCGGGTGGGCGGTTGAGGTTACCTACGCTCGGCGCGCAGAAGACATCTTTTGGGGCATCGATGACCTTGCCGAGCGTGTCTCTGGGCATAGGGCGATGGGCCTACAAGTTCTGGTCCGCGTTGACTACGAGCAGCAGCAGACGCTGCCGCGGCCGGGCGACTATGTGGAACTCACTGAGTACCTAGGGTATCTGCGCAGGTTGGCCCGAGATGACCGTCTGCAAGATGTGTACGGCTACATCATCGGAAGTGATGTCAATACGGCTGATGCGATGGCGGCGACGCCGGGGGTGCTCATTTCGCCGGAGTGGTATGCACGCGTGTTCAACGGTTACGGCGAAGAGATGGCAAACGCGGCGAACGCTGTGCAGGTGATTCGGAGTGAGAATCCGGCTGTGCGAGTGATTGTCGGTCCGCTGCGTCCTTGGGTGGCGGACCAGGGCGGATCGGGGCACGCTGGCGCTCCTTGGCTTGGCTATATGGACGATATGGTCAGGCTACTGGACGAATCCGCGAAATCCAAGTCACGGGCGGGTGTGCCAATGGTTGGGCCAGATGGATTCGACGTGCAGGCACCGGGGCAGCCTGATGCCCCGGAGATGGCCGGCACGCTGCGGTCGGACGAACCGACGACCGACCTGGAGCGTGAAGCTTGGGGAGGAGCCCAGGCTGGGTTTCGCATCTATGAGGACTGGATGGCGATTATCAACGCATATCCAACAACGCGCGGATTGCCGATCTACATCGTCTCGACTAACACTTTCGATCGCCAGGCGGGCATTCCTCCTGCCCAGAACTATCCCGCTGGGTGGCTCACTGCGGCACTCGGTGCGATTAACCAGGAGCCACAAGTCGCGGCGCTGGTCTGGTTCCTAGATCAGTTCCCTCACAGTGATGAATGGGATTGGTTCAGCCTGACGGAACAGCCAGGCCTGCTGGTGTATGCTGCGCGCGAGTTCGACGCGTTGCTTGGCCCGGACTAACGATGACTGTCACGTGGTGCTCTGGGTCCACGAGCCCGATACGGGTGCTGCTGGTGGACGATCATCCGGCGCTTCGCGTTGGACTCCGCGTGCTTCTGGATAGGGAGCCGGATATCACCGTCGTGGGTGAGGCTGACGATGGATCTGCTGCCCTTGCCATCTGCTCCGCCATCGAACCAGACGTGGCGGTGCTCGATTGCCAGATGCCTGGTCTTGAGGGCGCAGTCGTTGCCGCGCACCTCGGCCAGCGCGACCACCCGGTGCTGGTGATTGCCCTTTCAGCCTATGATGACGACAGATATCTGGCCGCGATGGTACGATCGGGGGCGGCGGGTTATCTGCTCAAGAACGAGGCACCGGACCAGATTGTCGAAGCTGTGCGCCGCGTTGTGCGTGAGGAGACGCTCTGGACGACCTTGCAGCTAGCACGAGCGGCCCGCTGGCAGGAAGAGGTCGCTGGCGTACGCGATTCGCTCACGGAACGCGAGCGCGAGGTCCTCGAGCTGGTTGCCGAGGGGCTGAGCAACAAGGAGATGGCACTGCGGTTGGTGGTCACCGTTCGAACAGTTGACTTCCACGTCAGCAATGTTCTGCGCAAGCTTGGGGTGATCTCGCGGGTTGATGCAGCGGTTTGGGCCCGCGAGCATCTTGTGGTCCGCAGCTCCGGCGCCTCACCTGGTGATACCTACAGTAGACGTGGGGAGCGGCATCCACTAGACTGAGGGTATTAGCCAAGGCACGCGTGGCGTTGGGCGTCAGGATGCCAGTGAGAGCATCAGTCAGAACGTCCGGTGCCCGAACGCGTGACGCATTCGGAGGTGACGCTATGTCTCAGACGCTGTCCTCAGTCCCACAGGAATCCCAGCTTCGACCAGCCAACCCGCGTGGGGGTCTCGACCTGCTGGACCGGCTCTTCCGGATATCCACCGTTTTGCTGGCCACGTTCATCGCGATGGGCGTGCTCTTTGTCATCGGGCGATCGGCCATTTACAAGATCCACGAGTACGAGCGCGGGCTCCATCTGAGAGGCGGACGGTTCGTGTCGGTCGATGGGCCCGGGTGGCACGTTCAGGTCCCGCTGGTCGACACTGTGATCATCGTGACCGTGAACGAGCGGCTGGGCTATGTCGAACGCGTCGCCGCAATGACCTCGGACGATGTGACGATGGATGTATCGCTGCAGTACACGTACCGTGTCACGGATCCCAAGACTTTCGCCCTGCAGGTAGACGACCCTGAACGGATCATCTTCGAGTTCGTGCAGGGAAAGCTGCGGGATGTAGTGAACTCCAAGGATATGACGGAGGTGATGCACAGCCGGGCGGAGATGAACCGCGAGGTGATGGCCGCCCTCCAGGAGAAAGCGTCAGGTTACGGCGTGGAGTTCGTTACGGTCCAGATCCAGGGCGCATCCCCGCCCGAGGAAGTCGTTACCGCCATCAAGGATCGGATGGTTGCGGTGCAGCGTCAGGAGCAAGCGCAGGCCGAGGCCGCGCAACGGCGCACGCTGGCGGACGCCGATTACTACGCCGCACAGAAATCGGCCGACGGGAATGCCTATGAGATCACCAAGCTGGCTCAGGCGGACGCGGAGCGTATCACGCTAACCTCGGAAGCGGAGCAGGTAGCCATACGCGCGATGCTGAACGAGTTGGGCGGACGGGGAGATCTGGGGGAGGCCTACCTACAGCTTCTGATCGTCCAGCAACTGAAAGAGAACAGCAAGTGGATTATCAGTGGGGGACAGGCTGGCGACATGGTCGTGCCCAAGATCGAGTTGTCGGAGACACCCTAGCGCGTGCTCGTCCGCCTTGCCCGAGCGAGCGATAGGAGGTCGCCTCTATGAAACGAGCAACGCTCATTCTGCTCCTTATGGCCCTGATGATCGCTTGCGGCGCCGGCTCCTGGATCGCACGCAGCGGTGTCGGCCCGTTGACCCAAGGTGCGCTAGCTTCTCCGCGTATCTACGCCTACCGCGACTGGCAGAGTGTCGGCAGACAGGTAGATCCGGGCGATGTGATCCACGTCCGTGCCAAGGGCCGATGGCTGTACACCCCTGGGGAGTTCCACGGGCCGGAGGGTCACGCGACGTACCCGGCGCCCGATACCTACCCGATTGCTGGGGCAAATGTGCCGGGCGGCGTCCTGTTGGCGCGAATCGGTGACGACGGTCCGCCGGTGCTGGTGGGGCGAGGCCGTATGTTGGTTGCAGATCGCTCCGGCCTGCTCTACTTCCGGATCAACGACGACATCCTTAGTGACAACGAGGGTTCGGTCAC
>JALOOJ010000213.1 GCA_025454475.1 Anaerolineae bacterium
GGCCGCGTTCATCGGCGTGATTGGGATGGTATTCACTGCAGGATACACCCTCTGGAAGGTTGTTCAGTACTTGTTCCTGGGCACGCTCGATCGCGAGCGCTGGGGAGGCCTGATGGACCTCGTCTGGTGGGAAAAGCTGACCGTCTGGCCCTTGGTGCTACTCATGGTGGTTCTGGGCGTGTATCCCTCACCGCTCGTCAACACCTTCAACGCCGCGGTTATGACGCTGCTCCGCGGCATCGTGGGCCAGTAGGGGACCATCGCCTTGGCACTCGCTCCTCCGATCGCTTATCTGCTGGCTCCACTTTGCCTTCTGGTCGGCAGTGTGCTGATCCTGATGGCTGACGTAACACTGCCCAAGCGAGAGAGCGGCTCACCGCTATCGTGGTGGCTTGCGCTCCTTTTTGTGCTGGTGAGCGGCGCGTCCTCGTTCGTAGTGGGCAGGGATGATGCCACACAGGTGTTCGCGGTGCTGGCCTATGATCCGTTCACGGCATACGTGTGGCGCCTGCTGCTCGCGACGCTCGGCCTCGTCGTGCTGATCAGCCAAGCCTACATCAGTCATAACGTGAAGGAGGCAGGCTTCTTTTACGCCGCGCTGCTGTTGTTCGGTTTCGGGGCACTGGTACTCACTGCCTGCACGAATACGATCATGCTGATCCTGGCGGTTGATTTCCTGAGCATCGTTGGTTACGTCCTGACAGGGTACCTCCACGACGACAAACGCTCGACGGAAGCCGCCCTGAAGTACCTTATCTACGGATCCGCAGTATCAGCTGTGATGGCATTCGGGCTCTCGTGGCTGTACGGGATCACGGGCACCGCCGACTACGAGCTCACCGCAAGGGGACTCGCGGGCGAATGGGTTTGGGCAGCCTCACGCACCGTGGAACCTCTTGCGCTGATCCCTATGGTCACCTTCGTGTTGGCCGGATTCGCGTTCAAGATCGGGTCAGCGCCTTTTCACCAGTGGCTGCCCGACGCCTTCGAAGGTGCGCCGACGCCTGTGACGGCATCTCTAGCGATCATCCCGAAGGTCGCGGGCTTCGCTGCGCTTGTTAGGCTGACCTTGGTGATGCTGCCGGAGACTCTGACGTTGGGAGTCTGGTGGCGTTGGCCCCTTGTGGCTTTCCTCTCCGTGATGGGCATGTTCCTCGGGAACTTGATCGGTATCTGGCAGACCAATGTGAAGCGGCTGATGGCGTATTCGGGCATTGCCCAAGTCGGGTACGCGCTGATCGCCGTAGCTGTGGCCACGGAGCGCAGCCTCACGGCGCTCCTGCTCTATCTTACCGTGTACGCGATCGCTGAGATGGGAGCCTTCGCGGCAATCACAGTGATGTCGACGCACGCCAGATCGGACGACCTGGCTGACTACCGCGGCCTACACCATCGCGCGCCGATCCTTGCGGCGGCGATGATCATCAGCATTCTATCGCTGTTCGGTATGCCCGGGACAGGAGGGTTCATCGGCAAACTGTGGCTGTTCACCGCGGCACTTGATGCTGGCCGAGGGTGGCTGATCGTCATCGCTGCGGTAAACAGCATCATCTCTGTGGCCTACTACTGGAAGGTTATACAGGCGACGTTCGTGCACTCGGATCCCGAGCAGGGCCGAATTCGCGTACCCAACGCCACTATGGTAGCGGTGACGATTGCTGTGTTCACCGTGTTGGCGCTTGGCGTATACCCGAACGTCGTCCTCAGATGGGCAGAGGCTGCGGTTCACGGCTTCTTCCAGGCGGGCTAAGCATGGGATGAGTGCCGGACAGCGGCTCAGCCGATCCGTCCCGGACGGAGACGCAGGGGGTTCGGCGCCCGGTGCACGCGTGGCGCTGGTACATGACTGGCTCAACCAATACGGTGGCGCGGAGCGAGTCCTCGAGCACCTCGTCGGCGTCTTTCCACAGGCCCCAATCCATACGAGTATATACTGGCGGCAGGCGATGCCCAGCGCCTATGAGCAGTGGGACATCCGCGTGACCTGGATGGATCGCCTGCCCGGCATCCACCGCTGGCATCAGGTCTACTTCCCGCTGTATGCGCTCGCTTTCGGCAACCTTCGGATTGGCGCGAGCCAGGCTTCTGAGGACGCCCGAATCGACTTGGTGCTAACCAACAAGAGCGGATTCTGCCACGGTGTGCGCACGGGAGCAGTACCTCAGCTCTGCTATTGCCTCGCGCCAACACGGTACGTCTGGCAGTTTGGTCAGTATGCTGCTCGGGAGCAGCTAAGCCCTGCCGTGCGCGTTGCGCTCGCCCCAGTGGTTTCGGCCCTTCGGCAGTGGGATTTCCGTGCGGCACAGCGCGAGACGGTGTCATTCGTGGCGATCTCTCGTGAGATCCAGGAGCGGATCCGCGAGTACTACCACCGTGAGTCGGTGATCATCTATCCACCCGTGGACATCGATCGTTTTGCGCCGGTGGCGAAGCCGGACAGCTACTACCTGGTCGTGTCGCGGCTTGTACCCTACAAACGTATCGACCTTGCCGTGCGGGCATTCAGCGAGCTGGGCCTGCCGCTGCTGGTGGTCGGCGATGGACGGGATCGCGGAGCGCTGGAAGCCATCGCTGGGCCCTCCGTGACGTTCCTGGGGCGGCTGGACGATGATGCACTTCCAGGATTGATGGCACGCTGTCGCGCGTTCGTATTCCCAGGGCTTGAGGACTTTGGCATTGCACCCGTCGAGGCTCAGGCATCGGGCCGCCCGGTCATCGCCTATCGGGGTGGGGGGGCGCTCGACACTGTGATACCTGGCTTGACTGGCACCTACTTCGATGTAGCTGACGTCACGTCGCTCATCGATGCGGTGCGCTCCTTCGATGTCCAGAGCATCGACCCGATGGCATGCAGGCGCAATGCCGAGCGTTTCGCCGCGGCACGGTTCCGCGAGCAGATACTGCAAAGAGCCTGTTCGCTTCTAGGTTGAGCTGTACCCCGAGGCGGGCATCGGCGTGACTCACGGGAGGCTTTGGATCTCCCACTCGGGCCGTTTCGTCCACCAGGGCAATGCGCCGTAAGAGGAGGCGATTTCGTCCTCAGGATAGATCTCAGCCATGCAGCTGTACCAGCTCATCCCTTCTGTTTTTTGAAAGTGCCACCACTCGATATCGTAGTAGGAGTTGCGCCAGTTCGACAGAGCGTTCCTACGTTCCCACCCGTAATCCGCCGCGATCGTTGTGAAATCTACATAGTACCCTGCAGGAATCGCCTTTAGCTCACCCCCTTGGGCCGTGGCCAGTCCGCCCTTCGCGCGAGCGTCCAGGTTCCACGGCGCGAGGCGCAGCGGCTCCCCAAGGCTTCCGTCCTGGAGGCGCGCTTTGATGAAGACGCGCCAATACGTGACTCCACCGACATCCTCGCGCATAAGCTCAACATCGCCACGACGCAGGAACCCTTGGTCTATATCTATGGCCCGACCGCAGACGTGCCACGAGATCCTGCCCTGACCAGGACGGGGAGTGTGGTTCATCGGACGCCAGGAGTCGCCGAGGATGGACAGGAAATCCCACTGCGTCTCATCGATGATGCGCGCGCGAAGCGCGTTGTAGCTGTCGTTCACACGATCGCTCAGCCTCTCGGCGCGATCACTGCCGTTGACGTCAGGCAGATAGACGAGTCCATAGGTATCTGTGTCTGCGGCGAGTAACAGCTCAGTGTACAGAGGCGCCACACCAGCCGCTTCGTCGGCGCGCGCGGTCTGCCCCAAGTAGCCCTCCATAGTGGCGTCCAGACTTCCACTGCGCCACTGGGGTCTGCCCATCGTATCCGATGAGCTGTACCCTTCCTGCATTAGCCCCCAGCCACGCGTGTCGACGGCGATGAGATACGACCTTGCCTCCTGCCTGTAGACAAAGGCAAGCGACTGGCCATCCGGCGACCACGTGGGTTTTCCCCCAACGCCGAACAACGTAGGCCTCAACTCACCACGAGCCGCAGCTTCCGTGTCAAATGGGATCTTCCAGATCGTCTCCCCGCCAGGAACCCCAGCAGAGAAAGCAAGGTATTCGCCAGTCGGTGACCAGGCGGCATAGTCCTCGTTCTGACTTGGAGTCTGCGTCAGGTTGGTGATGCTCGAGTCATCCAGAGACAGGATGTAGAGGTCCTGGTTCTGGTTCCGATAGGAGGTAAAGGCGATGTGGCGACCATCGGGCGACCAAGCTGGTGAGTAATCAGGGGCGGCATCGGACGTGAGCCGCTGCTCCTCGCCCGACTCCACATCCAAAACGAATATGTCGAGGTTGCCGTCCCTGTATCCCTCAAAGGCAACCCAGCGGCTATCCGGTGACCAGGATGGAGAGGCCTTGTAGTACTGGGTGCGCGTGATACGCAGGATGGTGCCTGAGGACATCTCCATGGCGTACAGATCCGAACCATGCCCCCTGCGAGAGGCGAATGCCAGAAATCGCCCATCAGGAGACCAGGCTGGATCACGGTCATCGGCCGGATCGAAGGTGAGCCGGAGTAGCTGACCGCTGCTCTGCGACAAGAGGTATACATCACTGTTGCCGGCATGCCGCATCGAGAAGGCCAGCGTTCCGGCTGGTCCCCCGGGCGATGTTGGCGCGACGGGCGTTGCCACACGGGGTGTTGGCGGCGGCGTCGCAGTTATGATGATGACGCGCCCAGGCTCATCGGCGGGTGCCGTTACGGGCTGGGGTGGGGCTCCGAGCTGCATTGTGATCAGTGTGATCACGGTTAGCCAGAGCACAGGAGGAATCTTCGCGGCGCCGGGCACGAAGAGCCACTTTAGACACCAACCAAGAACCCTACGGATAGCCATCGTCAGACCCCTCCATCGGCTATCTTAACCGTTCTCAGATCTTCTGTCAAACGCACGGAGGGCGGCCTCGAGATGCAGGTCGCCCTCCGCAAGGTAGGACGGGGACTCACAAGTACCAGGCGCTTGCCCGCCGCATGCCATTCACGCTGATGACTGGCTGTCCCTTTGAGCGCGACTGCGCTGTCGCGATCCCAAGTGAGCCAGCAGTAGACCCAACTCGTACAGCAGGATGAACGGTCCAGTGACCAAGAGCAATGTTACCGGGTCAGTCGTCGGCGTGATGACCGCTGCAAAGATGACGGCGAGAAACCAGACTACGCGCCTACCCCCAGACAACTGCTTGGGGGTCAACAGTCCCAGCCGCGCGATCACATATACAGCCAAGGGTGTCTCGAAGATCAGCCCCATCCAGACGACAAGCGTCGTCACGAACGACAGGTAGCTCTCCAGCGAGTACGTGGGCTCAACTACCTCGCCGAGGAACCCCATGAGGACAGGCAAACTGATGGGCATAAGGACCTGAAGCGTAAACGCGGCGCCCAGTACGAAGAAAACGAGGGCCGCGGGAAGGAACGTCAACACCACCGATCGCTCATTCTGGTAGAGCCCCGGCGCCGCAAAGCTGTAGAGCTGATACAGAATCACGGGCAGGGAGACGCCGAAGCCGGCCGCCAACGCCACCTTGAAATACACAATCGGTGCTTCAGTTGGGCTGAGCACGATAACGCTGCTTCCCTGAAGCGGGGCGACGAGCCAACCGACGATCGTATCCACGAACACGGAAGCCACTATCGTCGCGATCAGCACAGCACCGACAGCATAGAAGAGACGCTGACGGAGCTCGATGATGTGTTCAAAAAGCCCCATCGCGCGCTCGTTGGTCGTGGTCATGTCGCTGGCACCTCGCCTTCGGCAAGGTCGCCAGCGTCGCCAGAAGACTGCACCTCGGGGATCTCGACGGGCGAGGTAACAGCGTCGTCCAGGGCGCCCACGGCCTCCGCCGCAGCGCCCCGACCGCCCGATACGGCGCCGAACATAGGTGTCGGCTGGGCCTTCAGGACCGCCGCCCCT
>JALOOJ010000070.1 GCA_025454475.1 Anaerolineae bacterium
TTCGCAGCCGGAACGCCCGCACTGACCGCCGCCATTAGCGTCGACGCGGAGGCGCAGCCCACGCTGCTCCCGGCGACCGGCAGCAACTCGGCGCTCTGGATCGGCCTGGGATTCTCGATCCTGGGGTTGCTGGCCCTGAACACCGGCTATCGCCAGCTCGTGCTGCGGAAGATCGAGAAGTAATTACATCGTCTCACGTCGGACCTAACACAACGAAGGTGGGTGAAAGCCCACCTTCGTTACGCATTGTAGAAGGATAGCCAGTATGCGGACAACGATCTGGTGGGTGCGAAGGGATCTACGGCTTGAGGATAACCAGGCACTTTCGGCGGCGCTGAAGGGCGGCGCCCGGGTGGTGCCTGTGTTTGTGCTTGACCAAGCTTTACTCGCTTCCCCCTATGTCGGCGACAAGCGGCTGACGTTCCTCCTGGATGGCCTCCGTTCGCTTGATGCCGACCTGCGTGCGCGTGGTAGTTCATTGGTGGTGCGTCAGGGAGATCCAGCGTTGGTGCTCCCGACGCTGATGGCTGAGGCGCGGGCAGAGGCCGTGGTCGCGGAGCGCGATGTCTCGCCGTATGCGACGCGGCGCGATGCCCGGGTGGCGGCAGCTGTCCCGCTGCACCTCGTGGAGGGGCTGTCGGTACACCCGCCGGAGGCGGTGCGCAAGGCGGACGGCGGTCCTTACAGTGTGTTCACACCCTACAGTCGGGCCTGGAAGGCGCTCCCGCTCCCCGATGCTGGGGAGCTATTGCCCGCACCGGAGCGGCTGCCGGCGCTGCCAGACCTTGCGTCGCTGCCGATGCCTGATGCCCCTCAGGTGCCGGTGGAGCGCACCTACGTCGCCGGTGAGGCGGAGGCCGAGCGGCGGTTGCTGGCGTTCGTGGATGATCTGATCTACGGGTATGGACGCGGCAGGGATCGGATGGACCTCGAGGCGACCTCGGGGCTGTCGCCCTACCTTCGTTTCGGTATGATCTCGGCGCGCCGGGTGGTGGTTTTGGCGCTGGCGGCGCGCGAGTCGGCCCCAGGCGCCGAGGCCTGGGACGGCGCGCAGACCTGGCTCGATGAGCTGATCTGGCGCGAGTTCTATATCTCGATTCTGTCCAACTATCCAGAGGTGCGCCGACACAGCTTTCGCGAGGCGTACCGTGACCTTCAATGGGCAAACGATCCCGACGACTATGCGGCATGGCAGGAGGGGCGCACGGGATACCCCATCGTCGACGCGGCGATGCGCCAGCTGGGCGCCACGGGATGGATGCACAACCGCGCACGCATGATCGTGGCATCCTTTCTCACCAAAGACCTGCTGGTCGACTGGCGCTGGGGCGAGCGACACTTTATGCAGCATCTGATTGATGGTGATCCCGCGGCGAACAACGGTGGCTGGCAGTGGTCGGCGGGCACCGGGACGGATGCCGCTCCGTACTTCCGGATCTTCAGCCCGGTGTCGCAGGGCCAGAAGCACGATCCGGAGGGGACGTATGTGCGCCGTTGGGTACCGGAGCTTCGTGGCGTAGCTGCAGGCGCGATCCATCAGCCGTGGGTGCTGCCCGCTGAGGATCAGCGCACCGCCGGTTGTTTGATCGGTGTCGACTACCCGGCCCCGATCGTGGACCGCAAGATGGCGCGTGAGCGCACGCTTGCGGCGTATGCGGCAGCCCGAAGCGGCGCTCTGCGCTAACCCATTGGGTAGGCCTTGGAGAAAGCAGAAACTATGGATAGGCAGTTGAAACGCCAACTGGGACTTGTGTTTGGGTTTGTCTTCGTGGATCTGCTGGGTTACAGCCTGATCTTGCCCTTGTTACCCTATTACGCGGAGACCTTCGGCGCCACGCTTACGCTCGTGGGGCTGCTAGGCACCTCGAATGCGGTAGCGCAGTTGATCGCCGCGCCCATCATCGGGCGGATGTCGGACCGCTATGGACGCCGCCCCTTGCTGATTTTCAGCATCGCCGGGACCGTTCTGAGTTTCCTGGTTCTGGGTCTAGCCAGGACGCTGCCGATGCTCTTCCTGAGCCGTATCCTTGACGGGTTGCTGGGCGGCAACATCGCGCTGGCGCGGGCCTATATCACCGACGTCACCGATGAGAAGAGCCGCTCGCGAGGCCTGGGGATCATCGGTGCGGCCTTTGGGCTCGGTTTCATCATCGGTCCTGCAATGGGTGGAGCCTTAAGCCGTTTCGGCTATAACGTGCCGGCGCTCGTAGCCGCAGGCCTCTCGCTGGTCAACCTTATAGCGGTGGTGCTCTGGCTGCCGGAGTCACTCCGGCGCGAGGTTGCGCTTGCGGCTACACCTCCCCGGCCGCGTGCTTCCGTCAGCCTCCAAGCGCTGCGCGAGGCGCTGAAGCGACCGTGCATGGGACCGCTGCTGCAGGTGTTGTTGCTCTATGGCCTGGCGTTCACGCTCTTCCAGTCGAACTTCGCCCTGTTCACCAAGGAGCGTCTAGGGCTCGAAGCCCAGTCAACGGCCTTTGTTCTCACCTATGTAGGCCTGCTTTCGGTCCTGGTGCAGGGCGTTGCCATCGGCAGACTCACCGATCGGTTTAATGAGCGTCCGCTGATTATGATGAGCGCTATGGTCCTTGCCGCCTCGTTGCCGCTCTGGGCATTTGTGCCGAATGTCCTATCCTTGCTGGTCATCCTCGCCCCTATCGCGCTGGCGGCAGGGGTCCTTAATGTCGTGCTGACCAGCCAGCTCACGAAGTCGGTCTACCGCGATGAGGTAGGAGGGACCCTGGGGCTGTCGGCATCGCTGCAGACGCTGGCGCAGATCGTCGCGCCCGGGCTCGGAGGGTTGCTTTTGGACCTGGTGGGTCCATGGTCTGTTGGGCTCCTGGGCGGGCTGATCATGCTTGGGGCGCTGGTCGTGATCCGGCGGCGGGTGCTGACCATCTCGGAATCCGACATGGTGAGCTGCAGCGCCGCAACGTGAGTTGGGTGACGTCTTGGAGGGTGACGTGGATCGTATCAAGAAAAACAGGAAGCGGCTGGTTCGCGGGTTACGGATCGTACTGGCGGTGATAGCCGTCGCAGTGGCTGGGTTTGTGATCTGGGGCAGCACGCCGCTCTCACCGTCGTCGGAGGCCCGGGCGGCGTTGCTGTCGGATGGGTCCGTGACTGTGACTGATGATGAATGGCTTACGTTTGCCCCTGCGAGTGTGGCACCGACGACTGGCCTGGTCTTGTACCCAGGGGGGCGTGTGGATCCGCGAGCCTATGCGCAACTGGCGCGTGCGCTCGCCGCCCGCGGGACCTTGGTCGTCATCGTGCCGATGCCGCTTAACCTGGCGGTGCTCGCGCCGGGCCGCGCGGCTGAGGTCATTGAGGCTTACCCCGAGGTGGGAGTCTGGGCTGTGGGCGGGCACTCGCTGGGGGGCGCGATGGCGGCGAACTTCGCCCGCCGGCACGCGAGCGTGGTGGATGGCCTGGTCCTGTGGGCGGCTTATCCGGCCGCAAGTGACGACCTATCGGCCCGGGATGATCTGGCGGTGCTCTCAGTCTACGCGACCCTCGATGGTCTGATGACCGACGTTGAGCGGATCGCGTCGGAGGAACGTCTGCCGTCGTCCACGTGCTGGGTCGAGATCGTGGGCGGAAATCATGCCCAGTTCGGTGCGTATGGCGTCCAGCGCGGTGACAATCCGGCGACGCTCTCCGCCTCAGTGCAACAGGTGCGGATCATGGAAGCAACTGCCGCCTTCCTTCAGACACTGCCTGCGTTCGCCAGGGGTGGGCAGGTGACGTGTCCAGTGACGGGAGGCGGTCAGTGAAACGCGGCGTGAAGATTGCCCTGGGGATCGTCGTGGGGGTGCTCGCTATCCTGTTGGTCGGGCCGTTCCTCGTGCCGGTGCCGGACCTTACGGATACGGTGCCCCCTGAGGCTCTGGCGGACCCGGACAGCCGGTTTGTCGAGGTTGACGGCGTGCGCATCCACACCAAGCAGATGGGTGAGGGTACACCGGTTATGATCCTGCTCCACGGCTTCGGTGCGAGCACCTTCTCGTGGCGCGAGGTGATGGCTCCTCTGGCTGAGATTGGGACCGTGATCGCCTTCGATCGCCCGGCCTTCGGACTGACCGAGCGCCCGATGCGGAACTCGGAGGACTGGCCCGGCTACAACCCCTACAGCTATGAAGCTCAGCCTCGACTCACCGTGGGCTTGATGGATGCGCTGGGCGTGGACTCGGCGATCCTGATCGGCAATTCGGCGGGCGGGACGGTTTCGGCGCTGACGGCGGTGGCGTATCCGGAACGCGTCGATGCGCTGGTCTTGGTTGATGCCGCAGTCTACGTTGGGGGTGGATCCCCTTCCTTGTTGCGCCCATTTCTCGCCACACCGCAGATGCGTCATCTGGGCCCCCTTGTTGCGCGCCGTATCCGCGACTGGGGCATCGATTTCGGGCGATCCGCCTGGCACGATCCGGACAGGATCCCGGATGAGTTCTGGGAGGGGTATCAGAAGCCGCTCCGCGCCGAAAACTGGGATCGTGCGCTCTGGGAACTGACGAGCGCGAGCGAAAGGCCTGATCTGGTGTCGCGGTTGGATGAGCTCACGCTGCCGGTGCTCGTGATCACGGGCGATGACGACCGCATCGTGCCCACGGAGCAGAGCATCCGGCTCGCGGGCGACCTTCCCAACGCGGATCTGGTGGTGCTCGAGGCGTGTGGGCATGTGCCCCAGGAGGAGTGTCCCGGCCCGTGGCTGGAGGCGGTTGAGGGCTTCATAAACGAGCGCTGATGCCAGCTTGGGCTCCCTCGGACCGCAGGCGCCCCGCCCACTCCGGAGCGGGCAAGGGGCCCCCGCTTCCGAGCGGCGCGGTCCAACAGAGCATACCTTGCCTTTTCGGGTCACCCCGCCATACTGAGATGCGATAGGGAGGGTCTATGCAACCGAAAATCCTAAGCCAAGCCGCGGAAACTGTACTTGCCGTCGAGCGCCAATGGCTCTCACGTCTGCAGGTCGCGCTGGCGCAGTTCCCCGCGACCGACGAGGATCGCGCCGTGCTGGACCGATCGGTCCGACAGCTCGACGAGCTTTTCCTGCTCGTGGTCGTTGGTGAGTTCAACTCGGGCAAGAGCGCGCTGATCAACGCGCTCTTCGGTGAGCCGCTACTGGAGATGGGCGTGACGCCGACCACGACGCGTGTGCATGTGCTGCGGTACGGGAAAGCCTTCGAGCGCGTCGCGGTTGATGCCGAAGTCGACGTGTTCTCAGTGCCGGCTGCGCTGTTGGAGGAGATCACGATCGTCGATACGCCCGGCACGAACGCGATCTATCGTGAGCACGAGGCGATGACCCGCGATTTTCTGCCACGGTCGGACCTCGTCTTATTCGTGACCTCTGTGGACCGCCCATTCACCGAAAGTGAGCGGGCTTTCCTCGAGATGATCCGCGAGTGGGGCAAGAAGGTCGTCGTCGTGCTCAACAAGATCGATATCCTCGAGGATCCGGGCGAGCTAGAATCGATCGAACGTTTTGTGAGGGAGAACGTGCAGGCCCTGCTGGGATTCGCACCCGAGGCTATGCCCGTCTCGGCGCGAACGGCTCTCCGCGCGAAGCAGGCACAGGATGCGGAGGCGCTCGCTGTAAGCCGGATCGAGGCTCTAGAGGCCTATATCATCGACCGGCTTGACGAGAAGGAGCGGGTGCGGCTCAAGCTGCTGAACCCGCTGGGCGTTGGCCTGCACATGACCGGAAAGTACCTGGGCGTGGTCGACGGGCGGATGGCGCTTCTGAAGGATGACTTCTCCGTGATGGACAACATCACGCAGCAGCTTGGGGTGTACCGCGAGGACATGTCCCGCGAGTTCAGCCTGCGGCTCTCCGACGTCGATCGGCAGCTCCAGATCTTCGAGAATCGCGGTGTCGCCTTCTTCGATGAGACCATGCGCCTGGCCCACTTCTTCGATCTCCTGGACCGACCAAGACTCGAGGCACAGTTCCGCGAGCAGGTGATCAGCGATATCCCCGAAGCCATTGAGGAGCGCGTGGACGAGATCACTGAATGGCTGGTTGCACGCAACCAGACGCAGTGGCAGCGGGTGATGGAGGCCATTCGCCGGCGCAAGGAGGTGCACGCCGACCATCTCCTGGGTGAGATCCCCAGCACGTTTGAGAGGAACCGCAAGGAGCTGATCGAGAATGTGGGACTGGCGGCACAGGAGGCGCTGCAGACTTACGACCAGGAGGGTGAGGCTTATCGAATTGCTCTATCACTCAAGAATGCAGTAGCCAATACTGCTCTTGTCGAGGTCGGTGCAGTGGGCCTGGGTACGCTGATCGCTGTGATTGCTTCGAGCACCGTTCTGGATGTGACAGGTGTCCTTGCAGCCACCACGATGGCTGTGTTGGGGCTTTTCGTGATCCCCAGCCGTCGTCGGCGGCTCAAGGACGAGCTGCGCAGGAAGATCGCTGAGGTGCGCGAGACCCTGATGGAGACCCTGACGACGCAGTACGAGTCGGAGGTCGCGCGCAGCACGGCGGAGATTGAGACGGCGATCTCCCCCTACAGCCGGTTTGTGCGCTCGCAGCAGCAGCACTGGAGCGAGACGCGCGAGGAGATGGGCACGATTGAGAAGTGGCTCAAGCGCCAGGAGTCGGAGATCCAGGCGCTTTAGGCGGCATGGGAGGCACGATGTCCGCAGATTTGGTGCTTTGCCAGGCGTCGCCGACGATTCGGCTCGGCGTGAGCCGGTGTTTGCTGGGTGAGAAGGTGCGCTACGATGGCGGGCACAAGCACGACCCCTATGTGACCGACGTCCTGGGCCAATACGTGGACGCCTGGGTGGGCGTGTGCCCCGAGGTCGAGTGCGGGCTGCCCGTTCCCCGAGAGTCGATGAGGTTGGTGGGGGAGCCCGAGGCCCCGCGCCTCGTGATGCCCCGGTCGGGCGCGGACCAGACGGAGCGAATGCTGAGCTGGACTGCGGGCAAGCTGGACGAGTTGGCTGGGCAGGGGCTCAACGGCTTCATCTTCAAGAAGGACAGCCCTTCGTCGGGGGCCTTCCGCGTGCGGGTGTATGACCAGAACGGTGTCCCCAAGCGCGAGGGGAGCGGTCTGTTCGCGGGGGCCTTTCTGAAGCGCTTCCCGAATCTGCCGGTGGAGGAGGAGGGACGGCTGCACGACCTGCCGTTGCGCGAGAACTTTATTGAGCGGATCTTCGCACACGCGCGGTGGATGTGTCTGCTCAGAGAGGCGCCCAACCCAGGGGGCCTGGTGCAGTTCCATTCTGCAGTGAAGCTGGCGCTGATGGCGCATAGCCCGGCGTCCTATCAAGCGCTGGGCCGGCTGGTGGCCAAGGGGGGTAAGCTGCCCTGGAATGAGCTTGCGGACGCGTACTACGCGGGGTTCATGGAGGGGCTGAGCAAGCTCGCGACGCGCGGGCGCCACGTCAACGTGCTGCAGCACTTGATGGGTTACCTCAAGGACGACCTCTCATCCCAAGACAAGCAGGAGCTGTTGGGCGTGTTCACGGACTACCGCCAGGGGCTCGTACCACTGATCGTACCGATCACGCTTCTGAAGCATCACCTGGCGCGCCACGCTGTGCCCGACTGGGTGCACATCCAGACCTACCTCAACCCCTACCCCAAGGAGCTGATGCTGCGGAATCACGTGTAGCGTCGAGGGTTGTGGGGGGAGCCAAGCGCGTTGCGAGGCCCTAGACGGCTCGGCCTCGCATTGACTCCGGTTGGGCGGCGAGCCTCACCTGCGCGACGGCTGGGGCAATGTAGATCTCGTTGTTGCCCGTGAAACGCCTCTAGCGCGCCACCGTGACCAGATTGCCACAGGTGTTCTGTCCTTCCCGGATGGGAATCCCGCAGAATGCCCAGGTAGTTGCAGCGTCCGGCATTCCCGCCAGTAGCACCAATGAATGCCTCGAACCGTTCAGAAGAACACGAAATAGCGTGGAACGCGTCTCATATACGCTCGGTACGCATCACCATATTGCTGCAAGCACTTCTCTTCCTCGGCCAGGATCCCAAAGTGACTCAATACCCTCGCCAGCACCAGCATCAGTGTTGCCAACCACGAACCAATGGCTATGCACCCTCCCAACAGAACTACGGAAGACATCATGATCTGGGGGTGACGAGAGATGCGGTAGATCCCACGCTCGACAGGCTCCCCAAATGGCGTGGCTCTGAAATCGACCAACGCTTTGACCAAGCCGAACAAACCCAACACGATCACAACCGCGCCCATGAGAAAGACCGTTGTCCCTGTCTTCAATGGGGTGAAGATGAGGAAAAGCAAACAGACCGATGCACACAGCTTTCCCATCACGGTAAAGGCGATTTGCTGTTGCGTCCATCCCGATCGATCAAAGAGCCGTGCAACCACGTTCTTTGGGAAGATCAGGAACAGAATACCGTCTGTCAAGGCCAACAGTGCCAAAGGAATCCAGCCATTCAGCCAGCCGATTTGGAGAGTGGGTATCCATTCCATTCCTATACCCCCTGAGTACGGCGGATATGGGAGGCCGGGCCCCTGTGTGTACGGCCTCCGTCCTTACCTCTGATTTGGCGACTTGGATGGTACCTTTCTTGCCCTTCCGAAGGAGTTGCGTTATTGGCGATCTCCCACGTTCTCAACTGTGGTGGCCTGGCCGTCGGCTCCCCGAGGAGCAGCCAATCACCACTGCAGTTCGACGCTGCAGCAGAACCGCGCGGCGGTTCAGCCGCTCGTGTAGCCGAGCAAAGTGAATCGCAGCTACCGGCTGAGACCCGTTGCTAGCCTACTTCTATCCATGGTAGGCTGACCGTGCCTAAAGCTTCACCGCCTTGGTTACAAAGCTACTGTCAATGTACTCATCCAAGGGACCGCCGTTCTTGTCCTCATAGAAGCCAACGATCGATAGCCCTGCTTCTATCTGCCCCTGGATGAGGTCGTGCAAGGAGTGCCCCACACATAGCGGCTCGTCTTTCGCGATGATTAGCTCACGACGCTCTTCTTCGGAGAGATCAACTACATCTGAATAGGGTATCTTGTGCCTGACAACCAGTTGCCCTGCATTCCAGGCTCTCAGATCAAAGATGTACTCGATAGGGTTGCTGCAGCCCGCGATCAAGATGCCGGATCGCTTCAATATCCGCGAGATTTCCCTCCACACCAGGGCGATGTCATCGACAAAACACGTGCCTGTGACCAGGATCACATCGAAATACCCGCTGGAGAATCTACCCAGGTCTCGCATGTCGCCCAATTCGGTTCGTAGACTGAGATCGTCTCTTTCGGCAACCATTCGGTCTCTCTCGAGCTGCTTGGGTGAGTTGTCGAACACTGTAACTTCAGCCCCGGTTGCAGCCAGAATTGGCCCTTGTTGTCCGCCTCCACAGGCTATACAAAGCACCTTCTTTCCCGCCAAAGGCGGAAACCAATCCTGCGGCACAGGTTTGGTCGGCGTCAAGACGATCTCCCAGTTCCCTTCTCGGGCACGAGCTATCACGGACGGGTCAACGGGCAATGTCCAAACATTTCCCTTCTCAACCTCTGTATCCCATGCGTGCCTGTTGTAACTCACGATCTCTATCACGTTGCGGTACCCCCAAGTTCGATCACAAAACATACCTCAATCCCAAGTGAAGGCGGGTCTGGCAGACCTATCCAACAATGATCCCCTTTCGCAACAGTACTGCTCTGCCGAGTGTGGCAGCGTGTCAGCAGCAGCGAGGTGTTGGGCGTTTGACTTCGCTGTCCCCGGCTCGATAACAAAGGACGGGGCGAACACGTCGAGATGAAGGCCGACGCGGGAGTCTGGACGCCCACAGTGTAGCGGTAGTGATCCTTGGGGCAATCCCTGTCTGAAGAGACCACCCCATAGATGGTGCCACCGCACGGAACAGGCCTGCGCCGGCTGGGTCACGCGCCACGCCCTGTTCCACGACAATCGCCACCCCAAGGAGCTGGTGCCGCCCGATCACGTGTAGCGTCGGTCTCCCCCAGATGGGGACCGACGTGGTGCCGGCGGCCGGACGGATCATCCCCTGTAGGGTGCGGGTCGCCGCGGTCCTATCGGCACCGTCCGCACCAGGAAAGCCGCAGACTACGCCGGTTCGAGGTGGTCGAATCCAACGGTTGGTTCCGCTCCTCCCATCTTGCGGCTTGCTGCCCATACAGGCTCACGCCAGTCTGGACATGAAGTAGCCATGCTGTTCTGACAGAACTCTCCTCAGATCATCGAGATCGCCCATGCCGAGTTCCGGTATTCTGACTACATACGCACCGCATCTCAGGAAATCCTCACCTTCCGGATAGGCTGAGCGGTAGCCCCGCTCTCCTTCCTTCGCGCCGCATGCGCCACATCCACAGCATCTGTACTGTCCGTTGGTTGATTCGATGGCCTCCCTGACCGCATCCGAGAACTTCTCCGGCAGGCTCTTGCATGCATAGTACTTGAAGCTGTACAGCACTGCCCTGTCTGCACTGTCGGTTATCGCAATCTTCGCGATGGTCTGCTTTGTCCTGTTGCTCTTGAAAGCCAGACTCAACCCGCGAACTCTCTGCTTCTGCGGCGAATAGCCCAGACCAAGCAGCAAGTCGACAACATGCCTACACAGCTCTCTCCCTTCACTTCCGGCGGCCGACACCAGCTCGTTGATCAGCTCTGCCTGGTCGTGCTTTACCATAGCGCATCTCTCCTTTGGGCTGTGCGGAATGTGGTGCCCGGTCGACTGACTCCGCCGGCCGAAGGCCGGACAACATCGATATCCCCGCGGCGAGGCGGAGAATAACAGCCTCGAGCTGGGCTGCCCGGCGGAAGCAGGCGAGGCACCCTTCATGCCTACACACAGTGGCGATCCAGGCAGCGCTCACTGTGACAAACCCGCCAAGCCAGCTTCAGCAAGACGTCAGGGCACCCACAAAAACGATGGAACTGGCCTTCAGGCGCTCCGGCTCGACCTGCAGGACATCTGTTGTCATTGTTTCACGACCAATGGCAAGTTAACCAGCCGTATGCCGGGGCACCACACCGATCCATAGTTGCCCACGGTGGCATTATCGCTATCTCGGGCCACCACGGAATAGCTATGCTGCAGCCCCATCGACGGATCGCCGCTCGCGCCGAATCCGCCGCAAGGCACCTTGAAGCCGCTGCCATTCATCTCGTTGGTGATGATCATAGAGTCTTGAAAGAACCCGCGATAGACCGCGCGGATGCGGCTGCCGATCGTGACCGTCACATAGCGCATGGCCCCCGCGGGAGCACTCGCGACAGAGATGTAATCCCAGTTGATGTAACACGCATTGCTGGCAGGATCGGGCTGGTAGCAGGTCGGCAGATCGGTAGTGAGGGAAGAGACGGCGGGACTGTCAGGGTCAACCCCGACTTCGACCTCTGAGGTCGAGCCCCGTCCATCCATCCCTGTAGACGCCGCCTCAGGCTCATCACCGACCTGCGCATGGATCGCCCCGCGCCACCAGGCCAACGTCAACAGCAGCAACACTGTGCATGTCCCCAAAACCCTCCGGTATCTCATCTGCACCTCCCATCATCCTGGTCGGTTAGTCCCCGGATGTCATGGGACATAGGCCGGACAATTCAGGGTGCCGTAGTTGCCCGACCATCCGTTCTGACTGTCCCTCACCTCAATGCTGTAGGCATAGGATTTCCCCATCGTCGCAACGCCGCCTGAGTTGAGCGCACCGCACGCCACTTTGAACCCGGGGGACTGCATGTCGTAGCCGACGTACATCGAATCCTGGAAAAATCCGCGGTAGACGGCGCGGATTCTGCTCTCAATCGTGATCGTCATGTAGCGCATATTCGGCGCCGGTGCGCTCTCGACGTAATGTCGATAGAAGTTGATGTAGCACGCGTTCTGCGCCGGATCAGGCTGATAGCAGTAGGGAGTCTGCGTAGAGAAGGATGAGATGGTGGGGTTATCCGGCGCGGCGGAATCCGCCGGCGCATAGACAACGTGCTGGTCGTCATCCACAGTTTGGCTTTCGACCACCCGATATCCGTGCCCCGGGCCCGGCGCCTGGCCGAGTGCCAGGCGCAAGGTCAGCCCAAGGCCAACAACGATCAATAGAACGACACCTAGCACAATCGATATGCGACGCATGGCAACCTCCTTGGTAGCTAACGGCCATCCCAAATGTCATGCCGATTCTGGTCTGCTGTCCTCCAAGCCCAGAGCTGCTTGCTGTCCAGATCGGGCACCGACAGCAGGGGACTCTCACCCCATTGGATCCGCAGCCTGGCCGGCTGGCTCCTAGCGGTTTCGAACTGAGCCGCCGGCACCGGCGCTAGTGAGGCCAATCTCTCTAGGTATGAGGTAGCGGTAAGGGCGGTGGACGATCTGCTCGAGCGCCCTTGGACCATCCAGCAAGGTAGCGGCAAGCCTGATGTCCCGACACATCGTCTGCTATGCCGCTCGGCGGAAGCGGGCAGTGCACCTTCGATTATCAGCCCGGCCGACGGGCAGAGCAAGCCGCCGCGAAGGCGCGGCTCGCCGGGTCGGCATCAGCGAGTTGCCAGGCGGCGAGCCGAATGCGGGGCAGACAGGAAGGCGTCGAGCGGCATCAGTTCCCGTGGCCACTCGTAGCTGCCCGCCTTTCTGTCGAGCACGCCGACGCCAGTGATCGCATCCGCGTTGATGGGCCCGTAGACGTGCGGGAATTGTGATGCGCTTGTCAGGTGAGAAGAGCCGCCGGTAGCGAGCGGCGCAGCTGCCTCGTATCGGATCTCGGAGCGCAAGCGCCCTGGATCGATCTCCAGGAGGAGCACCGGACCTGAAGCACCTTGGAAGTAGTCATTGGCCACGGGAATCACCGAGGCCCTGAGGGCGCAGTGCACGAACCCGGTCGTGGGCAAATCCGAGGGGGCATAGACTTGGCCGTCGAGCCGCGAACGGAAGTCCGACTCGAGAACGATGTTATAGATCATAGGTACCCCGCGTGTGCCTGGAAAGGACAAAGAGCCCTGAACAAGCCAGCCCAAAGACTGCCAGGCCCATATAGGTAACCGCGTTCCACAGTTGCTCATGAAGGGCCAAGGCGCGAATCTGACCTTGGACCTGCGGATCATCTGCAGTCCGAGCGGGATCCTTGAGCGCCTCGATAAGGTAGTACGTCGTGCTCATGAGGTCGGAGCTGCCAAGTTGGGCCCAGACAACGATCACGCCCCCCGTGAGTGACAGCAAGGCCAGAACGATCCGAATCGCCATAGACACACCTGCCTTTCCTCACGAGGAGTCAGCAACAGACGCATAGTGGATGTGCGTCCGGGATCACATTTGCCCTTGATTGTCGCTTGTGTGAACTCCTCGGGTGCGCGGTATAGGTGCTCATCGCCACCCGGCTGCATCAGACTCAGAGGAGCTCATTCAGTGTGCCCAGTACCATCCAGAGCCTTTCATATGCGTCGTGCTCATACCCAATTCTGTTCCAGCCAGTGTTCTTGCACACAATCTTATCCCTGCCGTTCCACTCGATGGGCGTGCGGTCCATACAGAACTCAGAGTAGCACTGGATACAGGCTTTGAGGCCCTCGAACACCTGCTCCCCTAACCCTGGGATGTTTTCCTCCAGACGGTTGAGCAAGCGCGGCGTCAGGTCCGTCCTGAACTTCCAGTACAGGTGATGGCGCAGGTCGGGGTGGTAGCTCTCCAGGATGTGGACCCAATACACCACCTGGTTGTTCTTCTTACTATAGCGCAAACCGTAGCCGCTGCCGATATTTGCCACAAACATCTCGCGCCTGAAGCGCATCTGCATAAGACGCCTGTCCGTCTCGGTAACGTCGCTTTGGAACGGCTGTGGAACCATGTGGACCGCGGCGTCGATGTCGGGCGTGGTCTTGCCGTCCAGAACGGCCAGATCGCAGCGGCGGAAGAAGTAGAAGCCATAGTTCCTCACGCGGGCACAAGCCTGGCTGAATCTGGCCAGTTCCGCAGGCATGCCGGGGTAAAGGAGATTGGAGATCACCACCGGGTCACCATCTGAAAAAGAGAGCCCGGTGCGTTCCAGAGTGGTGAGAAGACGGCGATTTCTCGTTTTCCTTGCATAGTCGCCCACCAAGCGGTCGAATGCCGCTCGCGGCAGCTGCAAGTCCGTATTGGCCGGTTCACCCGCCAGCCCCAGGTCGCGTAGAAACTCGAAATTCGCAATCATCGGTGTCCGAACGCGAATCGAGACCGCCTTCAGTTTCTCATGCTGCGCCGTCTCTTCAGGGGTGAGGGTAACACGCGAGAGGAAGGTGACAAACGGATCAGCGGGGAGGCGGTATGCATCCGGGTGCGCCAGCATATCCTCATAGAGGTTGGTAAAGAAACCATACAGGGGTGGTGTGGCGCCCTTTTTGCGGAGGGCCATGTCTTCGTATTGGTAAGTGAGCATCATGCGGGCGAACGTGTCAAAGCATCTCTGTTGTGGTTCCATATCTCCCTCCGATGTCGCCTATCGTATTCGGGCTAAGCTGCCCGGCGCAAGCGGGCGAGCCACTCCTGATGTGACGATCGGACTTGATCGGCCACACTGGTGACATAGCTCCTGGAACAGGTCCTCGTACCACGTGTCGATAGGCTCGCCGGACTCAGCTCGTTGCAGCAGACTGGCGACGTGCGAACCATCAGTGTAGTTCGCCTTGTAGAGGCGCCCAGCGGGATCCGAGAGTGACAACATCAAGCGCTCCTTGGACTGGGGCAGCATTTCACCGCGTTTGCTTCCCTTGGGTGCGCGTTGGCCGTTGACGAGAAGTTTCGGCCCTGACCAGTAACTCGTTCTGACCTCGATACTCTGTTCCTCACAACCCTCTATGCTCACTCTGCAGCTCATGATTCGTCCGCCACTCTCTCTGCGGTTGTTGTGCGGATACCCACCTGACCTGAACATACCATAGCACAACAGATGAAACCAGTGAAATGAAGGGGATCGGCCGTGGAGCCACAGCCAACATCCAGTGCCCCCCAGATAGGGTGGACGATGTCGTGCGCCAGATGGCTGTTCCCCGCCAACAAGCCAGCTCCTGGGTCGGTTGTCGAGTACGCCTTACGGCAGCGGTCCATAGATTGCCCTAGACCCATATCACCAAAGGGGCCAGGTAATGCCCTGACTCGACGGCCCTCGCCTCATGCTGCTGAGCGTTCGGGTGAGTGCCGCAGCTAGCCTGACGAACGGGATCGACATGAACGCGTTGGCCCTGGCGTCCTCATCCTGGGACATGCGTGCCAGACGGCCCGCATTCCGGAACACACCCTTGGGCTAGGTTGCGGTTGCATCCGAAGGAGGCTTGTGGTAGAACGGGTGCATAGACCGAGCAGCGAGCAACTTGACATGGCGGGAATAGCGTCCGCGATTTGAGTCAAGCGCCGGCTTCGCCAGGCCGACCTGTTCTACTTCCCCCCACATCCCTTGTTGACGCGCTTGACCCGACGCGGAAGCAGGCATGCCGTCTAGTTGCTCGGCTTGACCAGGAGAGGTCGGGAGACTCCGGATGGGACGTTGGGCACTTGTTATTGGAGCTCTTGCACTGGTAATGGTAAGCTGTACGCCAGCGCCGTCACCGACGAGCGTGCCGCCGCCAACCGCAACTGTGCGCCCGCAGCCTCCCGACACCGCGACGCCCTCTCCAACGCCAACGCTCGCCTGTGAGACCGACACCGCTTCCCTGGTGGTGTCCCTGTCCGCCGAGACCGTCAAGGCCGGTGACGGTGTCAGCGTGACCCTGACCCTGAACAACGAGGGCTGTGTCGCGTTGGGGCTTCCCCAGTACCGTCTGGCGATTCAGTCAGACGGACCGGAAGCCGTCTTTGCGCCGAGCAGTCCGGAGCCGGTCGTGCACTACCTGGCGGTCGCCCCGGGAGGGACTGACACCGCCGGATTCGGCCTGAGAGCTGTGGCAGCCGGACAAGCCACACTCTCGGCCTCCGTCAGCTACGAAGTCCATCTGGGCTATCCGGGTCCGGCATATTGGGGATCCGCCAGTGCAGAGGATATTCTGATGACGGTCGCGCCGTAGTCAGGCCTCGTCATCAGTCCGCTGCGGGATGGTCCGGCGGCTCGCCCATGGGTCTGATCGGACCGTGCGCGGGATACACCCGGGTCGCCCCCTTCTCGCGGAGGAGTCTCCAGGTCGCCAGGGCGGCGGGGTTGTCGAAGGCATAGGCCTCCGGTGGGAGATCCCCGGTGAAGACCGAGCCGTCATCCAGCAGCAGCGAGACGCAATGCTCGGAGTGGCCGGGGGTATGCACGATCTCCCCTGCAAACCCGATCGCGGCCAGGAGCCGGCGGCTCTGCTCGCATGAGATGACCACGTTGCCATCCCCCGTGATCTCGACGTAGGCGTCTTGGGGCTTGGTCCAGGTCTTCATAAGGGAGACGGCGCCAAGCTGGACATCGAGGACGAGGAGGGGAATGCCCTCCCGCTTCAGCTCCTCGGCAAGGCCCGCATGGTCGATGTGATAGTGGGTGGCGAGGGCATAGCGGATCTCACGGAGGGGCACGCCCATCCGCTTGAGGCTCGCCTTCATCGTGCCGAGTGTCCCTGGCCAGCCGATATCGACGAGCAGCCGCGACGTGCCCGCGCTGACGACCCAGTAGTTGGTCGAGCGGTACCCCACATTGACGATGGTGACAGGTCGCTTCTCGCTCACCAAAGCCGTCCGCCACCTCTCTTCCGCGTGATCCGATCCCACAGTCTGATACGGCGCTCTGTGCGGGAGCTAGACCCTCAGCGAGCCGCACAAAACGGCTTGGCTCTCAGGCTGGAATGAAGCGTCACCTGCTGAATCCCCTTGCTATCTTACCAGCCACTGATACAAGGTGCTCGCTTGCTCAAGTGCCTCCACATCGATCACTCGGGGAACAGGTCAGTGACCGCTCCGTCCAAGACGTGGACAGCACGACCATGCTCGCCATCCCAAGGGACGTTGAGTGCTATGTGGATGTCGCAGCCGCGTGTGCTCCGCTGTGGATCGCCAAAGATCTCAATCATCTGATAGGTAGTGGAGCCATAGGCATCGGCGGATGAGGAGAGGTCGGGAAAGCCTTCCACCTCGGTCCAGGGCATGCCGGTGTCTTCGGCCACGAAGCGTTGCCACCCTTGATAGTCCTCCCAGAGACGGTGTTCGATCTCCGCCTCGATCCTGGGAAAGGCCGCGAGGAAACCGCGGAAGACACTGTGCTGGTGCTCTGACGGGCCCTCGACCCCTGCGTAGATCATAAAGTCTTCAGCCTCGTTGAACCGCCCCTCGAAATTGACGTCCCGCGCTGGCCACCAGTAGCTCCACGCCTCATGGTGCGGATTCTGGCTGAAGGTGATCTGCCCAAACACCGGATCATGCATGACGGTGGGGAGTCCGAAGGGGAGTCTCTTGAGAAAACCCATGGTCCCATCCTTGCGCAATGGCTGGCGCGGGTGCCATTCAGCACGGTACTGCAGTCCTGCGCTGCAGCAGAACGTCATAGCGCAGGTGGCCTGTGGAGCTGCCTCGGCCTCCGCTTGTCCGCCTCTTGCCTTATCTGTTCAGGAGCCCAAAGCCGATTCGTCTCGCCCTGCTTAGTGATCCCTCGCCGCCAGAATAGCCGTGACGACGCGCGCCGCATCTGTTCGACCGCCTGCGCCGGGATAAGACCGTCCCTGCCGATCGGCAGATTCAGCGTGATCGCGCCCCAACCGCGTGGATGCGGTTGATCAGATGGACCAAGACCTCATCGCTGTAATGCTGGTCCGGCAGTTCCGGCCCGCAGAACGTCGAATCCACCGGCAGAAGACGGTGCCATCCTATGTTGCCTCAATGCGCACGCACAGCCGCGCCGAGGGCGGTTCAGCCACTCTTCTTCTTGCACGGAGAATAGAAATCCAGTACAGGCTGCTCACCGCGTTCCAGTGGGATGTAGAAGAGCTCGTGCGATTGGTACTCCATCTCGTAGAGGCCACGCGAGCCATCATACTCATAGCCATGCGCTGCCATTTCTTGGCCATTGATGCCAGAAGCAGCGGCATGCATTTCCCCGCCTTCCGGGCCTTCCGTGTTCTGGAGACGAGATACTGCCATTTCTCCTGCTTCGATGTCGCGGCTGAGATATCCTTCCGGGGCTTCCACGCTTGGCTCGAACAAGGCCCCTGCCACGTAGGTGAAGTGCATGTCAGGGGGATGGAAATCCCCCATCCAGCCCACCATGTCGCCCTTCGGCCCCACGTGACCCGGCAGTTGCGCCAGGATATCGAAACTGCCATCTCGTGCCATACTTTCCCACAGGTCTTCGATCTGATGGTCCTCCGGTTTCATCTCGCCCTCGACGAGGACCACGCCCTTCCCAATCACCCGCATTTTGGGGTACATCTCTACTTTGAACTCGACTAGTTTTGTGCCCAAGTGAACCTCGCGTTGCTGAAATCTCGCGTCACGAACGGTCGGGACACGGTAGCTCCCGTTTCACCTATGCTTGTTCTAGCCCGCTATGCACAACATCTGCGACACTACTGCCGCGGTGCCTATCGACCTCGAGCTAAACAGCTCGGCGGAAGCGGGCGGCTTCTCCATTACTGTACACCAGGCGGCCAGGTTATTCAAGAGGCTCGAAGGCCTCAGCTCGCCGGAGCCGCTTCAGCGAACTGTCAGCCGACGGGCCTAGGGGCCGGCGGTCAGGAAAGTGTTGAGCGATATGAAGTCGCGCGGCCACTCGTAACCGCTTGCCGTCTTGACCAGAAGCCCGACGCGAGTGATTGCATCGATATCTATCGGCCCACGGACATACGGAAACCGGGAACCGCTCGCCAGGTGAGAGGTGCCGTACCCGCAACTGGGGCAGGTTCCTCATACCAGTGGACCAGGGCAAGATGTGAACGACTTCACGGTACCGAGCGCCCACGGCGGGCGGACCCGGGGTCAGCTTCTCGAGCACAAGAACCGGCGACCCGGGCGGCTGCGGGAAGCGGTCCTTGAACAGTAGGAAGGCGAAGACGTCTTCGGGTCTACGGTCTACCGAGACAGCAAGCTCGAACCTCACTGTAGCATCCCCCAAGTGTTGGCTTGACAGCCTCGAGCTCCAGGTCTAGACACCTCGTCGTCGATGCCATCGGGCTCTGCCCCACGCCTACGAGCCGCCTTCTGGTCTCCGGGGCTTGATCGGGAAGAGAAGGTCGAGCTGCACCTCTCCCTCCGAGCCGGCATCCGACGGGTCGATGTGGTGGATGTAGTCCAGGACCTCTTCCAGGAGCCCCCCCATGCACTCGGGGTCGCCCCAGTTCTCCTCATACCGGGGGCTCTCGCTCACCCAGCGACACAGCGCCTCCCACTGCTCGAACTGACCCATCGCGATCGCGTGCGCGGCGTAGAGGCCGCCGGCAAAGTGCTTCTTGATGAGGGGGGCGGGCACTTCCAGATCGTCGGGGATCGTGACCCACATCTCATAGCCGTAGTCGGGCCGCTCGGGGGACGGGT
>JALOOJ010000071.1 GCA_025454475.1 Anaerolineae bacterium
GGCCTGGACCAGCACCTCACGCGCCTGCAGTGGGTTGGTGTTGACCAGCGAAAGCGTCAACCCATCAGCTGTGATCTCACTCACCAGTGCGGCGACATCCTCAGGAAGGCCAGGCCGCCCGCCGATCCGATCGAAGTACCGCACACTGGCGTGAAGCAGACCCCCGTGGTAGACCGCCGCAGGCGTTCCCATCGCCATCTGAATCAGACCTTCCGGCACCACCGGGTTCAGGTCCTGCCAGTGGTGCACATCCCACTGATCCTGGGTGCTCCAATCATCGCTGTCGATCCTGTCGAGCCGTTGCTGCATGCACGTGATGGTGTCGGACAACGCTTGTGCCGGGTAGTCGGGATTCTCTCCGAGCATATACCCGAACCAGCGCTCAGGCCAGAAGTGCCCGGACTTGCCGAAGTGCGGCGGGGCCGAATACCACCCCTCGCGGTCGGGATACCGTTCCGCGATCCGCGCCCAGTCGGCAGGATCACGACTCATGAAATACAGATGGGCGTGGTGCCGCGGCTCCATCGTACGCCAATCGAACCACCCGTCGCGGCCATAACGGAAGGGCACCTTCACTGTCCCCCCCTCCTCCCTGCGCAGCGACCAGAGTAGATCACCCTGCGAACGATGCAGGTCGAGCCAGGAAGGATCGCCGGTCAATAGCATCGCGTTCTGCCCGGCGATTAGGGTTGACTCGAGGATGATCCACGCTCCGTGGGGCCAACGCCAACCGTAGTACCCGCCCCACCATCTGCCGCCCATCCGCTCACCGATTCGCCCAGTGGGGCCGATATTGTCGGGCATAATCCCGCCATTCTGCTCGGTGCGCTCGCGCCACGCGCCTAGATAGTCCAGCACCCAAGTCCTGTAGCGCTCTTCGCCCGTGTAGAGATAGGCGTTCGTGATCAGGCTCGTCGCGTTCAGGTTCAGCGGCACATCGCCCGGCACCATCCGCTCGTTCATGAGCTTGAGGATCTTGTCAAAGGTCTCATCGTCGTTCCAGTCAAGCTTCGTGAACGGGTCCGTGATGTCGAACCCAGGCACATCCTCGTAGGGCGTCAGGTAGTTCGCGAGAACGGGCCGGTGCGTTACCCAGTCAGCGGCTGACATCTCGGACCGCGGCCCAAGGCTGCCATTGATCGGCGAGCGGATCATCTTCAGCGCAGGGTCCCAGTTAGGTGCATCGGGATCCTCGCCAATGTACATCGCGGCAAAGCGCAACGCGCGCGTGCGATCCACGTGATGGTAGGGATTCGCCATCCCCAGGTAGTAGATGTAGGTCGAGCTCTCGCCATGATGCATCCAGTCGTAGTAAGCATCGAACTCACGCCGGACCTGGCCGTAGCCGGTGAACTGCCACGTGACCGCATCCCACTCCCGTCGGGCGAGAGCATGCACATGCTCACCTCCGCCCAGCAGGTAGAACAGCCCAAAAGACATGAAGCTCTCGTAGCCATCGTCGGAGCCATCCATTCCGGGCCAGACGTCGGTCCAGAGCAGCGTTCCATCAGGCCTCGTGTAGCGCTCGACGAACGTTGTCGCCGCTGCGTTCATCTGGTCGATCAGATAGCGCTGTTTGATAGCCCAGTCCAAGCCATCCGGTTCTGACCGGCTCTGACGGCCCGGGTGCATCCCTCCGGTGCCCCGGTACTGACCGGCTACGACGGTCACGATATTACGGTGCAGTTCGCCCATAGCGTCTATCCTTTCATAGCGGTGGCCGCTCCGACCTGACGCTAGTTATCTAGTTATCCCACCCTTGTAGAACTTGGCTGTGCCAACGTTCGGACACGGTTGTCCGTCGATTACCCTAGGCTAGGGCGCGAAAAGCCTGGGCCAACGCCTGTTTCGCCAGTGCCACCTTGTACTCATTGTGTCCGAGCGGGCGGGCATCCGCGACAGCGGCACGGACGGCCCTCGCCACACCATCTTCGCTCACACGCTCGCCGCGCAGAGCAGCCTCGGCCTGGTTTGCACGCCAAGGGATGGGAGCAACACCGCCAAGCACAACACGCGAGGCCGCCACTCGGTTCCCGTCCATCGTGAGCGAAACAGCCGCGCTGACCAGGGCGAAGTCCCAGGCCCCGCGCTCCATCACCTTCACAAAAGCCGAGCGCGCGCCATCAGCGGCCTGCGGAACAACGACCGCAGCGACGATCTCGTCCGTCTCCAGGAGTGTGACAGGATGATAGCCATCCGCCCACTCGTGATCCCTCCGCGGCAGTACAAAGAACTCCGCCAGAGGGACGACGCGGAAACCGTTCCGATGGTCGCGATCCTGGGGACCCACCACGAGTACGGAGGCATCAAGCGCCATTAGGGCGACGCTGGGATCGGATGGATGTGGCGCGAAGCACGGCCCGCCCCCGAAAATCGTGTGGTACTTGTTCTCGCCCTGGAATGCGAAGCAACGCCGTCCTCCTTTCCGCCAACAGGGAACCTGAGGGTTGCGGAAGTACCAACACCTGGGCCACTGCAGTAGGTTGCCGCCGATCGTCGCCGTGTGACGGAGTTGCGGCGTGGCGCTCTCTTCGAGCGCCTCCACAAGCGCCGCGAGATCTCGTCGCTCCTGCAGCTCAGGGTTCGAGGCCAGGTTGGACAGCGTCGTGAGCGCACCGATGTGTAGCCCGTCGGCGTGGGCAACCACACCAGCAAGGCCGGGGACCGTCTTGAGGTTCACCAAGCGCTTTGGCGCTACCAGCCCATCCTTCATCAACGCCACCAGATCGGTACCTCCGGCTAAGGGGCGGGTCTCGCCATCCAGATTCGCTGCGGCCTCCTCAAGCGAGTTGGCGTTGGCATAGGCAAATGGATGCATCGCCATCACTCTACCTCCTTCGAGAAGCCAGCGTTGGATGCCCTCGAGAGCAGAGCCAAGAGACGGTCCGGCGTGATCGGCAAGTCGGTCACCCGAACCCCCACGGCATCGAAGACCGCGTTTGCGATCGCCGCCGCAACGGGTATGATCGGCGGCTCACCTAGTCCCTTGCTTCCGACGCTGTTGGCCTCGGTGTCCGCCACATCGACAAAGAGCACCTCGATCGCGGGAGTGTCGGTAACCAATGGCACCTTGTAGTCCTCGAGATTCGCGGTGAGCTGCAAACCCGTCGCGGGGTCGATGATGCGCTCTTCGGTTGTGGCATACCCTACACCCATCATCACGCCGCCATAGACCTGGCTCGTGGCCGTCAGAGGGTTGACCACGCGCCCGATGTCGTGCACAGCCACGATGCGCTCCACACGCAGTTGGCCCGTCTCGACATTGACGGCGACCTCCGCAAAGTGCGCGCCAAAAGTGTTGACGGCCTTGTCATCAGGATTCGGTCCGCGAGCGCCCTTAGCGACAATCGTGTAGTCGCCCATCTTGGCCGTAACCCGAGCGAAGGCCAGGCGCCTGTCCGGGTCCTTCCTGTACACGATATCACCCCGCTCGACATCAAAGTCGTCGACCGACGCATCCTCCAGCCCTAACATCACCGCCGCGAGCGCGATGACCTGGCGCAGGACCTCACGACAGGCCGATCGGACGGCTGGCGTTGTCGATGCCAACGTCACGCTGCCGCCACTGCCCGGCCCATATGGAGCGGGGAGCGTGTCGCCGATGATGCACCGCACCGCTTCGAGCGGCAGGCCGAGTTCCTCTGCAGCAACCTGAGTCAGCACCGTCTTGGTGCCAGTGCCGATATCCTGCACGCCCACGCTCAACTCAGCGGTTCCATCGGGCAACAGCCTCACGATAGCGTTCGCCGGAGGGCCACCGCCACCACCCCATATCTGACTCGCTATTCCTCGACCGCGCCGCCACGGCCCCTGTCCGTTGGGAAGGTCAGTTGGCACGGCCCTGGACCACCCGAAGCGCTCCGCCCCCATTTCGTATGCCTGGCGCAGCCCCTTGAAGGTGTACGGCCCGCCTCGCGACGGACTCATCTCGGCGTAGTTCTTCATTCTCAGGGTCAGCGGGTCCATACCGAGCTTATGCGCCAATGCATCCATCGCGCCCTCAAGGGCAAAGGTACCCTCAACATACCCTGGCGCCCTGAAGGCACGAGCGTGGTCGGCGTTCGTACGCGAAGTCCGAACCACCGTCCGCACATTGGGGCACGCGTAGAGATCTTTCGAAGGCCCGCCGATCACGGGCCCCCCGCCACCAAAGGCACCCGTGGCAACTTTCGCGTCGTGCTCGATCAGCGTCAGCGTGCCGTCTTCTCTGGCACCCAGTCGCACCCGCTGCCAACTTCCGGGGCGATAGCCCGCCGCAAGGTGTTCCTCCTCTCGGCCCAGAACCGCCTTGACCGGACGTCGGGTCTCGCGCGCAGCCAGAATAGCCATCAGGGTATAGGGTTCAGCCCCCCACTTGCTGCCGAAGCCACCCCCGATGTAGTCGGAAATCACGCGCACCTTGTCCATTGGAATGCCCAGAGCATCGGCGACGCTACTACGGGTCCCAAAGACGCTCTGCGTCGAGTGCCACACCGTCACCTGGTCGCCCTCCCAGCTTGCAGCGCTGCCGTGAGTCTCCAGGCAGCAGTGCGAGGCAATGGGTGTGGTGAAGGTCAGCTCGACGACTTCGTCAGCATCCCCCAGCCCGGTACCAACGTCGCCACGCTGATACACGTCTCCCTCGCGCGAGACCCAGTTACCTTCGTCCAGGAGCACCTTCGGTGCATCCTCTGCCGTCGCCGACTCCAAGTCGAAGGCGAATGGCAGAAGCTCATACGTGACGTTGATAAGCGCCAGGGCGTCTTCTGCAGTTCGATCGTCGCGCGCCGCTACGAAGGCGACCTCAGCCCCTTCGTAGGCTACTTCCTCCGGGAAAATCTCACGCCCCTCGAGTGTGGCGATGGGCGCGGGATGGTACCGATGCCAGACCAGCGCAACGCCGGGCAAAGCCTCGGCCTTGGCGCTGTCGACTGCCTTGATTCTGGCGTGTGGGTGTGGTGATCTGAGGAAGCGCCCGATCAACATCCGCGGCAGCTGCACGTCGTGTGTGTAGAGTGCGCGACCACTCACCCTAGCGACGCCATCAACCCTGGGAGTCGGCTTGCCGACCAGCCGCAAGGTCGCTCCGCGTGGCCACGTCTCCACGTGCTCCTCCTCGACGATCACCTCGCGCTCCTCGATGCGCCCTTCGAATTCGACCTTGGTCTTGCGAATCTTTGGCATAGTGTCAGTCCCCCTCTGCAGCCATCAGCTCCGCCGCAGCAGCGACGGATGCGATGATGTTAGGGTACGCGCCGCAGCGACAGACATTGCCCGCCATCCCTTCGCGGATCTCATCATCCGTCGGTCGCGGGTTGTGCTCCAGCAGGGATACGGCGGACATCACCTGACCCGGCGTACAGAATCCACATTGATACCCGTCGTGCGCGATGAGGGCCTCCTGAACTGGATGGAGACTATCGCCACGCATAAGCCCCTCGATCGTGCGAATCTCGCGGTCCTCACAATCGATGGCCAAAGTGAGACACGCGTAGGCCGTCTCACCATCGAGGATCACCGTACACGCGCCGCACTGCCCATGGCCGCAGCCCAACTTCGCGCCCGTGAGGCCGAGTTCCTCACGCAGCACCGAGAGCAGTGTACGTCGTGGCTCGACAAACACATGGAAATCCTCACCGTTCACGTGGAGCACAAGGGGGACAGCAGCAGGACCTCTGAATGGCATAGTCACACGCACCCTCCTACAGACGAGCATGACAAACACCGTGGAAACCGCCGTTGCACCATTCTACTGCGAGCGCTATGCGGCGCAACCGACGCTATGGGATTCGCCAAGACCCTCCGAGGTTAGCTACCCCGTTTGACAGGGAACGGCCCACGTGTATAAGCTGGACAACGTGGCTGGGAGTCGGAGTGGACCGATGAGCAAGTTGCACTTGGCCTGGGTCGGGTTGTGTCTGGCTGCATGGGCCGCCGGCATCATGCTGATCACACCTCACGCTGCCAGGACCCAAGTCCCTGACGACTTTACCGGATTCCGCCTTCAGGGCCGCCACCTCTATGACGCCCTCGGCAGCAAAGTTATCCTCGTGGGCGTCAACAAGATGGTGATCTGGACTGATCGGGACGGGCTGCCGTCGTTCGCGGAGATCGCCAAGACGGGCGCCAACGCCGTGCGCATTGTCTGGCTCACCGAGGGCTCAGCTGAGGAGCTCGATACGGCGATCACCAACGCGATCAACCACAAACTGATCCCCATTGTCGACTGCCACGACTCCACGGGAAAGTGGGACGTGATGCCCGCCTGTGTCGACTACTGGGTCCGCCCCGACGTCCTCGCCGTGTTGCGGAGGCACGAGCAGTACCTGCTTGTCAACATCGCCAATGAGGCCGGTTCGGGAGTCGTACCCTCGCTCGAGTTCCGCACCGCCTACGAGCTGGCGATACGCCGCATTCGGGCGGCGGGGCTGCACGTCCCGCTCATCATCGATGCCCAGGGCTGGGGCCAGCAGATCAACGACCTGCAAGCAAACGGGCCCTACTTGGTACGGGCTGACCCCGACCATAACCTGATGTTCTCCATCCACATGTGGTGGCCCTCGTCGCGTGCGGCCGCGACAAAGCGCGTCATCGACGAGATCGCCGAATCGGTGGCCATGGACCTGCCCTTGATCATCGGCGAGTTCGCCAACAAGGGGCCCGGCTGTACCTGCTGCATTCCCTACGACACGATCATCGAGCAAGCCCATCTGAACGAGATCGGTTACCTTCCGTGGTCCTGGGGCCCAGGCAACCAAGACTGTGACGAGATGGACATGACCGAGGACGGCACGTTCGACACGCTCCATGGCTGGGGCCTTGAGGTCGCTATCACGAGCGCCCACAGCATCCAGGCGATCGCCGTGCGCCCTGACTGGATCGTCGCGATGGCGCCCTTGCCCACGCCAACGCCTGTGCAGATTGCCGCCTCCTTACCCCATACCGATAGCGTGCTGTCTTTGGGCAGGCCGATCGAGGCTTCCTCCGTGGAGGGCGATGGGCTTGAGGGGCCAAACGCCGTGGACGGCAACATGAGCACGCGTTGGTCGTCGGCATACGCCGATCCCCAATCCCTGACGGTCGACCTGGGCACAAGCCAGACCGTGGCCCGGATCGTCCTACAGTGGGAGACCGCGTATGGGCGCGAGTACAGACTGCAGACCTCGGAGGACGGTGAGTCGTGGATCGACGTTGTCCACGTGACGGACGGCGATGGTGACCAGGATGATCACCGCGTGGCGGCCACGGGGCGCTATGTGCGGTTGCTGGGGCTCAAGCGCGGCACCCAGTGGGGTTATTCCCTGTACGAGATCTGGGTCCTGGACAGCGATGATGCTCCCCTACCCCAGACGACCAGCGACGAGTCGCAAGTTGTGCGACGCCCGGACCTCGTCATTTCCGAGGTCAGCTGGACACCCGACCCCATCCGGCCTGGCGACCGCGTTACCTTCAGCGCCGTGGTCGAGAATCACGGCGAAGCAGCTACCTCGCTCGGCGCGAATGGCTGCGCCTTCCAGATCGGCAACGAGACCGTGGCACGGGGCGAGTTCGACCTTGTACTCGCCCCCGCCGATATCGCCGTCTGCACGGCGGACGACACCTGGGGCCCTGTGAACGCTGGTGAGTTCATCGTCCTTGCGTGGGTGGATGACGAAGGCCCGCAACCCTACGGCCAAGTCGAGGAAAGTGACGAGACCAACAACGTGTCGGCGGCAGCCGGCGTGATCCGAGAAGCTACTCCGACGCCGACCGCCGGACCCACAATCCTGGCAAGCGGCACGCCCACGCCGGCGCCCGATGTCGTTGAGACCGTGGGGGCTACTGCGAAAAAAGCCAGCGCGCCGACCACCCTCAGCTGGGTATTCGTCCCGGTAGCCGTCGTCGTGTTGATGGTCGCCGCAGTGCTGGTCAGGTCGAGCCGGCGTCGATGAGCGATCCTCAGCGCAACACCTGAAGCAGATTGCTGTGGCTATCAGTCCAGGGGGCGACCCCGGGGTCGTATGCGCTGCTGAGATTGGGGAAAGCGTGCCACGGCTCCGCGTCTGGCAGCCCCGAGTCGCGGCTCAGGATCACCCACTGTGAGAGGAATATGGCCCCGCCGTCGCCCTGATCCTCAGCGATCACGCCGCAGAGGCCCAGGCGCTTGGCCTGCGATGCCATCAGAGCCACCAGGTTCAGATGCGTCGTACTGGTGTGCATTGCCAGCAGTCCGTCGCCGCTCAGGTGCGCCAGATAGAGCTCAAAGGCCTCCAGCGTCAACAGGTGGGTCGGCGGTGCGTCGCCGCTGTAGACATCGACCGCCAGCAGATCGAACTGCTGCGAACCGCCTGCAGCGAGCTCGCCCGCCAGCGAGAGCCTGGCGTCGCCGGGCACAATCTCGACCGTCGCAGCGGAGTCGCGCAAGTAGGTGAAGTAGCCCCCCTTGCCCTCAGCGTAGCGAATCACGTCTGGGTCGATCTCGTAGAACCGGATGACGTCAGCCGTCCTGCCGTAGACCGCTTGTGTGCCTACTCCCAGGCCAAGCACGCCGATGCGTACTGACGAGCGCCTCTTCTGCCACCAGCGCGTGGCCAGTCCCACGCCACTTGTCTCGCTATAGTAGGCGGTCGCTACCTGCCGCAATGCCGGGTCAACGAACTGAAACCCTTGTATCGTTGTTGCGTGGACCATACGATGCACGGCCTGAGGTGGGTTGCCAAGCTCCGCCGCCTGAACGCGCAGCAGCCCATAGAAGTTGCGCTCCGCCGCGACCGTGCCCGTGCTGAAACTCTGCTGAGCCTGGCGGTTGGCCAGGAATGCCGAGAGGAGCCCCAGCGCAAACATGACCGCGGTCAGGAATTGCAGCGCGGAACGTCCCACAAGGGGCGACTTCCTGTCGCTCACAACCGCGACCGCCGCGAGGATCCAACAAGCCATCACTGCGATGGGATACTCCCTCGTTCCGCTCAGCAACATTGGCGCGGCGACGTTCACCAGCACGCCACCCAATGCACCACCCGTCGCCAGCAAGAGGTAGTACGCCGTCCGATTCTGACCAAGCAGGTCGGAACCGAGCAGGTTGGAGCTGGGCCGATCACCTTGGTCAGGTCGTAGTCGCGCCAACTCGCCGTGACTCACCAGACACCCGGTAAACAGAAGGAACGCATACGTCCCGAGCTGCAGTGGAAGCGGTATCGCGTTGCCCCAGGCATAGACGTACCCGAAGATCTGCGTCGCCACAAACAGCAGCACCAACACTATCCGAGAGTATCGCCAGCCACCGCTGAACACGATGACGAATGTGAGCAGGTACAGTGCCATCGGGCCGATCCAGATCAGCGGCACTGACGCGACATTCTGCGCAATCTGGCTTGTGGTGCTCAGCAACAGCAGGGATCCCGCAGTGGAGAATGCGAGCACGCCTAACGACCACCACCACGATCGTACAGTCGACAGCGAGCGCAGAGGCAATGCGTCTTCCTCATCCACCGAGGGGGCTCCGTCCGACTGCCGCGTCAACCGCGCAACGAACAGAAGCGTCCCAGCGAAGGCCACATATCCTAACGACCAAACCCACGCCTGCCCCCGCGTGGGAAGGAGAGGGTCAAGCAACAGAGGATATGCCAGCAGCGCCACGACCGACCCCAGGTTGGAGAGCGCGTAGAGGCGATAGGGTGTCCGCTGTGGGTAACGCGTTACGTACCAGGCCTGGACCAGTGGGCTCGTCGACGACAGCAACAGATAGGGCAAGCCCACACTGACGGTCAGCACCAGCAATACCCAGAGCAAGGGCGGTCGGGTCGCGGTTGGGGCCCAACCCGCGCCGGGCGTGATGGGCGTCTCCCAGAAGAGCAAGGCTACTGTCATCAGCGTCAGCGATACGCCGACCACGGTCAGATGAACCCGTATCTGGCGCCTGAGTTCCAGTCTCAGCACCAACAGGTGACTATAGGCGTACCCCGCCAGAAGCAGAACCTGGAAGAATAGCAGCGTCGCCGACCATACCGACGCCGATCCCCCAAACCACGGCAGAATCGCTCTGCCGATCAGCGGTTGCACGAGGAAAAGCAGCATCGCTGAGACAAGGACCGAACCCTCGTAGCCCAGCGCCGCCCATCTGTCACTCCGCTCCACCCGGCCCGCGACCAGTCTCACCTCTCTCGCATCCCCTTCTCCTCCATCCCTTGTCCCTAGTTTCTAGTCCCTGCATCCAAGCCCCCAATTCCCAATCCCTCCGCTCGGTATATACTCGCCTTCAGAGATTACGACAAGGAGGATACCTATGTCTCGAGTTCGCTTTGGTATCGTGGGCGTGGGCGGGATGGGCAGTGGACACGCGCGCAATATGCCCAGCATCGACGAGGTCGACTTCACCGCTGTGTGCGATATAGCACCCGCAGCGCTCACCGCAGCCACCGAAGCCTTTGGCGTCCCCGGCTTCAGCAACCACCACGACCTGCTGAACAGCGGGCTGGTCGATGCGATCATCGTCGCCACGCCCCACTACTTCCACCCCCCAATCGCCATCGACGCGATGGAGCGTGGTATCCACGTGATTAGCGAGAAGCCTATGGCTGTCACCGTGTCCGGTGCCGAGGCTATGATCGAGACTGCCAAGCGCACCGGGGTCATATTCGCAGTCATGTTCCAACAGCGGGCTCTGCCCGTCCATCAGGCAGCCAAACGGCTGGTGGATGAGGGGCGGCTTGGCGAGCTCCACCGTACCCTACTCATCGACGCCCATTTCCGCAGTCAGGCCTACTACAACTCCGCAGGCTGGCGCGCTACATGGAAGGGCGAAGGCGGCGGCGTCCTGCTCAACCAAGCACCCCACGGGATGGACATCTTCACTTGGCTCGCTGGGATGCCCTCACGCGTCATCGCCAATGTCAACACCCGCCAACACGATATCGAGGTGGAGGACGAGGCCGCAGCCCTGCTGGAGTACTCGAACGGCGCCATAGGTTACATGCTCGAGAGTGTCAATGAGTTCCCAACTGGTATGCGCCTTGAGCTCTGCGGTGAGCGCGGGAAACTGCTGATCGCCAATGACCGCCTGCATTTCTGGGAGATCAAGCCCGGCGTCCGCGCCTCATCCGATACGACCGAGGCGATGTGGGGCCATCCCGACGCCGAAGAGATTGAGGTCGAGCTTCAGGAACGCGATACCGGTCACGCCGCGATCGTGCGCAACGTAGCCCGCGCAATCCTCCATGGTGAGCCTCTGCTCTCGCCTGGCCCTGAAGCTATCCGCAGCCTGGAACTGGCCAACGCCATCCTGCTCTCGGGCCACGAGCACCGCCCCGTCGATCTGCCGGTAGATCGTACCGCCTATGATGCCTTCATTGATACGATGAAGGCCACGTCCCACGACAAGCACGTCGTGGACCAACGCATCACGGATCCCAATCACGTGCGCTAAGCCGATCTCGCACCCGTCGCAAGCCCGGCCATGACTCCACTCACCCTTGCGACGGGTACGCCCATCTGCTGGGCACTACCTTAGCCCCCACGCTCCGCCTCTGCCGGACCGCGCCGGTGTAGGTCACCGGCAGCGACCTTTATGCCTCGGCTACTCCCAGATTCTGCCGCTCCGTGCATCGCATAGCGCCTACTTGCTCCCAAACACCACCACCTGCGATCCATGCGCATCTGTCACATAGGTCGCGTCTTCCGTGACAGCCACACCGCCAGGCACAATGGTCAATGAACCGTCTCGCAGCACTCCGAGGATCTCACCAAGGGCTGAGAAAGCTAGCACGCGCCCATACACGGGATCGGTCACCGCCAGCGTGTCCCCCAGGACCGTAAGCTGAGGCCGATCATCCGGAGCCGCGCCGCCCCAGCTCGGCACCTCCCATCCGCGAAGATAGATGCCATCTGCCGAGAACACTTGCACGCGTCGGTGCCATGTGTCAGCTACGTAGACCTCGCCGATCGAGCTAACCGCCAGCCCCACCGGTTCAGAAAGCTGTCCTGGATCATCGCCGCTCCCACCGAAAGCGCGGATGAACCCGCCCTCGGCATCGAAGACCTGCAAACGGTTGTTCCCTGTGTCAGCGACGTAGACAGCTCCATCGGGCCCCACGGCCACGCCCCGCGGGCCGTAGAAGGCACCCCAGCCTGTCGGATCGGTCACTGTCACCTGTGCCAGCCGTCCCCATCTCAACAACGGCTCGCCCGCAGCATCAAGCTTCTGGATACGGTGATTCCACGTGTCAGCGACATAGAGCACATAGCCATCGCCCCGGTCCGCCCCCACCGCTACACCCCAGGGCGCGTTGTACAGGCCCGGCGCACTACCGTAACCACCCCAGACCTCCAGAACATCGCCTTGCGCCGTGATGTGCCAGATCCGATGTCCTGCCACATCAGTGACATAAGCCGATCCGTCCGGAGCCGCCGCGACGCCTCGTGGCTCCGCGCCGGGTAGCGGAATCACCCGCTCCGCGCTCCTTGGTTGATCGTAGGCCGCGAAGCTGTCCTGGAGACCGGCGCTCGTAACGGCGCTCGACTGCCCGGAATCACGGGGCGAGGCCACCGCCCGCCCTTCCTCAACATGATATTGCCAGACCTGCACCTCTACATCCTTGCGCACGTAGAAGCGAAATTCCGACCGATGGGGCCACGTATGCAACGTGAAGGCTCCGCCGGTTCGAACCGCCGCGTACCGCGTGTAGTCACGTTTCCACAGAATGTCCCACAGCGCCTGTCGGCGCTCCGGATCCACAAGCGTGGACCGGATCCTCTCCCAGGTCAGGTCCTTGTAGTCCTCGATCGGCCACCAAATGTGCTTGTAGTCGTAAGCGTAGTAGCGGTCGCCGATCACGGCCTCAACAGCAGGCCACTCAGGACGTGCCGCGATAATCACCGGCGACTCAAGAATCCGTTCGGGGTCTGGCGTCTCAAAGTAGTAGTTGTTGGGATACCGCGTGTCCATGTACCAGTAGAACGGCCACGCCACATCCTTGCTGTAAGCCACTTTGAGCTGATTCGGCGTCCCTGTCAGCCGCCAGGAGAGTGCCTCGATATCCACTAGCACTTTCCTCACATCCGGCGTGGCGTGTGCATAGACGATGTATTCGGTCGCCAGCTCGTCGTTGACAAAGGATGACATGACCATCGTGCGCGTCGTCAGCACGCCAAGGATGAGCACCATCGTCAGAGCCATCAACTGCAGGCTCCGTCTGTTTCCGACGGCGTTGACCGCTGACAGCAACAGCCCCAGGCACAGCACAACGCCCACTAGCCCACCGGTCACACGCCCCAGCGGCTCCAACTGCGCGATTGTGATCGCCAGCCCTTCCGTGGCCCCGCTCTGCTGGAGTGCTTGCTGCAGACTGCCGGACGACTTCTGGAACGCCGCCCACGCAAATCCAAGGAAAATCAGCGACACAGGTATCAGCCACGCACGATTCCACACCAGATCGGCCCATCGTAGCTTCCCGAACAGCCGATCCAGTACCCACGCCGCCAACAGGATGTGCGGCAGCGCAGTGTGGACGAAGAGCCACGGCATCTTCTCGCCCGCCACTGCATAGGCGACCCACGATAGGCCCGCCCAGCCCAGCAGGAAGTAGGGGACCAGCGTGGGCAGGAACTTGGCAATATCAAGCACACGGGCAGCAGGCGCCTCCTCTTCACCTGCTCGCTCATTCGCCTTCTCGCTCACTCGTCCGTTGCCGCGTCGCCCCACACCAATAGCCCCGCGGACTAGCAGCCACAGTCCGCCCAAACCAGAGATGAGGATTGGCGCATACTCATAGAGGCCGGCGATGATGGTGTAGTAGTACCAGGGCTGGCTTCCACGCTGAGTGTCCTGCTCCCCGAGCCAGTAGGCAAGCCCTCCCACGAGCCCGGTCAACGCGCCCCAACCATACGTCAAGAGCGTGCTAAACAGGACGAAGAAGACGCCGTAGTGGACGAGGGCGACTATGGGCCACTGCTTCCGGTCCCACCATAGCCCCACAGCGACGCCAATCGCGAGCGTGATGCCGAGCGTGACGAAGGCGCCAACCACCGAAGCCGGCGTGACACCCGAGAAGTTCATCGACATTAGCCCCTGGTAGAAGCTGTCCATGTCCACGCCGGCAACCAGACTCATAAGCAGAGCGGAACCCAACGGCAGTATGAACGTCCCAAGGACCACAAGGACATCGAAGAGCCTCAACGCCTTGAGCTGTGACTCGCCAATGCCCCGCACGCAGAACACCAGACAGAGGCCTCCGGCCACAGCCGCTATGCCCAAGGCACCTCGGCCCCAGGCTGGCGGTGCATTCGTGGTGATCTCCTGAGTCGCTGCGACGACCGCGGGGTCGCTCGGTACGGTACCATCTGCGCGAGGAGTCGAGATCAGGAAGACGCCCGCCGCCAGAAGCGCGAGGACAAGTAGCCCCGCCACCAATGGGAGCATCCAGGGCCGCGACCACCTCAGCCCCAGAATCTGCCAAAACAACACCAGGGCAAACAACACGCAGAAGATGGCCGTGTAGATGTAGGCATTTTCCTTTGAGGCATACATGAGAGCAAGAAACACACCCATCCCGATCAGCCAGCGTCGCCCGCCCCCATCGAGATACCTCAGGATCGTCCAAAGCAGCAGGAAAGATGCCAGAAGCACAGGCAGATCGTGCCGCGTGTACCGCGAGTAGTAGGTGATAGACGGCGAGATCAGCAACATCAGCGAGGCGAAGACCGCGCCCCGCCTCCCGAGCCACTTGCGGATGAGCCACGGGGCCATCACCACTGCAACACCAACCAACGCGGTGTAAAGCCTTGCCGTGAAGTCGCTGACCCCAAAGAGCGCGTAGAAGAATGCCGTCGCCTCGAACAGCAGGGTCCCGTGCATCAGCGGATCGTGGCGGAAGCCCCGGCCTGAGTACAGGTTCCACGAGTACTTCGCGTGCGTCGTCTCGTCGTGGCTGACAGCCCGATCGCCCAACGCGTAGAGCCGCGTTGCCAGCGCGAGCAGAAGAATCACCACATAGGCGACCTTCCAGAGGTCCAGTGGGCGGTGGCCCGCCCCCGAATGCACCGTCGCAGTCATAGGGTCTCCGTACGCGCAGGGTGTCTGCCGCTCCCGCCACTCCGCGGGAACTCACCACGATTCTACCTACGAGCGGTTCTGAGACAACTCCGCGTTGGATTGTGGGCCGCACATGCTACACTTGCCCGCATCTGTCATCATCTGACCAAAGAGGTAACCTTGAAAGAGAACTGGAGCATGCAAACGAAGGCCGTTCAGATCGGTACGGAACTGGCCCCCCAGGACGTGTCGCCGCCCCTTCACATGGCCAACACCTACATCTTCGAGAGCGCTGAGCAGGCCGCTCACGCCTTCGAATGCGAGGACCAGCCGATCTACACACGGTGGGGCAACCCTACCACAGAGGTCATGGAGCGCAAAATCGCGGCGTTGGAGGGTGCACAAGCTGCCATCGCCACCGCGTCAGGCATGGCCGCCGTTGCTTCGGCCCTCATGGCTAATGTCGCGGCAGGCGATCACATCGTTGCGACAACCGGGCTCTACAGTGGCACATACCATTTCGTGACCGAGGACCTGCCACGCTACGGTGTCGAGTCCACGCTAGCACAGGCCGACGATCCGGCGGCGTTTGAGGCGGCGCTGCGGCCCAACACACGCGTCATCTACCTGGAATCGCCGGGCAATCCGACACTGATGATGAACGACATCGCCGCTATCGCCGCCATTGCCAAAGCGCACGGCATCCTGACGATCATCGACAACACATTCGCCACCCCCGTGAACCAGCGCCCCATCGAGTTGGGCGTCGATGTCGTTGTACACGCCGCCACGAAGTTTCTCGGCGGACACGGCGATGCGCTGGGCGGTGCCGTCGTCGGCTCTGCGGCGATGATCGAGCGTGTGAAGAGGGGCCCCATCCGGCGGTTGGGCGGCTGTATCAGCCCATTCAACGCCTGGCTGATCGCCCGCGGCATCTCCACCCTTCCTCTTCGGATGGTGCGCCACAACGGGAATGCCCTCCGAATTGCTGAGTGGCTCGCGGGCCATCCGCAGGTCGCCTGGGTTCGGTACCCGTGGTACCCGACCCACCCCCAGTACAAGCTGGCCAGGCAGCAGATGCCCGGAGGGGGAGGCGGCGTGGTCGTCTTCGAGCTAAAGGGCGGCTTCGACGCCGGCGTATGCCTGATGGACCACGTCGAGCTGGCAGCGCGGACTGTGAGCCTCGGCGATGTACGCACGCTGCTGACCCATCCCGCCAGCACCACTCACCACAGCGTGTGCCGGGAAGCACGACTCGCCGCCGGCATCACCGACGGGTTGATTCGCTTCGCCGTAGGGATCGAGGATGCTGAGGACATCATCGATGACCTCCACCGTGCCCTCGCTGCCTCGGCATAGGGGGATGCGAGCCCGCATACCGCGACGCACGACCAACCGTCAAAGCAGAGGGGCTACGAGCGTCCTGTGACGTTCGTAGCCCCTCTGGCCTAGACGAATAGCTGAGACTTGGCTGGGCTAGAGCTGGGGGACCGTCTTCAGGTTCATCAGCGCACTGATCATCACCTGTGCTACGTCGTCGCTCTCCCATTTACCGGTGTTGATGATCAAATGGTACAGGAGGGGGTTGTCCCAGTCGATCTGGTAGAACCGCGCCAGATAGGCCAGAGCAGCCTGGTCCTTCGTCCGACAGAGGTCGGTTGCCTCGGACAAAGTGATGCCCATGCGATCCTTTACGCGCATCGCGCGTGCGCCCAATGGAGCGATCATCCGGATGTGCAGCACGCCAGGCTTGTCACGTAGCACAGCCTGTCCGCCTCGACCCACGATAACCACGTTGTCGCGCTCATACGCAGCCAGGATAGTGTCACGGACCAGCTTGATGCCCGCGGCCTCACTCAGAGCCTCCACACTCAAGGAAGAGCCGCCGACGGCGTCCGGAGCCTCGACCTGCATGCGTCGGCGTCCGAACAGCCGCTCGAAGAACCCGCGCATCCGGTAGGTGTCCTCAGAGAAATCTACGACGTTCTCCTGTGAGACGTTCATTTCACCAGCTACCTGGGCCATCATGGACTTGTCAAAGTAGCTGTAGCCGAGAACATCGCAGACGTGCTGCGCTGCCTGCGTCGCCCCGCTGCCAAACTCCCGGGATATGGTGATGACTGGCATGCCTGCCCCCTTCTCCGAATCAGTGGAATGATGTTTTCGCGAACGCCGGTCAGGGTCTGTCGCCCGACCTTCATCCACAACTATAGCAGATACACCCCAACAGCGCAACTTGCCCCGACGAACACGGGGATCAATCGCCCGAACCGCGATCGCGGCTATAATCGCCGGTGATCGGGTCTTGTACCGCACCGGGGAGACCAAGATGCGAATACGCTCAGTTACGTTGTTTTCCAAGACCACGCTGCCGGTCGATCCGAGTACGGTTGCGACCCTGGGGCGGACCGCCCACGCTGTGGCCCTTGCCTTCGCCCAAGCCGGCTACGAGGTCCAGACAGTCCGCTACGCGACGAACCTCTTCCCCGCGCTGGCGCGACTGACCAACAGACGCGCCATTGTCGACCAGATCGTAGCTCTCGAGGCGTGCTGTCAAGCCGCGGGGTTCGCCTTCACGTCCCTCGGCCTCGCCGGGACCGATATGCAGCCGGTGATCCCCGACATCCTTATGGCCACTCGGTCAGTCTTCGCCACGAGTCCCATCGTCGGACCGGATGGCTGCAGTATCCACGGCAGCGCCATCCAGGGCGCCGCCCGTGTGATTCAGGCCGCCTCAGGCATCGAGGCCGGCTTCGGCAACCTACGCTTTGCCGCGACCGCCAATGTATCTCCAGGCACGCCGTTCTTCCCAGCAGCTCACTGGGATGCCGATACCCCGGCACTGGCAATCGCCACAGAATCGGCCGATCTGGCGCTCGCAGCGTGCCGCGAGGCGCGAGACGCCGGTGAGGCGCAGGCGACGCTCGGCGCGGCGATATGCCGCCACGGGAAGCGCCTCGATGCCGTGGGCCGGATGGCGTGCGACGAGCACGCCCTGAAGTACCTTGGCATCGACTTCTCGTTGGCCCCCTACCCTGACGACGCGATCAGCATCGGAGGTGCCCTGGAAGCTCTCACAGGCGAGCCCCTCGGCGCGGCGGGGACATTGGCAGCGGCGGCGACGCTCACGGACGCGATTCAGCAAGCCGACTTCCGGCACACCGGCTTCTGCGGCCTGATGCTGCCGGTGCTGGAAGATAGCGTGCTTGCACGTCGCGCCGCGGAAGGGCGCCTGCGGGTCAGCGATCTCCTGCAGTGGTCGGCTGTGTGCGGCACAGGCCTCGACACGGTTCCCCTGCCCGGAGATGCCAGCATCAAAGACCTGTCGGCGGTGCTCTTCGACGTCGCCGCACTCTCTGTGCGGCTACACAAACCCCTCACCGCGAGGCTGATGCCCCTTCCGGGCAAGGGTGCCGGAGACCCCGTACACTTCGACTTTCCATACTTCGCCGATGGCGGCGTGCTTTCCATTGGCGATGGCGAGGCGGTTAGTCCGCTGCTGCGGACATCGCAGCTTGCGCTGCACCCGCACTCGCGTTAGCATCCACCTGCGAATGCGGGCAGCCAAACACAACACCCCCACGCGCTGCGTGGGGGTGTTGTGTTACCGCGATCGGCTTCAGAACCGGGCGGTCAGAACCGTGCAAATGCAGCCTCGGCGTCTGAGTTCAACAGCGACACGAAAGTGTATATCCCCAGCACCGTGCCCAGTGGGAATCCCGGCAAGTTCAGGAACCCCAGGATCAGCGCCAGCACCCGGGCCCACGGCCGGAACTTGATCAGCCCCACGCCGACGACAATCCCGGGCGCGGAGACCAACGTCATAACCGCGGCTACGACGACGCCCACGATAAAGAGCACCGTCATCGCCTCGCGATCGCTGGCAATTACGCCAGTGCCCAGCAAGATGACCAGCACCCCGAGTCCCAGGATCACTCCTAGAATACCCAACACGATGTAAAGCCAGCCAAGAACCTTCACGTTTGTTGCCATTCCGACCTCCCCGATTGTCGCATCTGTCAATCATTACGCAGATCCGCCGATCCTGGTTGCGCCGACCGATGTGGGCTGGTCCACTTCGTGACGTCCGGCAAGCCACAGAAGCCATTCGCGGCTCGTCCAAGGATCCAGTGATCCGGGACTGTGATCGTATCTGAGGCAGAAGGGGCACCGGAGACCCCGCAAGGCTTTATTCATTGCACTGGTACACCTTCTGCTCATTGACAGCCCGCAATCGGTGGATATACTGCATAGCGTTGTGACCTCATTTACCTGCATCAACAGGAGGCACTGCGTGTCATCCGGCTACCGCCACACTCTGCCGCTCAGGATCCTCTCGGTCGTCGTCGCATGCGGGTTGGTTCTGCCCCAGGGGATGGTCGTTGCGGTGCCGGTGGGTAACCCGGCCGAAACGCAGGTTGCGATTACCACGCCCCCCACGCCAAAGGAAGCTAGCCCGGATCAGACGGTCATCACGGTCACCGTCCCAGTTGGATGAGTTGGGAGCAACACGAACAAGGAGGGATGTGAGGAACGTAAACAGTAGGCCATTCAAGGACTTCATCCGGTCGCGAGGCCAGTCCTTCAGGCAGAGCCAGTGGGAATATGTGATGGAAACTTGGGAACTATCCGATGGATCAGAGATTGAGAACCACTTCTTTCGTAGCACCAAGAGCGGTCAAACATGGTACCATGATTAGCCAAACGATGAGTGATGGCGAAATGCGCAGTGCACTGTGCAAGGTGGTTAATTCTCTAATCGCGCATGAAAACGTGGATGAGGTTGAGCAGTTACTGGAGCATCTCCACGACAAGCTTCTGGAGTCTCCGTACTCGTTGAATAGCCTAGTCTACGGCGGTCTTGCCCACGAACTCCAGAATCCGTGCGCAAGAAAAGAACAGGAAGTGCTACTAACGCTAAGAGAGGAATTGAGCGGACATACGTCGAACTATCACTCGTTTGCCCTGAAGATGGACTTCCTGACGCTGTTAACAGAGGAAGCTAGGGAAACATACCGTGATCTTCAGATACTCCTCGAGGCAGTTGCGCGACAAGCTCGCGAGTGGCCCGATGCGGGAATGTCCGAAGTAGTGGAATCACTTACCGAATCACTTTATTCGCGTTGCTATGGAGGTGATCCGCCCGTCACCATAGCCGAGCTGTTGTTAGGGCAAGCTTGCCACGTTCTTCTGTCACTTCCTAGCGACTGCACCGATCGGTTTGGCATTGAGACCAGCCGCTACTCAACCGTGTTCCCAGAACCGGAGTCGGCACCGGTTGAGCCTCACTTGCAGTATGTGCAACGTCTGTTACTGCAGCTAGCGGGAGATTCCATCTTGTTTGTGGACATTCAGCTACTGCCAGAAGGCTACGTACTTAGCTGCCGCTGAAGATCAACCTACCGCCAGATGAGAAGTAGGGCCAAGCTAAGCTGTTGCAGAGCACAGAACGGCAATAGCGGCCTGTACAGGTCACCGGCATCGGGGACTGAGTTGGTGACTTCGACCAGCCTGCACACGGCGTGACGTTGGATGTGGTAACTATATAGGGGCCGATCAGCAGATCGCCCGCCTAAGGTCGGCGACTGCCGCGTCTGACTGCTATATTCGGGTGCGGGTTGGTGGATACTTCGCTACTCTCCTGGCTGTAATGCCGGCTACAGGTTCAGGCGGTAATGGTGGCAACCTGCGGGCGCATTTGGCTCTTCCGCAATGTGCGCGATGGCTGGTTGGTGGCCACCAGCATAGGCTACTCTTGACGAGAACGGGTCACTTGTGAATCCCAGAACCCAGACGCTTTGAGGTCGAGTGGCGATCACTTCATTTTACATGATATGCGGCTGAACCCTTTTCGCCAAAGACCACTTGCCCAACTTAGGCTAATGCCCCCGACCAATATCGTCCAATGCAGGGCTGTGTGTGGGGGGATCAGGTCGACATCGTCTTCACCAACGACGCGGTGATCAATGGGCAGGACCGCAACCTCTACGTGAACTACCTGACGGTGGGGGGCACGACCCAGCAGGCCGAGGGGGCGAGCGTCAGGCTGGACCGTGGCACGGGCGAGGCGGCCTTCGACGGCGAGGATGTGATCGTCGGGCAGGAAGTAGTGTTGTGGAACGGCGCGTTACGGGTGCACACGACGGCCCCCCAACAGCGTACAGCAGATCACGGTGCGCGCGTACGGGACCCCGGCGGGCGGCGTGTATCCGCTGATGCAGCTACGGCTGAATGGACAGGTGCTCCAAACGTGGACGGTGACCGGGAGTGAGGCGACCTACACGGCCGCCGTGCCCCTGAATGGCTGCCAGGCACCCAAGACCCAGACCTACACCTACTACGATGACACCACATATGACCCGAACCGCTGGGGGCTGAGCTCCCAGATTATCACGGGCGTGGTGACGCTGCAGGGGCAGGGGCTGCTGGGGGTGAGTGGCGCACCGTTCGCGACAACGCGTTACGCCTACGACACGTGGGGCAACGTGATCTCGACGACCGATGCGCTGGGGAGGGTGAGCACGACGAGTTACGACGCCACGCACCACGCCTTCCCGACGCAGAGCTGCAGCGCGGTGGGGCGGCCCGAGCAGTTCTGCACCTTCACGGAGTATTACAAAGTCAACGAGGTATCGATCACGGGGAGCTTTGGCCTGTTTGGGCAGGTACAGCGGACCTACGACGACAATGGGACCGATACGGCGATGGTGCAGGTGTACGATGCGTTCGGGCGGGTGGTGCAGACGGTGCGTCCGGGGGACACGCTGGCGCTCCCGACGGAGAGCTGGCTCGTGCACGCGCTGCGCGAGGTGAGCGGGCAGGCAGGGACGCACCCGGTGGTGAGCTTCTACGACGGGCTGGGGCGAGCGGTGCAGACGCGGGCAGAGAAGACCAACGGCGCGACGCAGAGCGTGGTCAACGTGACGTACGACGCGCTGGGGCGGGCGATACAGGCGTATACGGCGGTGGAGGAGAGCTTCACCTGGGGCTTCGCGCGCCCGGCAGGGTGGGACAGCCGCCCGCGGGTGACGACGCAGTACGACGCATTGGGACAGGCGGTGCGCAGCGTCGCGGCGGATGGAGCAACGCGCACCGCGTTCGGCAGTGGCGGGCTGCAGGTCGCTGAGGACGCCAACGGGCACGTGGGGCTGTCGCACACGGATGGGCTGGGGCAGCTGGTGGGGGTGGACGAGGCGCTGGTGGACTGGGTAGATGCGTTCGGCAACGGCACGGTACTGGATGGGTGGGGGGTGAGCGGCAACGCAACGGAGACCGGCGGCAGTGCCAAGATAACGGGGAACGGGTCGTGGAGCCACTACGTGTATCGCGCGTTGGCTGGCCGGGCCGCAGATGATCAGGGGATCGTGGTCAGCCTGAAGCACGACCCAGGCAGCGTGGAGTCGGCGGTCTTCGTGGACAGCGGGACGTGGGGACAGCCGGACTTCCGGCGTTTCGGGCTGCGGATCACCGGCAGCAGCATCAGCGTAGATCGGTACATCGGGACGACCCAGTCGCAGACGGCACTCATGGTGCTGGCCACCGGAGTATGGTACCGGGTGCTGCTGAAGATCGACGACGACGGGACGGCGACAGTGGTCGTGTGGGAGCGGGACAACCCGGGAGTGCGCGCGGTGCTGCGGGAGACGCGCGGGGAGTATGCGGGCAGGAACTGGAAGTTCATGACCCAGGTGCACACCGGGGTGGGCTATCTGGACGACTACTCCGAGCTGACGTTCCACACCACGAGCTACGTCTACGACGTGCTGGGGAACCTGACGACGGTGACCGACGCGCTGGGCAACGTGACGACGATGGCCTACGACGCGCTCGGGCAGAAGACCAGCATGGTCGATCCGGACATGGGAGCGTGGGCGTACGCCTACGACCTGGCGGGGAACCTGACCACACAGACGAATGCGCGGGGATGCGTGACCGCGTTCACGTACGACGGGCTCAACCGGCTGACGGGGAAGAGCTACAGCGGGGCGACGGGGTGCGCGCAGCCTGCGGTGAGCTACGTCTACGGCCAGGCCGGGTATGGTGAGAGCCTGGGGCGACGGACGACTATGACCGACACCTCGGGGAGCACGACCTGGACGTACGACGTGCGGGGACGGGTGATCCACGAGGCCAAGACCCTCTCCGGACAGCCGACCTTCCACACCTACACCACCTATGACGCGCTGGACCGGGTAGTGACCACCACGTACCCGGACGGAGAGGGCGTGACGAGCGGCTACAACGCGGCGACGCAGCCGGTGAGCTTGAGCGGGAGCAGCACGTATGTGAGCAACGCCGTGTACATGGCGACGGGGGCGCTGGCGCAGATCGCCTTGGGCAACGGGATCGCCACCACCTACACCACGAACTCGGCGAGTGGGCGGCTGGTGGGGCTGCAGGTGGCGGACAAGCTGAGCCTGAGCTACGGGTACGACCGGGTAGGCAACGTGCTGCGGGTGGATGAGCAGCGGGGGGTGACGTTCGGGGACAGCTTCGACAGCCAGAACACGGCCGCGTGGGTATTCAGC
>JALOOJ010000214.1 GCA_025454475.1 Anaerolineae bacterium
CACTTTGACAAGCACACGGACTCAGTCATGCAGCCGGATTGGTCGCCCGATGGGAGGCGCATCGCCACCGGATCCTGGGACCACACAGTCCGCATCTGGGATGCGGAGACGGGGGAGGAACGGCTGGTGTTCACCGGTCACGCGGACTCGGTCTTTGCAGCCCGCTGGTCGCCGGACGGGCGCCGCATCCTCTCGGGCGACGAATCGGGTATGGTGCGCATCTGGCAGGCGGACACCGGCTTCGAGGTGTACCGCTTTGCAGTGCCCGGCACTGCCTACTCCAGCAAGTGGTCGCCGGACGGCAGCCAGGTCATCGTCGCCGGGTCGTTTCTGGTGCCCGAGATCCGGCGCGTCTGGCCCAGCACCGAGGCGCTGGTGGCCTATGCCCAGGAGCACTGCGTCCAGCGTGAGCTGACCGCCGACGAGCGCGCCCAGTTCGGCCTGCCGGCGCGGTAGCGGCGCACGACGGCGTAGCGGCGGGCGACATCACCGATCGGCGGCAAGTGCCCCTCGTGGCGCCCGCCCCACCTCCCCCGCACCCGCCGCGTTCCAGGCCGCGCGGACCTCGGTCCCGGGTGGGATGCGGGTCCAAGCATATGCGAACACGACCAACAGCACCACGATGATGGCGCCACTTACGATCAGGTTCGTCCGAAAGGCGTGGCGTGCTAGTGCGCGTGCCCGCCGTGCGCGTGCACGTGCCCGTGCGCCCGCTCCTCCGCCGACGCCTCCTGAATGTCCACCACGTGAACGTCGAAGTGGAGCGTCTCGCCCGCTAGCGGGTGGTTGAGATCCAGCGTGACCCGGCTTCCGGTCACGGCGGTCACCGTCGCGAGGCGGATCCCTTGACCGGTTTGGACGTTGAGGTGCGCGCCCACCTGCGCCAGTTTGCGATCCGGCAACTGCGAGAGCGCCACCGTCATCACCATCGCCTCGTCGCGCTCGCCATATCCTTCCGCGGGTGGGATCGACACCGAGAGCGTGTCACCGGCGCCCTTGCCCTCCAGCGCAGCCTCCAGCCCGGGGATGATGTTGCCCGCCCCGTGCAGGTAGGCCAGAGGCCCCCGCCCCTCAGAAGTGTCGAGCACCTCTCCTGCGTCGTTCCGCAACGTGTAGTCAATCTGCACCGCTGTGCCGTCCGAGATCTTCATCGGGATCCTTTCGCCCTACTCTATGGAACGTCAGGGCATACTAGCAGCCTTCGGGCGAAATCCAACTCGGCGCCGGCGCGCACCCATGCGGCCAAGTGGGGACCAACCTTGGGATATTGGGCCCGGGGATGCTCGGGTCCAATCTCTCAGGCGCTTCTACCTCACCACCAGCGGCACGTAGATCACCCGGACGACCCCGACGACACGTAAGGAACTCGCACCTGACAACGTCTGTTTGGCATAGGGTTGGAGCGATTCTGGGCGCGACGAGCGCGGGTCGCATCGGGTAACAACCTGCGTGACCGGGGTTGTGGATGGGGGGATTTGATGAAGGGGCCAAGGCCTTCTGTTGGCGCATGGGTCGGCGCATGGGTCGGCGGCCTGACGGGGGTGCTCCTGATAGCACTGGTCTACCTCGGGAACACCCTGTACCAGTTGCCGTTCGTACCCTTTGACTTCTGGACGTGGCAGGCGTTCGTGGTGCCGAGGAACCTGCTCTCGCTTGTCGTGGGGGGCATCGGCGCGACGCTGGCACGGATCGTCGGGGCCCCGGAATCGGCCTGGGGCAAGGACGCCTCGCAGGTGGGCGCGATCGTCATCAGCCTCGGCATCCTCGCGCTGTGGGGCGCAGGAATCGCGTGGCTCAGGCGACGCAGTGAGCGTCGCGGCTGGTTCCTGGGTGCTGCTGCCGGGGCGGTGCTCTTCGGCGTGGTCGCAGCGATTGAGCTCACCGTTGGGATGAGCAATCCGGCGGTCGCACTCGTGTCGTTTGGCGTGCTCTCCGTCGCCTGGGGAGCCACTGTGGGGAGCCTGATCGAGGGTGGACTCTTTCCGTCGCTCGCAATGGAGGCGGATGCCGAGCGGCGCAGGGGGCTGATCCAGCTCGCTGCAGGCACACTTGGTGCCGCCATCGTGGCCCTGGGTATCGAGCGGCTCGTTGGGCCGCAGCAGGTGGCCGCTCCCGTCGATCCCGCCACCATCGATGCGGGGGCACCTCAGCCGGACCAGCCGCTGGCGGGCATCCAGCCGACGCCCACCCTCCCCGTCACACCCGATGCCACGCCGACGCCACCACCCTCCGGAATGGCAGCGCTGCCGGTGGGCGAAGACGGACGGATCGTCGTCGTCGAGGGTACGCGCGCAGAGGTGACACCCGACGGGCAGTTCTACAACGTGGATATCTCAGCGGTACCACCGGCCATCGATGGAACGGTGTGGCGACTGGTGATCGCCGGCATGTTCGACCAGACACCCCGGCTGAGCTTGAGCGATCTGCGTCGCTATCCGGTCCATACCCAGCCGATCACGCTGGCCTGCATCTCGAACGCGGTCGCGGGGAGCGCGATCAGCACAGCATACTGGACCGGGCTCCGGCTCAGCGACCTGCTGGAGGATCTCGGCCTCCAGCCGAGCGCCAACTACCTGTTCATCGAGTCGGCCGACGGCTTCTATGAGACCGTCCCAATGGAGGACATGCTCAAGCCCGAGACGCTCCTGGTCTACGGGATGAACGGGCGCAGCCTCCCCCGGAAGCACGGCTATCCGCTACGGATCTACATCCCGGACCGTTTCGGCATGAAGCAGCCCAAATGGATCGAGCGCATCGCGGCCACCGCCGACGATCGGGGAGGCTACTGGACGGATCGCGGATGGAGCAAAGAGGCGCGTCCGCTCACGACGGCAGTCATTGACGTCGTGGCAAAGGACCAGGCGCACGACGGCCTGATCCCGATCGGCGGGATCGCCTGGGCCGGTGGACGCGGCATCCAGCGCGTCGAGGTCCAGGTCGATGATGGACCGTGGGCGGAGGCGGCGATCCGCACGCCACTGGGCCGGCTCGCCTGGGTGCAGTGGCGCTACGAGTGGCCCTCGACGCCCGGGAGGCACACCTTCACAGCGCGTGCGACAGACGGCACAGGCGAGCTTCAGACGCCGGACCGCCGGGGCATAGCCCCCAACGGCGCCACCGGCTATCACAGCGTGCAGGAGACGATCTGAACCCGTGGCTCAGACGGCCTTCACCGCCCGTTCGATGCCCTCATAGCCCGTGCACCGGCAGAGGTTGCCCTCCAGCCACGTGCGGATGGTGTCCGAATCCGGGTTGGGATGTGCCTTGAGAAGCGCATAGGCATTGACGATGAAGCCGGATGTACAGTACCCACACTGGAAGCCGTTCTCCTGGATGAAGGCCCGCTGGATGGCGGTATCGTGCAGCCCCTCGATCGTCGTGATCTCACTGCCCTCCATCTCAACGGCAAGGACCATACACGACTTGACCGGCTGACCGTCCACCAGCACCGTACACGCGCCACAGTCCCCGTTCTCGCACCCAACCTTGGTGCCTGTGAGCCCCAGTCCATCGCGGAGGACGTGGAGCAGCGTATCCGCGGGCCGCACGACGACGCGACGGTCCTCTCCGTTGATGTGCAGGCTGAGTGCAACATACTCTCGATACGTGATCATCGCCCGCTCCCCTCTCGCCTATAGCAGCGCATCCAGCGCCTCCCCGATGGCCGACTCCAGGAGCGCCCGGCGATATGCAGCGCTCGCCCTGGCGTTGTCGGCGATTCGCAAACCCGCTGCATCGATCGCGCGGGCGGGTCGCTCCGAGACAGGAATGGCGCCGTCGTTCAGCACGTCGTCGAAGCGCGGACTCCATACAGGAAAGCCAAACGCAGCCGTCGTCGCCGCGCGAATCTGCCCCTCGACCTTGACGAAGCAGGCCGTGAGCACAGGATAGTCCAGGCGCGTCTTCCTCACGCGGCGCCGGTAGAACCAGGGGGTCTCCGTGATCGCCCTGGGCACCGATAGACTGATGAGCAGCTCCCCGCTCTCCAGCTTGAGCCGCCTGTCGAAGACCTCGCGCAGCGGCACGCCCCGCTCGCCATCCGGGCCGACCAGCCGCGCCTCAGCATCGGCCAACAGGAAGGGCAGCACCGTCTCCCGGTACGGCAGCCGACCGGCGATGTTGCCCCCCAGTGACAGCCGGTTGCGCACGGTGTGGTCCACGATGACCGCGGCCCGGGATAGGAGCGGGAAACTGCCGCCTTCGATGACCGCGTTCAGGGGCAGGCCCGCCCCGAAGAGACAGCGCCCCCCTTCCTCGCGCAGGGCCATACACTCAGGGATGTGTTTGATGTCGATGACGGCACCCGGCTTCAGGTTGCCGCGTCTCGCGAAGGTGAGGATCTCGGTCCCACCCCCGTAGTAGAACGTGTCCAGTCCGGCCTCGTCGGCCTCGCGATAGGCGGCTACGGCCTCTTCGAGACTGGAAGGTCGGTAGTAGACGAGGTTATGCGGAATCATGGCTCTCCTCCCTCCGTATCCTCATGGAGCGTCGACCAGATCCGCTCCGGTGTGATCGGCAGCCGGTTCACCGGCCTGCCAATCGCCCGCGAGACGGCATTGGCGAACGCTCCCGGGATGCCCAGCACGCCCTGCTCTCCCAGCCCGCGGGCGCCGTAGGGGCCGTCGCCTTGCGGGGTTCTCACGAAGTCGACGTCGTAGACGGGATGCTCGCCGTACCTGGGAATCTTGAAGTCGCGCAGAACGGCATTTTCCACCCGCCCCCGCCTGTCGAAGACGTAGCCCTCCGTGGTGGAAAAGCCCAGCGACATCGCCATGCCTCCCACAACCTGCGCTCGGGCCAGGGCCGGATTGATAACCTCGCCAACGTCCATGGCACAGACCGCCTTCAGCACCTCGTACGAGCCATCCCGAAGATCGACCTCCACCTCGACCGCTTGGGCCCCGATGGTCCACTCCAGGGCAGGATGACCCTCGCCCGTGTACGCATCGATATCGGTGAGCCCCCGCGCGATGTAGTTGCCTCGCCCGATGACCTGTCCCCCGATCGCATTGCCGTCGGGATAGACGTAGCCAAGCACGACATCGCGCAGGGCGAGGCCGTGGTCGGGATCGTCGCGAACGTAGACGCGGCCATCCGCCACGGCCAGCTCCTCGACCGAGCAGCGGAGGGGCGCGGAGGCCGTCCGCTTGATCTGGTCGATGGCGTCGTCCGCAGCCGCGAGCGCCGCGCGGCCGACCATGAAAAGCGAGCGGCTGGCAGCCGTGGCCCAGTCGTGAGGTGCGCGGTGGGTCTGGATCTCGGGAGAAACGTGGACCATGTCGGGTGACATCCCGAAGCGCTCAGCCACGATCTGGGCCACACCGGTGTAGGTGCCCTGTCCGATCTCGATGATGCCGCTGCTCAGGTTGGCGCTGCCATCTTCGTTGAAGGTCAGCACCACGCCCGCATCGGTGTTTGTCGGCATAGCCGGCGCCTTCCAGAAGGCACTGATTCCCCTGGCCCGCACCCTACCCCCGCCCAGGTCGATGCGCGAGCCATCCTCCCACCCGATCATCTCGGCAGCGCGTTCGAGACAGCGGGCCAGGTCACCCGTGTTGGGGTCCATCACCGACTGCGTTGGCGAGAGATCGCCCGGGCGTATGGCATTACGCGCGCGCAGCACGACGGGATCCATGCCCAGCTCCGCCGCCAACTCATCCATAGCCCGCTCCACCGGGTAGAACACCTCGTGGCCGAAGCCTCGGTAGGCCGTGGCGAAGGGATGGTTCGTGTAGACGCAGAGCGAGTCGGTACGGATGTTGGGGACGTTGTAGGGTCCCGGCGCAGCGATCGCCCCCGCCCGGCTCATGTTCACGGCGTAATCGGCGTACCCTCCCGAGTCAAAGAGATAGAGCAGGTCTGCAGCAACGAGCTTGCCATCGCGCGTAGCGCCAAGCTTGACGGTCGCCTGCAGGCCAATGTGGCCGGGCGAGGCGACGAGATCGTCCTCGCGGCTGTTGACGAGGCGCACGGGCCTACCGCCGACGGACCTGGAGAGCAGGTAAGCCAGGCCCTCCAACTGGATGCCGGCCTTGCCGCCGAAGCCGCCGCCGATGGGTGGACCCTCGATCACGATCTTGCCGATCGGGATGCCAAAGAAGGTGCTCATCAGGGCCCGCACCACGAAGGGCGCCTGCGTCGACGAGCGGATCACCACCGTGCCGTCCGCCCTGATCTCCGCAATCGCCGCTCGCGGTTCCATTGCGACGTGGTCGCCGGGCGGGAAGTCGAAATCGAGGCTCACGACAACGTCCGCCTCAGCCAGGGCCGCGTCGACGTCTCCCTTGCGGATGCGGGTCCGGTTCGCCACGTTGCTCTCCGGTTCGGGGTGGATCGGCGGGATGTGGACGTAGGACGCCATCGCCTCGTGGATGATCGGCGCATCGGACGCCAGTGCTTCCCGAGGGCTGTGAACCACAGGGAGTTGCTCGTATTCCACCCGGACGAGGTCCAGGGCCGCCCTCGCCTGATAGGGCGTATCGGCGATCACGGCGGCGACGGGCTCGCCGAAGTGGCGCACCTTGCCCCGGGCCAGCGGGGGCGTATCGCCGAGGTAGAGGCCGAGCAGAATCGGGAAGTCCTGACCCGTGACGACCGCGCGCACGCCGGGCGCCGCGCCGGCAGCCGTCCCGTCGATGCTGAGGATCTTCGCGTGCGCGTGCGGACTGGTGAGGAGCGCGGCGTGCAGACAGCCGGGCGGATGGACGTCATCCGCGTAGCGCAGCTTGCCGCTGACCTTGTCAGGCCCGTCCTTGCGCGGGATCGATCGGCCGAGGTAACGATACTCACTTCCGGACACATCGGGCATGATCAGCCTCCTTTCGAGTGGAGAGCGCGGATGCCGATGGCCACGCAGGCCGGATGACACGTGAGCGATGTTGGGTCGAAGCAATCCCGCCTGAGGCAGTCACGCTGCCCAAGTTCAGGCCATCAAACAGATGATAGCACACCTTGCCACGCGCTCAACGCGCTGTCGCCATATCCACAATCTCTCGCCCTCTGCGCGCCCCGGAGGGCGAGCCTGGCCGGTCCACGTCGGGTTCGCCAGCCACCCCGGTTCCGGCCATAGCGGCTCGGAAGCCGGGCGCCCCTACGCGAGATCCTGCGTGGAGGCGTGGCCCGGTGCTTGCACGGGCCCGCGTCGCGCCTATGCTGTGGGCGTTCACCTCAACGTCCTTGCACAAGGAGGTCATCGTGTACACA
>JALOOJ010000215.1 GCA_025454475.1 Anaerolineae bacterium
GCGCTCACTAACTCCTTGAAAGGGTGATTCGGTGCATTCAGCAACGACTGCGTATTATAGTGCAACATCGCGGGATGTCAAACGAACAGGCGTGGGCTAGCTTCATTGGGTCAATCCAGATCGCGCGCGTATTCCTTGAGTTCGCGGCGGACACGGCGTTCCGAATCCCGTTCAGCGATGCTTGCGCGCTTATCATACTGGTGCTTTCCCTTTGCCAGGCCGATCTCAAGTTTGGCGTACGGACCTCTCAGGTACATTCGCAGAGGCACGATTGTGTAGCCCTTCTGCTGAACGTCGGCTGCGAGGCGCAGTATCTCGCGGCGATGCAAGAGCAGCTTGCGTAACCTGCGGGGCTCGTGCGTACGACGTCCGGCCTGCTCGTAGGCTGCGATGTGGGCGTCAACTAGCCACACTTCGCCGTCACGAACTAGCACGAAACCTTCACCAAGGCTGACGGCGCCGGCGCGAACCGATTTGATCTCGGTGCCGGTCAGTGCGATGCCAGCCTCCAGGCGGTCCTCGATCGTGTACTCGAAACGGGCCTTGCGGTTGGTCGCAACAACCTTCAGATCATCGGACTTCATAGCCGTTCTCGATCAGGTAGTCGACTGCCTGTTGTAGCTGCGGATCCTCACCAACTGGCGTATCGGCAGGGTAGGGGGCTTCGACGTCTGGTGCCAACCCGTTATTATGCAGATCTTGCTCATTCGGGGTGAACCAGCGAGCTATCGTGATCCTGAGCTGTGAGCCATCATCTAGGTTGTTGGGCAGCTGCACAGAGCCTTTGCCCAGTGTCTGAGTCCCCATCAGGATAGCGCGACCACGGTCCTGCAGCGCGCCGGCCACGATCTCAGACGCGCTGGCGCTGCCGCCATTCACCAGAACGACCAGAGGGATAGCTTCGCCTGCGTCACCCGTAGATGACGTGAACCGTTGCTCGCCTCCCTGGGTGTCGCGCTGCGTGGCAACGAGCCCCTGGTCCAGAAAGACGTCCGCTACACCGATGGCCTGGTTAAGCCAGCCTCCAGGGTTGTCGCGCAGATCGAATATCAGGGCCTTGGGCTCGTCTTGCAGAAGTCCCGCAAGGGCGGATTCGACGCGGTCCGCCGCTGTAGCATCGAATTCGGTGAGGCGCAGATAGGCGATATCGTCCTCCAGCATCCTGGACTCGACAATCGGCATCTCGATCCTCGCCCTAGTGACGGTGATAACGATAGGCTCGGTCTCACCCGCCCGCGCGATCTCGAGAACCGCGTCGGTGCCCGCAGGACCCCGGATGTAGCCGATCGCTTCATACAGACCAAGGCCAACGAGTGACTGATCGCCAACCGCCAAGACCACGTCGCCTGCGCGCACACCAGCGGCCTCGGCCGGTTGTCCCGGAATCAGGCTGGCGATCTCGAGGTAGCCATCCTCGCGCATGTTAACGAGCGCGCCGATGCCTTCGAACTCGCCAGTCGCATCTTCATTGATGATGGCGGTTATCTCCGGATCAATAAAAGATGTGTACGGATCTCCTAGCGCAGTTAGCATGCCTCGCACGGCGCCGTAGGCTAGCTCCTTACCGTCCGGGATATCCCCATAATACTGCTCTTCGAGAAGCTCGAGGACAGTCTGAAGGAGCTCATAGTCGAACGTCTCTGCGGGCGACCTGAGATCGCTGGACGATTCGCCCGGGTCGGGAAGGGTTTCCTGAGGCACCGGCGTCGGCACTGGTGTGGCGGTCGGTGCCACGTCAGGCATTTCGATGTCCACCGGCAGCGCTGCGGTCTCAGCAGGGAGCGTAGCGGCAGGGGGTTGTTGTGAAGCGCGCCCACCTCGCAGACGGGCTACGGCAAGGCCTCCGGCGAAAGCGGCAGAGACCAACGTACACAGCAGAACGAGCGCCCCAACGATAAGCAGACCCTTCTTCATGATCCTCTCCTGGATAAACATCGACATGACCCGCAGCCTGCCACATCCTGCGGCCCACCTCACATGAGCGTTCTATCGATCGGGTATTCTAGCACATTGGGAGAGACCTACAAGGCGTTAGCGTGGACAGGGGACCTGGCGGAGAGGTGATAGGAGACCGGTCTCGTACTTCCGACTATATATATTATGTAAGCCGGCGCCGGGGTGCCGTCACTCTACCGCGTGACCCGATCTCGGGCGATCCCGACCGTGTCTGCGCAGCACAGTCAGTTAGGAGGACAACTTCTGCCCCGCAGCGGCGCGCTTGGCATTCTTCCGCGCGACTCTCGCCTTGTCTGGAGCGTGTATCCTGCCATCGGCGTCGCGCCTCGAGCCATCTCCGACAGTGGGCCCCGTAGCCTGTGGGCCACCCGATGACCTCAGGCTGGTCGGCTCATCCAGCGGCCGCTTTGGCGCGGTCAGCATTCGGAGCTCCTCTTCGGCCTTCGCGATTGCATGCTGTTGGTGGTCGAGTCCCTCTGCCCACACCTGCAGCTCCCGCTCGCGGATCTCCAGATCGATGCGTTGTCCCTTTATCTCGGCCAGCTCCACCTGCAGTTGTTTGTGACGGCGGCTCAGCGCCACACGGTCTTGCCAGAGAATCACAAAATAGATCACCGCCAAGAAGAAGAGCACAGCACCTGCCAGGAAAACTATGGCCTCGAACATAGGACCGCCTGTGTCCTTTGGGCTACCTGCAGACCAAGGAACGAATCGGGTACAGGGTGCCCTGGATGAACCCGCGCTCCCTATAGTAGGCCCGCGTGCCCGCAGCCGCGATGACCGCGATCTCACCGAAGCCTGCCGCGCGCGCCCGGTCCGCAGCCGCCTCCAACAGAAGCGTGCCCAGCCCTCGGTGTTGGGCACCTCGGCGCCTTTCGCCAAGTTCCTGTGCCGGGCCATAGATGTGCAGCTCGCGCACCATAGCGCAGTTGCGTATGTCGGGGATCGGCACGTCAGACCGCTCGCCAAACGGCATGGACAGTCTCAGGAAGCCCGCAAGTGCGCCCTCCGGAGTTAGGAACTGCAGAAACTCCTCGCGAGTTGCATCGGTATCGTAACCGACCACGTCAAGCCACAGTGCGTCGTCGCGAGACCCGTGAGCGCACATAACTTCGCCTACCTCACCTTCGGCCTTAAGGTTACCTGTGCGCCTGTGACCCTGACCCAGGGGGATGTTAGGTGCTTTTCCCCGAATCTCGCGACACCGGATGCACTGGCAGACGAAGCCCTGCTCGTGCATCCGGTGCTGAACGATCTGCCGTAGATTGCTCTTCGTCGTCCCGGCGACGATGTAGCCCGCAGGTATGTCGCGCATCACTCGGTCGATACGGCAGTACGGCGGTACAAGCTGTTTGCACCGAGTCAGCAGATCGATCAGTTCGCCTTCACCGTAGGGCGTGTAGCGACCCTCGCTCCACAGCCGATGCAGTTCTGTGCCCTCCAGCAGCGCTGTCGGATATATCTTCATCTCGTCGGGCCGGACAGCCGGATCGGAGAAAATCCTGCCGAAGTCCTCGAGATCCGAGGCCGGCGTGGCTCCGAAAAGGTTGGGCATCCAATGGAGCACGATCTTGAACCCTCCGAGTCGCAACAGGCGGATGGCATTGCGGGTGCTCGCCACAGTGTGTCCCCGGTTGTTGAGGCCCAGAATGCGGTCATTCATGCTCTGCGCGCCCAGTTGCACCTTGGTGACGCCCTGCAGCCTCAGGCGGAGCACCTCTTCAGGGGTTACACAGTCCGGCCGAGTCTCGATCACCAGGCCTACGTTGCGGTGTGGCGCCGCCTCATTCAGCGCCAGAGCTGCCGAAAGCGTGGCGGACGGCTCCTCGTTGAGCGCATCGAAGCACCGGAGCAGGAAGCGCGTCTGGTAGTCCTCGGGATACGCCGACCACGTCCCCCCAAGGATGAGCAGCTCTATCTTGTCCGTCGCGTGGCCGATGGCGGCGAGCGAAGAGATCCGCGTATGCGTCTGTTGGAAGGGATCGTAGTCGCTCTGAAGCGCCCTGAGTACGCCAGGCTCACCGTCAAGATAGCTTTTCGGCGCGCCGGCCTGGCTCGGGCAGAAGACACATTCCCCGGGACACGCGTACGGTTCGGTGAGTACAGCAACCGGAGCCACCCCGGAAAGGGTGCGCACCGGCCGACTCCGCAGTGCGCGTTCAAGGTCGATGTTGGGTGCTAGGTCGCCAGCCTTCACAAGCTCGCGATAGGCTCCCAGGAGCTGTGACTTCGCGTAGGTACCGGCGTTGTGTCCGTAGCGCCGGAGCGCCACCATAAGCTGCGCGTCAACCCGCTGTGAGGAATGCTCCCCCACACTCCCCCACCCCTCGGCCATCGGCAACGCCTCAGCCGAGCCATGCGAAACCAGCAGTGCCCGGGCGAAGTCGCTCAGCAGCGACAGGACACGTTTCCGCTCTTCGGCATTGCCCAAATCGATATGCGCTGGTACACCGCCCTTGGTCATGGGGGTAGTATACCACAGCGCCTCTCCTAGACCTTCTCGACACACGGTTGCCGCCTGGTTCTGGGTGGCTACAATGTCATTGTGAACAGGGATACCGAGAAGCGCCTCATCGCGCTGAACCGACGCTTCTACGACGACTTCGCGTCAGCGTTTAGCGATTCGCGATCAGCAACCGAGCCGGGCCTGGAGCGGATCATCACACAGATCGAACCCGATGCCCGCGTCCTCGATCTGGGCTGCGGTCAGGCACGCCTAGCGCGTATGCTGCCACCCTCGTGCAGCTACGTGGGTGTTGACAGTTCCGAGGCAATGCTAAGCATAGCCGCTGCGACGCCGTACGAGGGCCAAGTCCAGTACCCGGATCCTACGGATCCGGGCACTGCCATGCCCGAGGACGGGCCGCTGCCGAACCGTTTGGATGCCCTTGGCCTGTCTGACGGTTGTGTCCCGATACGCTTCGTTATCGCCGAGCTTGTAGAGGACCGATGGGAGAACTCCATCGGCAGACCGTTCGACTGGGTTGTGCTTCGGGCGGTTCTGCATCACATCCCGGGCTATGACAACCGACTGAATATCGTACGTCGTGCCGCGAACGTACTCATACCGGGTGGACGGATGATTGTGGCGAACTGGCAGTTCCTGAGGATTCCCCGGCTGCGTCGCAGGATCCTGCCGTGGTCTGTGGCAGGTCTGACGGTCGATGACGTCGATCCGGGGGACACGCTTCTGGACTGGGTGCGCGGCGGCACGGGGATACGGTACGCACACCTCATTGATGAATCCGAGACCAGACGTCTTGCCCACGACGCCAGCCTGCGCATCTCCGAGCTGTTCTACGCGGATGGACGCACCAACGATCTGACGCTCTACGCGGTTATGCAGTAACGCAAGTGCGTCGTGTTAGCTCAGGCTGGGTCGTGCCCCCTAGGGTACGCGGTACACGACAGACAAGTCGTCCTTGTAGGCTACCTCAAGCACGCCGGATTGTACCATCTGCGCGAACTTCGGCACGCCCATCTCGTCCATATAGGCTCGCTCATAGGGAGCCAGGATCACGTAGCGGACGAGGTAGCGTTCCAGAATCGTCTCGGCAAGTGCGACGCTATCGGTGTTGTAGAAGGTGCGCACATCCTCCTGTCGCGCCTCAACGGTTCCCGGAGGCATCACCATCCGCTGCTGCGCCTGGTGCCATCGCCACCCGATAACTGAGGGCAGGCCCGTGTAGATGCTGATCCGATTGCCCCACAGATATTCGTGGTCGGCAGCTGCTTCAATGATCGTCGGGCTACCCTCCACGTGCTCTTGCAGCCACCGGATTACCCGGTAGTC
>JALOOJ010000216.1 GCA_025454475.1 Anaerolineae bacterium
GCCGCGAGACACGCGTCGACGTCCATCCCCTGCCCCAGGATCTCGTCAAGGTGCACCATCCACTCACTGATGGGGATCGACTGTGGGCACTTGGCCTCACATTCGTGGCAAGCGATGCAGGCTGCCGCTTTCTGCTCAGGCGCCATCCGCCCATAGCGGCGGCGCGCCTCGTCCAGCTTGTTGTACATCACGCCGCGGTTGAGGATGTCGAAGAGATCGGGGATCTTGAGGTCGACGGTGCAAGGCAGACAGTACTCGCACTTGGTGCAGGGGATCGGGCAGAGCTCCTGGTACTTGGCCCGGACGTCCGCGATGAGATCCTGGTCCGCGGCGGCCATGTTGCCGACGGCATAGCGGGATGCGTTGGCGACGTTCTCAATCACCTGTGCCATCGTCGACATACCGCTGAGGACAACGGAAACTTCGGGCTGATCCCACAACCACCGCATCGCGCGCTCGACAGGCGTCTGCACCTCGGCTGCGCTATCCCAGATCGCCTGCACCGGGTCCGGCGGGTCCGCAAGGCGCCCGCCGAGCAGTGGCTCCATGATCACGACCGCAAGACCTTTGGATGCGGCATAGCGCAAGCCCTCGGTGCCGGCTTGGGTGTTGATGTCCATGTAGTTGTGCTGGATCTGGCAGAACGTCCAGCCGTCGTAGCTGTCGATGATCTGCTTGAAGACGGTGACGTTGTCGTGGAACGAGAAGCCCAGGGCACGGATACGTCCATCCGCCATCGCGGTCTCGGCCCAATCCAGCAGATGGAACTGCCGGACCGTTTCCCACCGCGGCTGGCGGAGGCCGTGGAAGAGATAGAAGTCGACATGGTCGGTCTGCAGCTTCTCGAGCTGCTCATTCAGGATGCGTTCGGCATCTCCCTCCTTTTCGATGGCCCACATCGGTAGCTTCGTCGCCAGATGGACCTTCTCGCGGTAGCCGTCGCGTAGCACCCGCCCGACAAAGCGCTCCGACTCGCCGTTGTGGTAGGGATAGGCTGTGTCGATGTAGGTCACGCCGTGGTCGATCGCGTAGCGCACCATCCGCGTCGCGAGAGGCTCATCGATAGAGGAGCGATCCTGGGGGTCCGTGGTTGGCAGGCGCATGGCTCCGAAGCCCAGCGCCGACGCCTTCCAGTCCAGCTTCCCGAATTGGCGGTATTGCATGATGTGTCTCCTTTCCATAGAGCACCGTATCGTGGTGGTGCGGCTGACGTCCGAGACCTGTGAGCTTTCGAAAAGGTCTTGCGCTAGCGGTCCACCACCAGCTCCACGGTCGTGATCTGGCGCGGGGCTAGGTGCAGATGGACCGCGCCATCCGTGTCCACAACCAGGCTCTCCGTCCGTACCTCGGCCAGGGTCACGGCGTAGGCCTCGCGAATGGGCACTGCCAGCGCCACCGTCGCGGCTTGCGGTGAGCTCGACAGGTTGGTGCAACGGATGACGAGGGTGTCGCGCTCCTCGCAGAGCTTCACCGCGGTGACATCGACTCCGCTGCCGGTCACGCGCAGCAGGGACTGACCCGAGAGTAGAGCGCCCGGCTGTGCCTCGGTCTCCCAGGCAATCGGTGACATCACCCAGAGCCGCGATTCGCGCACGACGTCGCCCCCTTCCCATGACCCGGCAAAGGGGTAGAGCGCCAGACGGTAGGTGTGCGGTCCGGGTTCCTGACTGTCAAGGTATTCGTGGGGTTCGCCGGCACCGCGCCCGAAGGCCCGAAGGAGCGTGATCGCGATCGTGCGCAGTGGATCGTCTATGACCTCGTACTCGGGCGTACCCGCGGTCAAGACCGCAAGTCCCGCGGTACCATCCGTCACACCCACGAAGCTATGGTGTGGGTAGGTGCCCAGTTGCGGCTCACGCCAGTCGTGGCTATCGGGCTGTGCGATGGGTCGTTCGATAACGTCGTAGGCCACATCGGCAAAGCAAGTGTCCGCTGCAATGCAGGTTGGGAAGAGCAGCCGGAGCCGGTGGTTTGGGGCCACATTGTCCAGGCTTACCCCGATCTCCAGCCGTGGCGACTCAGCTGCAAGCGAGAGGGTGATCTCAAGGGGCAGGGCGGTCATCTCCCCCGAGCGGTGCATTCTGGCCGGATTGGCCTCGAAGAGGCTCGGGAGGAGCCTCGCAGGGACGCGGAACTGCATGCTTAGTCGCAGTGCAGCAAGAAGCGGGCCGTCGTGGATCCGGACAACATCCACCGGAGTGCCACTGGACAGATAGACAGCATCGTGTTGTGGCGGTACCCATTGCCAACCGTCGCCGCCATCGCCGCCGTCCTCGAGCACCAGCAGCCCACGATAGGTGCGCCCGGTGGCGCGATGCACCAGCGTCAGCGAGCCGTCGCTCTCTACAGTCGCGCGCAGGGCGGCGTTCTCCATCGTGCGCAATCCGGTGAACAGCGAGCCATGCGGGCGATCAGGCCCCGTCGCGGTGCGCACACTGAACGCAGTGAGGCTGTAGGGAGCCAGGTCGCCGGCCTCGAGCGCCAGGCGATAGACCCGGCGTCGGTGGTGGGTAGGGACATTGTACGGGGGTTGGCGTAGGGGAGCGCTTTCGGTGACGGACAGCACCTGATGGCGGACTGCCTGACCTGCGCTGTCGTGGATGATGAGCGGGTGTTGGGCATCGGTGTTCACGGGGACCTCGACCACGACGGTTCCCGCCCGCGTGTAGCGAGTGCCGTTGTAGACGGCGAAAGCGCCATCGCCTGGTGCTACGAAGGCCGTATCGACCCGCGCGACCAGGGCGCCGAACGCCTCTTCCTTGACGATGTCACCAAGCTGAGTGGCTTGGTCGTACCGGTGGACCATATCGCGGTGAACCTGGTCGACCGAGCAGCCGCAGATGCTGTCGTGGGCGTGGTTCTGAAGGAGGTATCTCCACGCCAAGTCGAGGTACGCCCGCGGGTAGCCGCTTCCCTGTAGCCACGCGAAGGCGCTCAAAGGCTCAGCCACCTTCTCGAGGAGTGTCTGGCACCGGTGGTTGGCTTGCTTGACCCTGATGTGGGAGGAAGCGACGTTGGCTAGCAGCGCCTGGAATCGCCAGGCGCGATTCGCGTGACGCAACTCACCCACCTGCTCGACCAGGTCGGGGTGAGCATCCAGAACTGCCTGTACGTAGGCGGGGAGCGTCGAGTGCAAAACTCGGGCGTCGGGGAGGAGTGTGTTGGCGCGCTCGATGAGCGCCGGCGTCTTGGGGTTGGGATAGACGTGGTCGACCCCGTCCATCCAGAGCAGGTGTTCACAGACCGCTGTGGACTCGGTGACGGCGCGCAGCTCCGCCAGTTGCCGGTCTGCGAGCTCCCAGTTCGTGGGATCACCGGCAGCCAGGGATGTCTGCATCCCGTAGAAGAAGTTGCTGTAGGCCGTGTCGTCGGGCATCTTGATCGTCAGCACCGCGGTGCCGTCGGCGCCGCGCCAGGTGAACGCGGAGGGCACGTGGTCGTGGGTGATGCCGCGGAACAGGATCGCGGCGGGAAAGCCGAAGCCCGCCAGGATCTGGGGCATCTGCCCCGTATGGCCAAAGGTGTCCGGGAGGTAGCCGAGATCCATATAGCCTGAAGGCCACAGGCTGCCGCCGAAGCTCTGTGCGAGACGGCGCCCGCGGAGCAGGTTTCGCACCAGGGCCTCGCCGCTCACCAGGAACTCATCGGGCTGCGTGTACCACGGGCCCACGAGGATTCTGCCCTCGCCGATGAGACGCTTGAGGCGCGGTTCCTGTTCTGGTCGGATCTCAAGGTAGTCCTCGAGCAGCGCCGTCTGACCGTCCAGATGGAAGTGGGCGTACTCCGGACGCGCTTCCATCAGGTCGAGCAGGGCGTCGATCAGGCCGACCAGGCGCGCCCGAAAGACTTGGAAGGGGCGGTACCATTCGCGGTCCCAGTGGGTGTGCGAGATGACGTGGATGGTTTGTGCCATAGACCTGCGTCTCCCTCCGCTGACACGATGACTGACGGTGGATCATCGGTGGCCACTTTATAGCAGCCCGGCGCGGGACGTCAAACGAGGCGGAGGGTCGAAGTGAGCGACCCGCCGGGAGGCTTCTCGGCGGACCGGGAGAGCTTGCCGGAGGGTGGTGGATCACCTAGGCGGTGAGGCCGCGCTTCAGCGCCTCCAGAAGGATCTCCTGTTGATACGCAAGCAAGCGCGCGTCAGTGTCGGGCGCGTTGAGGGGGATAGCCGGATACGGATAGTGCAGTGCTTTTGCCAGGTTCGCCAACCCGAACTGCAGGCTGCGCCGGTTCTCCGGTCCACACATAGCTGCGGCAACGAGGAAGGGGATGTGGTCGTCCTGTTCGAGGGCGCGCATATAGGCTGCCAGCTCCTCCTCGCCGCGCGCGGTCAGCGGCCCATTGCCGGCGTCGATGAGCTGGTCCAGCTCTTCTGACGTGTTGATGGCGCAGACGCACGTGGTGATCTGCTCGTGGCTATTCACCCACTGGACCGCCTTGGTCGCGATGTCATCGGCGTGGAACCCGCCAAGCAGTTCATCCGCGTTGGGCAGCAGGTCGATCCGGTTGAACGGGACGCCGTACTCGTACCAGATCAACGGCTTCATCGCTACGAAAGAGGCCTGCCCGGGATAGGTGCCAAAGGCCTGCTCGAAGCGACGGTTTTTGTAGTTGTAGGCCAGCATGATCAACGCGAACTCGGGGAAGGCGTCGGCGATCCGGCGCGCCAACACGTGATCGTGGCACGAGAAGCCGAACACGTCGAGGTCGCCGGCCTGCCGGCGCTGCTCGAGGGTCCCGAGCACCTGCCCGCAGGCCGCCTCATCATAGCCCTCGTCGATGGCGTTGATCATGAAGGAGTCGAAGCGACCACCGGGAATGACGCGCAGCCGCTCGTCCATCCACCGGTTCAGGTAGTCTGAAGGTGAAATGCCCGTGGCTGCCGATCCGGTAAACGTCCCCAACACCATGCCGTTGATGAAGAGCTGGTCGCGGATGCCCAGGGGCCGGATCGATTCCGCCAGCATATCCACCTCGTTGCGCCAGGTGGTGTCGTAGTAGGTGATGCCTGCCTCAAAGGCCCGCTCGATGAGGGAAGTGCGCGCACTGATCTCTTCAGGGTTGAGCTCCGCATAGCGCTCTTCGTACCTGCCTTCTTCCATCTTGGTGTAGTGTCCGCCAATGCCTACCCGCGACACGCGGTGTTTGCCTGCGATCAATGCGTGGTCCATGTCATTGCCTCCTCTGAGTGTGCGCTGTCGCACAAGGGCATAGTACCACAACCTGAGCCACACGGTTGGTCGCCTTCGCAAGGAACCCCTGTGCACGGTAACGGCCCCGATTGGACGCAAGGACACATCGCCATAGAATGGGTGTGGGTGATTTCCCAGAAGTGAGGTGGCGATGGTGGACTGGCAACGGGTCCTGAATCAGGTACGCACGAATCCGGTGAGTGCGATCGATCTGCGTCCGGCGTGGCGGGCGATGGCATATCGCGAGGCACAGGGCGAGCCCGAGCCGGTCGTACGCGCACGGGCATTTGGGCGTGTGCTGATGGAGGACGCGTTGCACTTCTACGAGGGCGATCGGCTGTGCGGCAGCCACGCAGGCTGGTTCTCCCGGTCGTTGCCCGATGGGTTGTCGCAGGATGAGTACGAAGTGCTCGTCGCGGAGCATCGGGCCCGTGGGCAGCGCGATTTCTGGGCCGGCTGGGACCACTCGCTGGCGGACTACCCGACGCTGCTCGATCTCGGCGTGAGTGGGCTTCTCGAGTGCGCTCAGGCGTCGGTTAAGACCCACGAGTGCGCTCAGGCGTCGGTTAAGACCCACTTGGCGGCAGAGGAGCGGATCGCGCTGCGAGGTATAACCCTCGCCCTCGAGGCTTTCTCCGCTTATATGGCGCGGTGGGCGGATGCCGCATCCGCTCGCGGGGACGACGACCTTGCCGAGACGGCTCGGCGTGTTGCCGTCGAGCCTCCTCTCACGTTCCGGGAAGCCGTGCAACTGGTCGCCTTCACGCACCTGGCCTTCGAGAGCGAGGGGCGCTATGCAATGGCCTTGGGCCGCGTCGATCAGTACTTGTTACCGTTCTATCGTCGTGATGTCGAGGCGGGCCGCCTGA
>JALOOJ010000217.1 GCA_025454475.1 Anaerolineae bacterium
GTCCATCTGACATCCATGGCGGTCTGGGAGTTGGGTGCAGCGGAATATGCGGCTGCCTGTCGCCGCCTGCTCCTGGACCTGGTGGCTGCCGGCGTGGGCCATAACTGGTGGGGCCCGCACGAGCTGATGTTGGCACGGATGACCGCGCTCAGCGGCGCGATCGACGAGGCCGGGGACTGGTTCGCCCAGGCGCGCATCTGGACCGATGGTCTGAGTCATCGCTACCTTGCGGCGATCATCGATTACGATGAGGCACTGGCCATGGCGCGCACCGGAGCTCCGGACCGAGCCCTGGTCGAGCAGCTCTTGGGCAGAGCACTTGCTGCATTCGGGAGGCTTGAGATGGTTGGCTGGGCACGTCGCGCCCTTGGCCTGCAGGAGCAGATAGCTGCTTCTCCGTCACCGGCCACTTCCCCTTCGCTGCCGGACCGGCTCACGGCGCGTGAGGCGCAGGTGCTGCGTCTCCTTGCCGGCGGTCTCACCAATAGGGAGATCGCTGAGCGGTTGGTCGTGAGCGTCCCCACTGTCGCACGGCACATCGCCAACATCTATACCAAGATCGGCGCCCGCCGGCGAGCTGAGGCCACGGCTTATGCGCTGCGCCACGGGCTGAACGGGACCCCGTCTCGCGCGGTGGCGCGTCGCCCTACATAGTTCGTATCACACCGGCCCAGCGCCGGTGCCCCTCGGCTCGCCCCAGAGACACACTGTCTAGTCGATGACAGCGCCGACCCCTTGATGCATACTGAAGATGCAGGTCAGAGGCTGGAGTCACGAGCGGGCAAGAGCCCAAGGAGGATGCAGCAATGTCTGAGGAGACGAATCGGGGCGTTAGCGAGGCTATTGCGGCCGCGAACCGCGGATTTCTCGAAGCCTTTGCGCGCGGTGATGCCGCCGGCGCATCGGCAGTCTATACCGGGGACGCGCAGATCCTGCCGCCCAACGGCCAACCCATGCACGGGCGGACCCTCATTCAGGGTTTCTGGCAGGGAGCTATGGATATGGGGCTCAAGGGCGCCACGCTCGAGACTGTCGAGCTGGAGATCTATCCGACGGGTGCTGTGGAAGTCGGCAAGTACACACTCTCGGTCGCCGGTGGGCAAGTGGTCGATCGTGGAAAGTACGTCGTTATCTGGAAACAGGAAGGCGACGCATGGAAGTGGCACCGCGATATCTGGAACAGCAGCTTGCCCGCACCCAAGTGAACCTGTCTCGGCAAGCTATTTCTAGCGCGAAAGGAGTGCTGCGATGAACCTCGTTGTTGGTGCTACAGGGTTTCTGGGTTCCGAGATCTGCCGCCGGTTGGCGGCCCAGGGCAAGCCGCTGCGGGCCATGGTGCGGCCCACCGCGGATGCGGCGAAAGTGGAGCACCTGAAAGAGCTGGGAGCGGAGATCGTAGAGGGGAACCTGCACGACCCGGTCTCCCTGGAGGCAGCCTGCCAAGGGGCAACAGCCGTCATCTGCACCGTCTCGGCATGCCCGTTCTCGTACAGTCCCCCGGAGAACACAATCCGGAACGTCGACATCGATGGGGTCACAAACCTGATCGAGGCTGCCAGGACGACCGGCGTGAAGCACTTTGTCTACACCTCTTTCTCCGGACAGATCAACGTGCCGTGCCCGCTCGAGAACGCGAAGCGGACGGTGGAGCAGCATCTGAAGGACAGCGGCCTCGCCTACACGATCCTACGTCCCAGCTACTTTATGGAGGCCTGGCTCACGCCGATGGTGGGCTTTGACCCCGCCAACGCCACGGCAACCATCTATGGCGCAGGGCACAACCCGATCAGCTGGATCTCGCTCCACGACGTGGCGCAGTTCGCCGTGGCCAGCCTGGATAACCCCGCGGCGCGCAACGCCACGCTGGAGATGGGGGGCCCGCAGGCTCTGAGTCCACTGGAGGTGGTGGCCATCTTCGAGAGGGCAGGCGGCAAATCGTTCAACGTGCAGCACGTGCCCGAGGAAGCGCTCGCCGGGCAGCTGGCTGAGGCAACCGACGATCTGGCCAAGTCGTTCCCAGGGCTGATGCTCGCCTATGCGCACGGCGACGCCATCGACATGCACCGGATGCTGCAGACATTCCCGCTCCAGCTCACCACGGTGCAGGAGTACGCTCAGCACGTGCTGGGCTGAGTCACACAGCATTGGGCGCTGACACAAGCTGAAAGGAGAAGAGGATGTCCGGGCCTGTGTACCTGCTGGTGTTGGGGAAAGGTGTGACCGAGGCATGGTGCCGCCTCACAGAGCAGGAGCAAAGTGAACTGTGGGGCAAGGTGGTCGAAGTGGACCGTCGAGCTGGCATGAAAGTCCACATCGTGTGCAAAGCGCGATGGGCCAACGAAGGCCTCTATGATTGGGGTGTCCTTGAATATCCCAGCCTCGAGGCACTGCAGCAGAAGACCGCTGAGCTCGAGAAGCTGCAGTGGTGGCGCTACTGGGAGTGCGAATCTATCCTGGGCTCGCCGATGCCGGCGTTTCTGGGCGAGGAGCACATCTGGGATCCTGGGGCCGATAAAGCGCATATCATGCCCAGACCGATCTACATCCTCGTCGTGGCCAAGCTCGACAAGGAGGCCTGGTTCCAGCTATCGGAAGAGGATCGCAGCGAGCTGTGGGCAAAGACCCTTGACGCGGATCGCAGGGCCGGCGCAAAGTTCGTTGTCGGAGGCCAATCGCGTTGGGCGAACGAGGCAATCTCAGCCTGGGTCGTGCTCGAGTATCCCAGTATCGAGGCCATCCTGCAGAAGTATGACGACCTTGAGGGGAAGCTCAACTGCTTCCGCTACTGGGCATGTGACACCTACCTTGGCGTATGGAGACCCTGGGAATAGGTGGGGCCTGACAGCTCGCTGCCCGAGATAACCAGGATCGATTGTGGGCAAGCTGAACCACGATGGGGTGGCACTCTTCTTCGAGGAAGCCGGGCGGGGCGCACCACCCCTTCTCTTCATCCACGGACTGGGGAGCGATGCCACCTTCTTTGCTCCCCAGCTCGCACATTTCCAGCGCGACCACCGGGTGGTGGCGGTCGACCTGCGCGGCCACGGTCAAAGCGACACCTCCCAGAAAGGCTATGCTGTAGCCGGCCTGGCCGACGATCTGGCCTGGATGGCCTACGAGCTGGGCCTCTACCGTCCCGTGCTCGTGGGTCACGGCCTTGGGGGGATGCTTGCCGTAGAATGTGCCATTCGCTGCCCGCAGCTCGCGGCAGCGATCGTGACCCTGGACCTGCCCTTGCCGGCCACTGGCGAGGAACGCTGCGGCACGGCGATGCCGGGTAGAGGCCCTGCTCTCCCCGGCTGGGTGGAGCAGCCGCTCCGAGAGAGCATCCGTGCCTGGGACGCGGCTGCCGCACTGGCCCAGCTCAGGCTCCCGCTGCTCTACATCATAGGTGATGCGTCCCCAGGCGACCAGGAGCGCCTGCGCTCCACCTGCCCCCAGGCGACCGTCGAGCCTCTCATCGGAGAGAAGCCGCTCGATGCCGCGATCGAGCGCTTCCTGGCTGTGGCACTCCCGGTTACCTATATCGGTGAGGCAATCTGAACGCTGCAGAGGCTGCGGGGGGGGGTAGCCCCGGCGAATTACCTTATGCTGACGGCACATAGGAGGCACCCTTTGCCAAGGCCTGGAGGCGCCTCAGGATTTCAGGAGCCTTGCACCTGCCGGCGGCGATCCGGAGTTCCAGGCCCGTCTCGACAAGGGCGAACCGTTCACGTTCTGGGCCGATCTGCAGAAGCTGACCTTCGCAGCGCCTGCCCTGATCGTGACCGGAAAGCAGGACAGCTGGGTGGGCTACCACGGTGCCTTTGCCCTGGCCGCGGCCTTCCCACGAGCGACCTATGCCGTACTGGATGGCGCAGGGCACGGCTTGGCCCTAGAGCGGAGGTCGCTGCACCGGGCGCTGGTTGCGGACTGACTGGATAGGGTAGAGGCGCACGCCAAGGCCGCGCGTTGAAGGTGGGCATTCCGAGCGCGCGCGGCCCGCGCTTGCGTTGGAAGACCTATCAGTGAGTTGGCGTTGGACGCCGGCTACTTCCAGCGCGTCAGGATCTTCTCGCGCTGGAAGAGCCGCACCGCGAGCCAGAGCACGCCCGCGTTCACAAACACCATTACCGCCGTGGCCCACATCATAAGCTCGAGATCCAGGAATAGCTTCCCCAGCAACACCACCATGCTCAGCCCTATGACCGGCACGATGAACACCGCTGTAACCTGCTGGGCGGCGCGAGGATCGTTGAGCCGCGACGAGGCGATGACGCCGCTCGATGTGGAGAGCAGCGCGAACAGCGGCGCCTGAAACACCATGCTCCATGTCCAGACCGGACGGATCAGGTAGGCAAACACCACCGGGCTGGCAATGAAGTACATCCCCACGACCGTGAGCGCAAAGCTCAGCCAGGCGAGCACCACCGCCGGTGTCACGGCAGCGATGGCCTTGCCAACCAGCAGCTCCCCAGTAGTGATCGGCGTCGCCAGAAGCGGCTCCAGGCTCCGGGTCTCCTTCTCACCGATGATACTGTAGGCCGCGATGTAAACGGGCAACGACATCGGGATCAACAACAGGTAGAACATATACTGATCGTTCATGAGGACGATCGTCCCCGTCTTGGGATCAAGATGGGACATCTGCTCAGGCAGAGCCATCCCACTCCCCCCCGTGCCCGGCTCGAACTCCGCGTCCGGCGTACGGCCCATAAAATAGGCCGTGCCCAGGATCATACCGACCAGCAGCACCGGCAGCAGCGCCATCATGATCAGCACCATCTTGTTCTTGCCCATATCCAGCCACTCTTTGCCGACGATCGCCCTGATGCGCTGTGTATTCACGCCGCCACCCCCGATTCCCCCAAGAGGTCAAAGTAGACCTGCTCCAGCGAATGCGCTTCCCGCTCCACGAACTGGATGGCAGCCCCAGCCGCGACCAGGGCCCGGATCAGCGCCGGGTTGTCCGCCTCAGGATTGTCCAGCGACACCCGCAAGCCCTCCGGCATGTCGGACGCGCCGCGGACAAATGGCAGCCCCGCCACCAGACTCTGGAGACCGGCCACAGGATGCTGCAGACGCACCAGTACCGATTTCCCATACAGCCCCTGTCGCAGTGCCTCGGGTGTGTCGACCCGGACCAGCCGCTGCTTGATCACCGCCACCCGATCACACAGGCGGTCGGCTTCGTCGAGGTTATGTGTGCAGAGGAAGATGGTCCGTCCCTGTCCCTTCAACGTCTCGATGAAGTCGCGCACCACGCGCGCGGCCTCCGGATCGAGCGCCGAGGTGGGCTCGTCGAGGAAGACCACCGGCGGCTCATGCAGCAACGCGCGCGCGATCGCGAGCTTCTGCTGCATGCCCTTGGAGAAGCCGCCCACAGGCTCGTGGCGCCGCTCCCAGAGCCCGAGCAGTGTCAGGTAGGTACGCAGTTGCCCCGCGATGTCCTCGATGCCGTGAAGCTTGGCATAGAAACTCAGGTTCTGCTCGGCGTCCAGGCGCGGGTAGAGGCCCGGCGTCTCGGTTAGCAGCCCGATGCTGGCACGGATCGCCGCATCGTCGACGCCAACTTGGTGCCCATTGACCCACGCAGTTCCCGAAGTGGGGGCGACCAAAGCCGACAGCATCCGCATCGTCGTCGTCTTGCCCGCACCGTTGGGGCCGAGGAAGCCAAAGACCTCGCCCTCTGCCACCTGCAGAGTCAAGCCATCTACCGCCAGATTGTCCCCAAAACGTTTGGTCAGGTTCTCGGTACGGATC
>JALOOJ010000218.1 GCA_025454475.1 Anaerolineae bacterium
TAGGTCATCGGAGCCCATCCCGCCACTCGATCTGGCCGAGACGGGCAGAGTGTCCTTATAGGGTGGTGCTACAGGCGCCACCCTGCATCAGTATAGCGAGCGCGAGTCGGTTGTCAATATCGCCGAACCCGTTATCATGACGTCCAGGCTACGTGCATCCCTGTACCGGTCAATAAGAGAGAGCATTGTCAGAACTCCGCGCGCTTCTCAGAACCATGCGTCCCAAGCAGTGGACCAAGAACGCCATTATCTTTTCGGCCTTGGTATTTGACCAGAAACTGCTCAACTCGACCTACCTTGCACGCACCATCCTCGGCTTTGTGCTGTTCTGCCTCGTCTCCGGCGTGGTCTACACGATCAACGATCTGGTAGACCTGGAGAAGGACCGACAGCACCCAACTAAGCGCAATCGCGCATTGCCTTCTGGTGCACTCTCGCCGCGGATCGCCATCGCCGCAGCAGCGATCATCGCCGTCGCCGCCCTCGTAACAGCCGGCTGGCTGAACTTGCCGTTCGCCGCGACTCTCTTGGCGTACCTCATTCTGCAGCTCGCCTATTCGCTGCTACTCAAGAACATCGTCCTTCTCGACGTCCTGGCGATAGCCGCGGGGTTTGTACTGCGCGTTGCGGGGGGCTCGCCGCTGGCAGAGGCCGCTATATCGCCCTGGCTCTACATCTGCACCATTCTGCTCGCGTTGTTTCTCGGACTATCCAAGCGGCGAGCCGAGCTCGTCGCGTTGGAGGACGAAGCGGAGAACCACCGGCCGATTCTGAAGGTCTACAACATCTATCTTCTGGATCAGCTCATTGCGATGGTCACCTCATCGACGATTCTGGCCTACGCACTGTACACGTTCTCAGCGCCCAACCTCCCGCCCAACTACAGCATGATGATCACAATCCCCTTCGTAATCTACGGGCTGTTCCGGTACATGTACCTCATTCACGCTGAGAAGTGTACCCTGGCGCCCGACGAGGTCCTGCTTGCCGATCGCCCCTCATTCGCCAACGTCGCTCTCTGGGGCCTGACTGCCGTTGCCATCATGTACCTGGGGTAGAATGACGTGAGCGTCGATATCGTTGAACGGACGGCGCCAGGCAAGGTGATTCTGTGTGGCGAGCACAGCGTGGTGTACGGGCGTCCGGCCATCGCCGTCCCTGTGGGGACACTGCGCGCTACGGCCCGCGTCGTGCCGGGGCCTGTCGGCTCTGGACTGCATATCCATGCACTGGATCTCAATCAGACGATTGCTCTCAGCGCGACCGGAACCAGCCATCCTCTAGCCAAGATCGCGCGACTGGTACTCGATACGCTTGGGGTGCCCGAACCCGATGCCGTCCTGAGCCTGATCTCCGATCTGCCCGTAGCATCGGGGATGGGCAGCGGCACCGCGGTAACCGTAGCAGCGGCGAGGGCTCTGTCAGCGAGCCTTGGACGTCCGCTACCACCGGAGACCGTCAGTGCGCTGACCTACGAGGTCGAGAAGATCCACCACGGCACCCCAAGTGGCATCGACAATACTGTGATCGCCTACGAGCAGCCGGTCTTCTTTGTCCGTGGCGCTGCACCTGAGACCTTTCGTATCCACACACCCTTTCACTTGCTGATCGCCAGCAGCGGCATCGCCGCCTCGACGGTCGGATCCGTCACCGAGGTTCGCCACCGTTGGGAAGCTGCGCAGAGCTACTACAACGTCATCTTCGACTGCATTGGCGCCATAGCCCTGGCGGCTCGTGCTGCTGTCGAGCAAGGAGCGCTGGGAGCGCTGGGCGTGTTGTTCAACGAGAACCATGGCCTGCTGGCCAAGATGGGCGTATCGCTCTACCAGCTCGATCTCTTGACAGACGCCGCGCGCGAAGCTGGGGCTCTTGGTGCGAAGTTGACCGGGTCCGGCCAAGGCGGCAACATCATTGCCCTTGTCGAGCCGGAGAGACTTGACGCTGTACGCCTGGCCCTGACTAGCGCCGGCGCGACGGCTACCTGGTCTGTACTGATCGGGACCTAACGCTGGAGTACGCACCGGTGTGAGCACATGATCACTTCCAGGCAGTTGTTCTTCGTGAAACTCGGCGGATCCCTCATCACTGACAAACGCCGGCGCGCAACGCCTAGGTTGGCCATTCTGCGACAGTGCGCTCTGGAACTGCGTGGGGTCCTTGATGTCGGCGCCGCTCCCCGAATCCTCTTCGGCCACGGATCGGGCTCCTTTGGACATTGGGAGGCGAGCCAATATCGTACCCGTGACGGCGTGGAAACCCCTGAGCAATGGCACGGCTTCGCACGGGTCAGCGCCGCTGCGCTGGAGCTTAATCGCCTGGTCATCAGGAGCTTTGTCGAAGCCAACGTACCGATGATCAGTCTCCAGCCTGCAGCATCCGTGCGGACTCGCGGGGGAGCGATCACCTCCCTGGCGCTCGAACCCATCCGGCAGGCTCTGGACCACGGCTTGGTGCCCCTGATCTTCGGTGATGTCACGTTCGATGAGGTTCTGGGCGGCACGATCCTCTCCACGGAGGACATCTTTGGCTACCTCGCGGCAGCACTGCAGCCATCCTGGATCGTCTTGCTTGGAAACGCTCCAGGCGTCCTGAATGCCGACCACGATACCATCCCTGTCATCACACCCGAGAGCTATCTGCAGGTCAGGGAGCACCTCTACGGCTCCGGCTACACTGACGTAACAGGGGGCATGGCCGACAAGGTAGAGCGCATGGTCGCCCTCGTATCACAGATGCCTGGTCTGCGAGTGCGCATCATGGCCGGGACGCAACCTGGCCACCTCAGGGACGCCCTGCTTCACCCTCTCGTGTGTACCCACGGAACGCTCATCTGCGCGTCGCCCACTTGTGCCCCAGACGGCATCGACGCGGCGCCAACAGGCACGGTGGCGCGGGGCGCATGAGTGCGTCGCCTGAGGGCACCTCGGCCCTTGCCGTTCCCCAGGCGCGATTGGGGCATGAGTCCAGCCTGTGGCCTTCAGGAAACCGAGCTCGCTGGAGAGGTCAGATCATCGTCCTGGCCCTGCTGTTGGTGGGCACCGTGATTCGACTCCCCGGCATCGGCCAGATCCCCGCTGGGTTGTACCACGATGAGGCTCAGAACGGGCTCGACGCTCTGGGCGTCCTCGGCGGAGACCTGCGGCTCTACTTCCCAGCTAACAATGGGCGCGAACCTATCTACATCTATCTGGTCGCGGCGGCAATCGCCTTTGTCGGTCGCAGCCCAATCGCTGTTCGACTGCCCGCTGCATATGCCGGCGTGCTGACGCTCGCAGCAACGTACAGACTCGGGCAGGTCCTCTGGGGGCGACGCGCAGGACGCTGGGCCCTCTCCGTTCTTGCGGTGACCCTTTGGCACGCGCACCTGAGCCGCATTGGATTCCGAGCTGTGCTTCTGCCGCTCTTCACAGCTCTGTGTTTGGCTCAGGGAGCCAGGGCAGTCCGCTCAGGTCAATCCAGACACTGGATTGCCGCGGGTCTCATCTACGGAGCCAGCTGGTACAGCTACATGGCTGCTCGCTTCACGCCGATTGCACTGGCAGCCCTCATACTCTACGCTCTGGCCTACCATCGCGATGAGGCCAGACGCCTCGGGCGCGGACTTGCCCTGGCGGCGGGCGCGGCCCTGATCGTGCTCCTCCCCTTGGGCATCTACACCCTCAGATATCCCGACGTAGTCTTGGCGCGCAGCGGGCAAGTCTCGGTTTTCAGCGAAGTTATTCACGGCGGCCAGCCCTGGCGTACAGTACTGCGCCACACCCTGGCCACGGCAGGAATGTTTACGGTGCGCGGTGACCGAATCTGGCGTCACAACCTCGCTCTGCGACCCGTCTGGGAGCCGGCGCTCAGCCTCGTGTTCATCCTCGGCCTCGGCGTTGCACTCGCCCGCTTCCGGCGTGACGCTGCTGCAGCCACGGTCCTGCTGTGGACAGGCTGCATGGCGCTCCCAACGCTGCTTGCCGAAGACGCGCCGCACTTCCTGCGTGGTGTAGGCGTGTTGCCTGCTGCTGCCCTCCTTCCCGCAATGGGCCTGGAATGGATGGCGACGCGCACCGACAAGGAGCACGACCATAGCCCTCAGGTCGTTGGTCATCGCGCTTACAGCCATGTATTCCGGATAGCCCTGCGCAGCCTCCCTTACATCGTGCTCGCCATCGGGCTGGCGAGCACGACCTACGACTACTTCGTCCGTTACCGATTCGCTCCGCTCGCCAGCCATTGGTTCGAGTCAGGACCTGTTCAGTTGGCCGGTCACATCAATGCGCTGCGCGGGGCTGGATGGGATGGGGATCGGATGCTTCGCGGTACCGGGGACCGCGCCACCGTCGCCATCGACGCACAGCTCTGGGACACGTGGGCTGCTCTTCCCTTCCTCGTGCCGTCGGCGGGCGTGCAGGTGCTCCCAGCCTACCAGCCACCTCCCGACGGCCGAACTGTCGCCTTCGTCGTCTGGCCGTACCGCGAGTGGGAACCCGACGTGTTGCCCTACCTGCCGCACCCCGCCTACCTGCGGGTGGAGCGCGGTCCAGAGGCACAGGGGGATCGCGATCCGCACCCCTTCACAATCGCGACGATCATCGTGGCGGACGCGCTTCCCGAGATCCCACCCGTTGTGGCCACTTTCGAGCATGGAATGATGCTTCGCGCAGCGCTCGTCAAAGCAGACCCAGGCTCTGAAACGCAAGTTGCGCTATGGTGGGATGCCGCGGACGCGATGTCGACCGACTACACGGTCTTCGTCCACTATCTGCGGAATGGCGCTCGGATCGCCCAGCACGACGGGCAACCGGGACTTGGTCATCTGCGCACGACATTCTGGCGGCCAGGGGATCTGGTCATGGATCTCCATCCCCTGCCGGCCGTCGACCCGCAGCCGGGCATCGACACATTGCTCGTCGGCCTCTATGAGGCCGCCTCGGGTGCACCAGCACGCGTCGTCAGCGCGAATGGCCAGGCAGCATCAGATGCTGTGACGCTCCCCGTCATCATAATGGAGCAGCCGTGACCTCTGAAGCGCGGCAAGCAGGCGCCGGCCCATGGCACCTGGTCCTGAAGCCATCAGACCATTCGAAGTTCTGGCTCCTGTTCCCGTTGCTTTGCGGTCTTCTGGCCGCCGCGCCGCTCTGGGGCCCGGGCATCGTCGCTACCCGCGGTGGTGGAGACAGTCCCTTCCTTCTTCAGCGTACCCTGGACATGGCAGAGTCATTGCACGCAGGTGTATTCCCTGTGCGCTGGATGGCCCACGCAGCCTATGACCTTGGCTACCCGTTCTTCAACTACTACGCTGCTCTGCCTTACTACCTTAGCGGCGCGCTGACGGCGCTGGGCTTGAACGTTCTCTCGGCGATTCAGGCCACCCAGACACTGGGCTTCATACTCGCCGCAGCCGCCGTGGGGCTATGGACCCGCAGCATGTTCCGCAGCCTGGCGGCCAGGATTCTGACCGTAGCAGCCTACACGTTCGCTCCTTTCCACCTGGTCAATGTCTACGTGCGTGGCGACTCGCTCTCGGAGTTCTACGCCTTCGTCTGGTTCCCCCTGATCCTCTGGGCGCTCGACCGCCTCGCGGCGCAGCGAACTTGGTCGCGCGTGCTGACGGCAGCGTGTGCCTATGGTGCGCTGATCCTTACGCATAACATCTCAGCCCTGGTCTTCTCGCCATTTGCCCTAGCCTATGCCCTGGTCCTGACAGCGCTACCTACTGCTGGCTCGACGCCTCGTGTGGCTCGTTGG
>JALOOJ010000219.1 GCA_025454475.1 Anaerolineae bacterium
ATCCTCTCCGAGCCACAAGCCCGCCGCTACGACGCCCGCAAGCCCTGTGAACAGCGCGAGCCGTAGCCCCCAGGCCAGTCTCCGCGAAGGCGAGAGCCATGCCCAGAGCGCGGCCACAGCGGCGCAACCGCCCACGACGCCAAGCCACGCGCTTCGCGACTGGCTCAGGACCGCCAGAACGAGTGACGCAACGCCCAACGCTATCAGCACTCCAGCCGGCCATCGGCGGCGCTGCGACGCGCTATCGGTAGCACAACCCGACAGAATCAGAGACAAAGCCAGTGGCACGAACGGCGCCACTGCGCCCGCCAGCTCATTTGCGTGCACCCCGGCATCCGGCGCCCCCGGCACACGCAACAGCACAGGGGGTAGATGCGCCAGGACCACGCTGAGAAGTGGGACTTTCGCCGGCCAGTCGGTCATCAGAAGCCCGAGGCTGGCAACGCCGAAACCAAGCGCTGCGAGTCCCACCACAGCGACCGGGGCCGGGACACCTCGCACTCCCAGACGCACGAGGTATACCCACGTTGCTAGGCCGAGCACGATCCCAGTGGCTTTCGGCAGCGCAATCACCGGGAACGCCGTGACCGACATACCCACAGCGACCATCGCCACCCACAGGAGCAGTGCACCGTTTAGCGGTGTCACAGGCACCGGATCGTGGCGGAACAAGCGCATCAACCACACAACGGACAGCAGGGCCAATGAGATGACTGTGAGGAAGGAGGCTTCCTCTGGGAACCAGAGCACAGGCGCGGCCAACAACAGCGCGACCACCGATCGCTACGCTTACGGCGATACCTGACGTGCCCACAACGAAGTAGCCCAGCGCCAACCAGCCTCCGCTCTCCGGAATCCAGAGGTCCCACAAACGCGACAGCAGCGTGTTAATGAACCCGTGCGTGCAGAACACAAAAAAGGTGTGTGGCCTCAACCTCTCGAAGATCCGTCCAGGCTTGAGGACTCCCGCCAGGTTCCACAGCGCCGGAAGCCCCGTCAGCGCATAGAGCGTATCCAACCCAAAGTGGACCAGACCGGTACGCACGAGCACTACCTGGCAGGCCATCACTCCCACACCCCATACCACGAACCATCGCCACGGCCTCTGGTGGACCAGGAGTGACTCGTCCCGGGCATGGACTGCCACATACCCGCCAAGAGAGAACCAGAACAGCACGGGGGCAGCTAGCTCGTACCAGGGGAGCGCCACGAACTGAAGAACGCCTAGCACACCTAGGAAGGCAAGACCGATAGGAGCACGACGGAGTACGGCATAGATCGCGGGCGCGATCAAGCAAAGAACGAAGAGGTCCCTAATGAACCATAGACTGACAATCGATGGGTACATCGAGGTGATCCCTACCCAATCCAGCACGAGACCGAAATCCATTCGGCCAGCCTTGTACGCTTCGTAGATGCCTCCGAGCGTGACCCACACAGCATACGGAATCAGCAATGATACAAGTCTGCGCGCGATCTTTCCGCGATAGCCTTTCCAGGTTGGGTGGTATGTCCGGAAGAATAGGTATCCGGACAGTGCAAGGAAACACTCCACCGCGATGGTCCGCGGACCACCGTGCCATACTGTCATCACGAGATCGGAGAACCAGTATGTAGGCGCCCTGCTAACGAAGTAGGGCAGATGCGAGTAGGGTACCATAATCGTGCATATCAGGACAATCCAGCGGAGGCGTGATGACACGTCGCGGTCTAGTGCCACCCGCCAGTGCTGCGGAGCACGCAGTTGAGGATCCAGCTCAGCCATGGAACACCTTCAGCGAGGAGAAGACCGAGACGGGGTGATAGTGCCGCATTGGCAGTCTGCCCAAGGCCATCAGGCGCGGGCCTTGCCCACTCAGTAGGCACCCTTGCCACGCAAGGCTACCCAAGGCGTTTTCAGCAGAATGTAGAGGTCAAGCCACAGAGAGTAGTTCTGGATGTAATAGAGGTCCTCGTCCGTATGCAGGTGCATCAACTTGTCAGAGCGACCGTTGACCTGCCACCACCCTGTCAGACCTTGAGGCACGGCGAAGCGCTTGTGCTGCCACGGCTCATACTTCTCGACCAGCCACGGCATCTCCGGGCGCGGCCCAACGAGACTCATATCACCCCTCAGCACGTTGAAGAACTGCGGCAGCTCATCGAGGCTGAATCGGCGGATCAGGTGCCCGACTCTCGTGACGCGAGGGTCATCGGCCTGCTTGTGGATGACATGCCCCTCCTCGTCTACCTGGCAAACCGCATCCTGGAGCACATCAGCACCATCGATCATCGAACGGAACTTCAGCATCTCAAAGGGCTTGCCGTTCTGGCCGGCTCGCTGTTGTCGAAAGAGCACTGGACCCGGCGATCCCAGCTTGATGGCGATCGCGATGACCGCCATAAGAGGCAGCGCTGCCACTGTCAGGAGCCCACCCACGACAAGGTCCATCACGCGCTTGGCAAGCCGCTGGTATGGCGTGAGTGCCGGATCCCGGAGGTTGATCATCGGGATACCACCGAAGTCATCGACCGTGGCCCGGTACAGAGCCAGGCTGAAATAATCGGGCACGATCCGCACGTGCACCGGTAGTTTGTGGAGCCTGGCAACAGTCTGGTTGACACGCTCGTAGGCGCGTTGCGGCAGGGCCAGAACCACGTCGTCAACCGCATATTGCTGCACCACGCGCTCTACGTCATCCAGCGTACCCAGCACCGGCAGCCCATTGTCGTGCTTAGAGGGATCATCGTCCAGATATCCCACGAGCTCCAGCCCGGCCCAGTGGTATTCCTCGATCATCGCCGAGACCCGCTGTCCAACGTCGCCGGCGCCCGCGATCAACACACGGCTGACCACCTGGGTGCGCCCGTGATGGCTAGCGCGCGTTACTAGGCGAACCCCTGCCCGCCATGCGGCGGTGCTGAGCCAGGTGAAGCCGAGGGCGTACACTACAAAAAGCCGTGAGGTCTGGCGGTAGGTGAAGTAGAGCGTCCCAGCGACCGCCACGGCAAAGCAACCAACAGTGAGCGCTAGCGTCTGATACTCATCAACAGCTTTGTACGTCTTCTGCGGGTCGTAGAGCGAGAGCATGAGAGCGTTGACGATCCACAGCGTGGCGACCGCAGCGAGTATATGGACCGGCGGAAGGCTCTCCGGGTACAACGGGTTGTAGGGGACCGCGCCATAGGGCAGTGTTCGACGCAAGCAGTTGGCAATGGCCATCGCACCAACCACGCAGACTACATCCAACACGATAGCGCAGAGAACGGAGCGCAACCCAAATCGTCGGGACATAGCTCTGCCAACCCCTAGGAGAGATCGCGATCGTGAGTCTATGCTCTCACCCGCGTTAAGCATGGTAAGTATGGCCTGATCCTGCGTGCGCGCAAGTCAGTCGTCCGCTGAGGATGCCACGGCCAGCTCGATGCGGTTCACTCGCCGTCCAGCGAGTAGTGTCGAAGCCCCAGACCCTGCAGCAGAACCATAGCTACAAACCGAGGGTTGTTACTCAAGTAGCGCCTCCAGAGGCGCTTCGGCTCCGTGAGTAGCCTGAAGCACCACTCCAACCCGCTGCGCCGCATCCAGTTGGGAGCTTGGGGCAACCTTCCCGTATGGAAATCAAAGGCCGCGCCCACGCCCAACAACACCGGCGCATCGATACGGCCGACGTGAGCTGCCATCCAGCGCTCCTGTTTCGGCGTGCCAAGTCCCACCCACACGATGTCCGACTGTGCCGCGTTGATCTTTGTCACGACATCCGCGTCCTCGTCCGGCGTCAACGGGCGGAAGGGAGGGGAGGAGGTACCTGAGACCTGCAACCCAGGGAACCGGCTCTGCAGACCTTCAGCCAACTGCTCGGGAACACTCGCGGCGCCGCCGTAGAAGTAATTGCGGTACCCTCTCGGCACAGAGCGTTCGCATAGAGCAAGCATCAGATCGGGACCATAGACACGATCCATCTGCCGATGCCCTTGTAGTCTGCCGATCCAGACCAGTGGCATGCCGTCAGGAGTTACCAGGCCGGCTCGGTTGTGAATGCCCCGCAGCTCAGAGTCAGCCTGGCTCGCCATGACGCCGTGGACACCAGTGACACAGACATAGTGAGGCTCGCGCTCCGCAATCCAGGTCTCTATCGTCCTACACGCAGAGTCCATGGTTGCCGCGCTGATGCCCACACCCAAGACATTGACACGGGATCTGTCTGCCATCTGCTGTCCTGGAAGTCGGTCGAGCTAGCCCTTTGCTGCGATCAACGATTTGGTGAAACCCAAGAACCGTTCCCGCCAGATCTGGGCTTCGGGAAAGAGCCGCCTCATGTCTTGCTCATCCAGTAGATGCACCTCGTCAAGAAGCTGCTTGCACGCCTGCCTATCCGGTCGGGTAACCAAGCCCCACACAGTGAAGTTCCGCAGCAACCGGCACTGCCAACGGCGAGGCAGCCAGTGGATGAAAGGTGTAATAAGGTGCGGCTCGACGAAGAAACGTCTGTTCGGTGTCTGCACATAGTACCGGACACCGACTCGCTGACACTCCCTGGCAAACGCCTCTTGGTTGCCCAGATCTCCCAGATGCTCAATGACCGAGTTGCTGTAGGCTATGTCGAAAGACCCACTTGGAAAGGGAAGCCGTCTCCCATCACCGATGATCCAGTCCTGTCTTCCGGGCCTCGTGTATACATTGGCGTACACAATCCGTGGCTCGGCTTCTGATAGCAGACTCCAGTTGAACGGGTCGCCTCCGATGTCAAGGATTCTCGTACGCGAGTCCACAGCAAAGGTCTCCGCGAACAGCAGCATACGTCTGCGGCGGAAAAACCTGAGAAACGGACGATACAGGTGGTGAATGCTCATCGGCAGCTGCCCGACAGAGCGCAGCGATAGGCATCCTCAGTTCTCTCGGCGATGCGGGGCCAGCAATAACGGCTTTCCACTTTTCGCTTACCGTTCTCGCCGAGCCTTCGGGCCAGGCCGGTGCTGGTGATGAGTTCACAAATAGCGTCGGCGATCTCCCTCGGATCCTGAGCGACAAGCCGCCCGTTGATGCCGTCATCGATGACATCAGATACGGCAGGTATGTTGCAGCCGACTACCGGCTTTCCAAGGCTCCAAGCCTCCGTGTAAACGCCTCCGAAGCTCTCTTGTGTCGACGGTACGCACAACAGCGTACAGGCTGAGAGAGCATCGGTTTTCTGTTCGATGGGTACGCGTCCGAGCCGGTGGATTCGTCGATCTGTGTGAGTTCTGAAGGCAGCTTCCGAGTTCCTAACTGCCGGCCCTATGAAGACGAAATGGGTTTCTGGTGCTATCCTCCACACGGCATCGGTGGCCTCTAGCAGTGCACGATACCCTTTGTAGGGGTAGTGCTGACCCAGGAAGAGCACCAACGGGCCATCGATTCCATGAAGGCGGAGGAAGCGAAGGGGATCAGCCTCCGGAGCCAGCACAGGGCCTATGCCTGTGACGTGTATCCTATCCGGCTCGACGCCTAGGTCCACCAGCGCTGCTTTGCCCGAGTCAGTCAGCGCGATGACAGCGTCGGCGAGCTGGTAGAGTCTTGTGTAGGCGCGGTAGCGCCAGCCCACCCATCGAGGATGATGGAGGGGCGTGAAAACGAAGGGAATGCCATTACGACGCGCCGACTGATATGACGCGTAGCTTAGACCCTCTCGACCAACACGTGCATTGTGGATGAGATCAGACTGAGATGCCATCGAGGCGAAATGCGATGCAAAGCAGTCAGCGATTGTGGATATCGATCGGTCCATCATCAGGTGATAGGTCAACACAGGCGGAATGAGATGGGCCTTCTCCATCGATGATAGACCAAAGCGATGGACAGAGATGCCGTCAATGACATAGTCATTGGCGGCTGCCGGGGCGCGCAAGGTCGTTCCCAGGAGCCAGTCCGTCCGGTTCTCGTTCCATTGCGTGACGACTTGAACCCGATGGCGTTCCGACAGGCTTCTGGCCAGCATGTGTTGATGGAGCTGCGCCCCACCTGTAGAGGGAGGATACGCTGTAAGCGTGTACAGTAGGTTCACGAGCTAGCTCCATTTCCAGAAGGGCTGCGCCTTGATTGCTGCAAACTCCCTGCGCTCTGACTCGCCATCCAAGTAGATGGCATACCTCAGCGGCATCCGCTCCCAGTACGCGCCCGCCCCAAGCTTCTCGATCAGCCGAGCAACGTTCACGGGGAGCCTTAGCATCCTAAGCCAGAATGGCGCAGCGCTATGCATCATCCTGAGTTCGTTCCTGGAGTGCTCTGTCGAGCTCAGATTGTGACCCGTGACGGTGAAAGCAGAAAGGAGCATGAGAGGTTATAGAGATGGGATACCTGTATGTAGTGCCAACGAGGCGCGTAGCCCTTGCGGTACGCAATCATGGTTCCATCACGCCCAACGATCAGCGAATCGCCGAACACCATATGAACATCGGTATCCGCATCGAAGACGGACTTCACAGCACGGAGTGCCCCTGGCAGATACTGCTCATCGCAGTTCAGATAGGCAAGAATTCCGCCACGCGCGTCGCTCAAGCCCCTGTTCACCGCTTCGTACATTCCGGAATCTCGGCCGACAATGCTGACCAGGTTACCCTTCGTTGTCAGCCAGTCAGATGTGCCATCGGTTGAGGCACCATCTACGATAATATGCTCAACCGACACCCCCTCTTGGTCAGCGACTGAAGCGGAGCACCTCTGAAGATAGGGAAGCATGTTCAGACTCGGGGTGATGACCGATATGTCAGGAGCGTCAAGGTACATACGGCACCTCTGCGGTCTCAACGGACGGCGTCGTTCTGGCAATCGAAACACCTAGCGAAGCGAAGACCCAGAAGAAGATCCCGAACTCGTAGAAAAGCGAAAAGCCGAGCATCATCGCGATGAAGACGGCTGCCGACGTTGCCAGGAGCCTGGCATCGGATCGTGGATCGAGCATGTGCCCTAATAGATGCTTGTAGCACTGATATAGGAAAACCAACAGGAGAAGCAGACCTACTACCCCGAACTTAGCGAAGCGCGTGAGATACTCATTGTGCACGAAAACCCTCTGCCACTGGTGGCCATCATGCCACCGCATGTAGCTGCCCAAGCCCTCGCCAAGCACAGGA
>JALOOJ010000220.1 GCA_025454475.1 Anaerolineae bacterium
GTAAGTGTTGACATCAGATTAGGGAACGGACCGGGAGTACAATGGTATTCGGCGCATTGGTGATTCGCACAGTCAACAACAATGGGGATCCTTCCTTGTCGTAATGCGCCTGGCTGACGGTCAGTCATTTTCGAAAGTGCGGGCGCATACAGCCCGCACTTTTTCGTTGTAAGCAGACAACCAAGCCGCGGGCGCACCCAGCCTGCGGTTTTTTTCTACCTTTTGGTGAGGTGACGTATGCCGGTCGTGAGTTTCAGCAATCTGGGCAAGGCATTTGGGGCGTTGGACGTTTTCGGCGGCCTGTCGGGCGAGGTGCCCCGCGGGGCGCGCATCGGCCTGGTGGGACCCAACGGCGTGGGCAAGACCACGCTGATGCGCGTTCTGGTGGGGCAGGAACCGCCAAGCGCAGGGACGATCACCATGGCCAAGGGCACCCGTCTTGGGATCCTCGAGCAGGAGGCCGCCGATGCGTTCCTCGCGCCGCAGCACTCGGTCTACGAGGAGATGCTCACGGTCTTCGCCGATCTGCGGTCGCGTGAAGCGGCGCTGCGGGACATGGAGGCTGCGCTGGCCGATGGCGGTTATCCCGAAGCGCTTCTCGAGCGTTACGGCAGTGCCCAGGAGGCGTTCGCCCATGACGGTGGGTACGAGTACGAGTTGCGCATTCAGCAGGTGCTTTCGGGCCTTGGATTCCAGGACGAGCAGCAGCACATGCCGTTGGCCCACTGCAGCGGCGGGCAGAAGACACGCGCCCTACTGGCGCGGCTGCTGCTCGAACAGCCCGATCTGCTGGTGCTCGACGAACCGACCAACCACCTCGACATGGAGGCCGTGGCGTGGCTCGAGACCGTACTACAGCGCTGGGATGGTGCTGTGCTGGTCGTCAGCCACGACCGCTACTTCCTCGACCAGGTCGTCAATGTGATCTGGGAGATGCGTGGTCAGGGTATGGAGGTCTACCGCGGTAACTACAGCGCCTACGTCATGCAGCGCGAAGAGCGTTGGGCCCGGCGCATCAAGGAGTTTGCCGCCGTGCAGGAGCGCTTCTTTAAGGATCTGGAGTTCATAAAGCGCTTCATGCCCAGCGGTGACCCTCAGGCCAAGGGACGGCTCAAGCGGCTGGCCCGCGCGGCCCAGGCTGTCGCGCTGGGTGGTACCGAGGCACTCAACCAGAAATGGAGCGAGTTCATGGAGGATGACCCCAATATCTCCAAGCGCACGTGGGATGTGCCGGAGATCGAGCAGGCCGTGAAGTCACTTCGCGCGCCGGACCCCTCGCTGGACCGCTTCCGGCTGAGGCTGAAGTCACGCCAGCGCGGCGGCAACGAAGTCATCCGAGCCCGCGACGTCGTCATTGGGTATCCAGGTGTCAAGCTCTTCAGCATCGAAGAGCTGCTGCTGCAACGCGGCGAGTGCGCGGCGCTGATCGGTGCCAACGGCACGGGCAAGTCGACCTTTCTGCGGACGCTGCTTGCGGAACTGCCGCCGCTCGCCGGTGACTTGCGGCTCGGTGCCAACCTGGACGTGCGGTATTTCGCCCAGGCCTACGAGATCCTGGACCCGGACCAGACCGTGCTTGACGAGCTACTCGACCACCAGCCTATGGGGCTAGGGGAAGCACGCAGCCTGCTGGGTCACTACCTGTTTCGCGGCGACGATGTCTACAAGCCGATGCGGGCCCTGAGTGGCGGCGAACGCGGACGCTTCGCCCTGCTCGTCCTGGCTCTGCATCCGGTCAACCTGCTATTGCTTGACGAGCCGACCAACCACCTTGACATCGAAGCCCAGGAAATGCTGGAAGACGCGCTGCGGGCATTCCCGGGCACCGTGTTGATGGTCTCGCACGACCGCTACCTGATCGACAAACTCGCGACGCAGGTCTGGGAACTGCGCGATGGCACGCTGCGAGTGACCTTGGGGAACTATGGCGCCTATCTGGCACTGCGCGAGGCGGAGAGAACCGCGCCCGACGCGTTACGCACCGCCGCAGTCGACAGCGCCAGAGCAGCGCAGGCCGCAGGACGCGATCGAGCGCGCGCGACATCCACTCAGGCGCGGAGGGAAGCCGAGCTGGAGCGCCTGCTCGGCGAGATCCACGACCTGGAGACGCAGCTCCACGATCTGGCAGAGGCAATGGTCGTCGCCACGGAGGCCAAGGACTGGGACGAGGTTCAGGCGCTTGACCGAAGGTATCGCGATCAGGAAGCGAATCTTGCCCGCCTTATGGCGCGTTGGGAGCACAGCGAGGTCGAAGTGGCGGGCTAGCGAGCAGGCGCACCGCACGCCCTCAGTGCCATATCACTCGGACTGCGGGCCTCCCTGTCTGCAGCTTCTCTGCCCGGAGCGGGCAAGGATGCCCGCGGCCCGAGCGGATTGTGGTATGGGGAGAACGGTGGTATGCTAGGTGTACCGGCGGGAACACTGTTCCCCGAACTCCACGCTCGCCAGCCCGCCGCGCGACGATCTCCCCCACACCGCGACAGGAGGCTAACGCGATGCAACAGGACGCGCTGAAAATCACCGTGATTGGCGCTGGACACGGAGGCAAATCCATGGCTGCGGAGATGGCCGTCCGCGGCTTCCCCGTAACTCTGTTTAACCGAACCGAGGCGAGCATCGAGGCTATCAAGCTCCGCGGGGGCATCGAGATCATCACAGAGGATGGGGTCGGCGCCTTCGGCCCGCTCGTCGGCGCAACTTCGGACCTCGGTGAAGCGCTCGCAGACGCACGGCTCGTGATGGTTGTGATCCCCGCAAGTGGCCACCGCGACATCGCGCTGGGCGCTGCGCCCTATCTTAGGGACGACCAGGTCGTGGTCCTCAACCCGGGACGCACCGGCGGCGCGTTGGAGTTCACGGCCGGCCTCACCCACGCCGGTTGCACGGCGCGGCCCATCATCTGTGAAGCCGAGACCTTCCTCTTCGCTGCGCGCAGTATGGGTCCGGCCCAGGCGCGCATCTTCCGTACCAAGTACTCCGTCCCGCTGGCGGCAATGCCCACCACCCGCACCGCTGAGGCGGTGGCGCTCGTTCAGCAGGTGTACCCGCAGTTCATCCCCGCCAAGAGCGTGCTGCATACCAGCCTCAATAACATGGGGGCCATCTTCCACCCAGCGCTAACGCTGCTGAACGCGGGCTGGATCGAGCGGACCGGCGGAGACTTCGAGTTCTACATGGACGGTGTGACGCCGTCCACCGCCAAGGTGCTGGAGGCCCTCGACCGCGAGCGCGTCACGGTGGCCTCCGCCGTCGGAATCCGCGCGCAGACAGCTGAGGAGTGGCTCAGCCGGGCCTACAATGCGGAGGGCGGCTCGCTGCACGAGGCGATGCACGCCAACCAGGGCTACGCCGGGATCAAGGCGCCGCCCCAGCTCCGGCACCGCTACATCTTCGAGGACGTCCCTTGCAGTTTGGTCCCGATCGCGGAGTTCGGTCACCAGTACGGCGTCGAGACGGTCACAATGCACGCGATGGTGCGCCTGGCCAGCATCGTCCACGGCAAAGACTACTGGCGCGAGGGCCGCACAATGGAACGCCTGGGCATCAAGGGTATGTCGGTACAAGAGCTGCACCGCTACGTCGACACCGGCGAGAGGTAGAGCGCGATGCGCATCCTTGCAGGCGCCCTGGCCGACTGCGTCCACGTAGCCGGCGTGCACCATTTCCTGGCCCTGGCCCAGGCGATGGGCCACGAGACGCGTTTCACCGGTCCCGCGACCGACCCCGAAACCTGGGCTGATATGGCCCGCGAGTTCCGACCCGACGTGATCGGTGTCAGCTATCGCCTGACACCCGAAAACGCTCGGCGTGCGCTGGCTGAGTTCTGGGGCGTTATGCAGGCCGCAGGCCTGGGCGATCGGGCCTTCATTTTCGGCGGCACCCCGCCGGTCGCCGCCGTCGCCCGCGAGATGGGGATATTCCAGGCCATCTTCGACGGCAGTGAGCAGACAACCGCTGTGGTCCGCTATCTGCGCGGCGGAGCCGAGACCGTGGAAGGTCGCCCAGCCCCGCCGCAGACCGTTGTCGAGCGCATCCGCTGGAAGGCCCCCTACCCGCTGCTCCGGCACCACTTCGGCGTCCCCGCCCGCACCATCGACCCGACCATTGCCGGCATCACCCGCATTGCCGAGTCCGAGGTGCTGGATGTGATCTCGTTGGGCCCCGATCAGGATGCGCAGCAGAATCTGTTTCACCCCGATCTTCAAGACCCGAGCCGTATGGGCGCGGGCGGCGTACCCATTCGAAGCCAAGCCGACCTGGAGCAGCTGTATGCGGCTTCACAGACGGGCAACTACCCGTTGATGCGCTCCTACTCGGGCACGTCAGACCTGCTGCGCTACGCCGAGTTGCTCACGCGCACGATCCGCAACGCCTGGTGCGCCACATCGCTCTTCTGGTTCAACGCGATGGATGGCCGAGGGCCCCAGGGCCTGGAGGCGTCGATCCGCGACCACCAGGCGCTGATGGCCTGGCACGGCGAGCGCGGCATCCCGGTCGAGGGCAACGAGCCCTACCACTGGGCGATGCGCGACGCCCCGGATGTGTTCTCCGTGGCGGCATCGTACCTCTACGCGCACAGCGCCAGGGCCTTCGGGGTCACGGACTACATTACGCCCTATATGTTCGAGAGCCCTCCGATGCTGTCGAACCGCATGGACCTGGCCAAAGCGCTGGCCCAAGTCCGGGTCGCGGAGGCGGTCTACCTGAAGGGGCTCGGCTTTTCGGACGACCTTTGGGGCGAGGCTGCAGCGTCTGTTGACGCCGAAGGATCCCGTCGCATCTGGCGCCAGACCAGGACCGGGCTGCTCAGCTATCCGGTGGATACGGCCCGGGCACGCGCACACCTGGCTGAGTCGATCTACCTGCAGATGGCCCTCGCGCCGAGTATTGTCCACGTCGTCGGCTACTGCGAGGCCGACCATGCCGCGACTGCCGAGGAGGTGATTGAGTCGGCGGAGATGGCCCAACAGGTGATCGATACCGTGATCGCGGGCCAGCCTGACCTCATATGCGATTCCCTCGTCCACGAGCGCGCCGAGGAGCTTGTGAGTGAGGCGCTGGTACTCATCGCGGCGATCTACCGACTGGGCGAGGGTGATAGCGACGACCCGCTCGCACATCCGCGCACATTGGCGCGCGCCGTCGCCGTGGGTCTGCTCGATAGCCCGCAGCTTCAGCGCAACCCGTTTGCCCGTGGCGCCATTCGCACGCGGGCCATGGGCGGCGCAGTCGTCGCGGTGGACGACGTGGGCCGGCTGCTCTGCGAGCGTGAACGCATCCGCGCTCTCGGCACGTAGAGGATCGAGGACGATTGCCCGCGTCCGGGCCCGGTCTGGAGGTGAGAGCCAGCCTCGTCGCCAGGGTCATGCTCGAAGCACGAACGCCCGTTCCGGGTGCTGGCATAGCGGTTCGCTCCACGGTCCGAATGCACAGCGGCCTGTGCCGTATACAGCAGCGGACGCGCCGTCCGGCGTGCGACCTGCAGCAGAGCGGCACAGGCGAGCCGCCCTACATACCGACGCCGACCCGTCGGAACGGTGGTCTTGACACCCTACCATAGTGTGGTATGATTCTGTTCGTAGGACGAAGTAAGTGTAGGCCGTAGACGCAAAGACTACCCCACTCTTGCT
>JALOOJ010000221.1 GCA_025454475.1 Anaerolineae bacterium
AAGTGGCTGGGCGTGCCGGTCTATCAGTTGCTCGGTGGCGCCACGCGCGATAGGATCCGAATGTACGGCTGGCTTGGCGGGGAGACCTACGGCGACTACATCGAGAGCGCCAAGGTGAGTGCAACGCAGGGGTTCACAGCTCTCAAGATGGGGATCCTGGGTGCGGTGAACATCGTGGACACGCCCGCCGTGGTGGAGGCAAACGTCGAACGCTTTGCGGGAGTCCGTGAGGCAGTGGGCAAGGACGTGGACGTCGGTATTGACTTCCACGGGCGGGTGAGTCCCGCGATGGCAGTGCGGCTGGCGCGGGCGCTGGAGCCCTATAGCCCGATGTTCATCGAGGAGCCGGTGCTGCCGGACAACGTCGATGTAATGGTGACGGTGGCACGGAGCACGACGATCCCCATCGCGACGGGTGAACGGCTGTTCACGAAGTGGGGATTCCGCGAGGTGCTGGAGAAGCAGGCTGCGACGATAGTACAGCCGGATCTCTCGCACGCAGGTGGAATCCTGGAATGCAAGAAGATCGCGGCCATGGCGGAGACCTACTTCGCCGCTGTTGCGCCGCACTGTCCACTGGGGCCGATCGCGCTGGCGGCATGTCTTCAGTTGGATGCCTGTACCCCCAACTTCCTGGCACAGGAGCACGTGACGCTGGGCGAGGGGTACCTGAAAGAGCCTTTCGTCATCAAGGATGGCACCATCGACCTCCCGACCAAGCCCGGTCTGGGGATCGAGCTGGATGAGGAGGCGCTGGCGGACAAGCTCGACGATGGATCGTGGGAAACGCCGCGGCTGTGGCACGCGGATGGGTCGGTAGCGGACTGGTAGGGGGAGGGCGGGAAGATTTGGGGCTGGGGACTGGGCCGAGGGTAGACGAGCATCTTATCCACATGAGGTGATGGAGACTATGAGCCAGGCGACGCTGAAGTGGGATATCACGAAGGATAATCTTAACGGCTTCGCGGGGAAGGGGCCCGCGTTTGTCACGTTTGGGGAAACGATGGTGCGCGATACACCGGCGGACAGTGAGCGTCCGGAGCGGACTCGCACAGTGCATCTATCGATGGCGGGCAGTGAGTACACGCTGGCGATGGGATTGGCGCGGTTCGGTATTCCCTCGAGCTACATCACACGAGTCCCGGCGAATCCCTACGGGTTGATGTTGCGCAACATCGCGCGCGAGAACGGGATCGCCACCGACCACATCGTCTGGGCGCCGAAGACCGAACCGATTGGACGGTTCATCTACGAGGTGGGCCGGACGCCGCGTAAGGACACGGGGATCTACCAGCGCGCATACTCGGCGGCCTCGCGCCTCGACGCGGGGATGGTGGATTGGGGGGCAGCGCTCGCAGACTGTGCGCTCTTCCATACCTCGGGCATCACGTTCGGCCTGTCGACGCACAGCGGGTACACGCGCAACTATCTGCTCGCTGCTTTCGAGGAAGCCATCACCCACAAGCCTGATGGGTGTCTGGTGGGGCTGGACTTCAACTATCGTGCGACACTCTGGAATGTCGAGCAGGCGCGCGCGGTGATGACACCGATCCTGGCGGATCACGTCGATGTGCTGATCACGTCGATCGAGGATATGGCGCTGCTGTACGGCCTGGATTGTGGTCAGTATTCCGCCAAGCAGATCGTGGATGGCGACATAGGTCACTTGGAGGACGAGGACATTTTTGCGTTTGCCGAGGCTGTTCACAAGCACTTCAACACGAAGATCGTCGCGATCACGATTCGGTACCCGGATTCCTTCGAACAGCATCGTTGGGAGTCCGCGGCTGCTGATTCCAAGGGCGCCTTCTTCCGTTCGCCTGCGGTCAAGCCGGTTACGCTCTGGGATCGGTTGGGTGGGGGGGACACGTGGAACGCGGGTTTCTACTATGGGTTGCTCACCGAGGGCTATGGTGCTTCGGGGATCGAGAAGGGCGTGCTTGTGGGCGATGCGATGACCCGGATCAAACAGACGCTGATGTTTGATCTGCCGATTGTGGCAAAGGACGAGGTGCAAGCGTTGATGAAGGCGGACGTGTTGGGCGGGGGGAAGCGGACGGCGAGGTAGGAAAGGCGGAGTCGCGAGTAGGGAGAGCCATCAGAATGAACAGAACTGAGAAGCTGGAGCTGATACGGTCGACGGGTGTGATTGCGATTATGCGGGCGGAGAGCTCGGATCAGCTAGTTGCCGCAGCCGACGCGATCCGGGCCGGGGGCGTGCGCGTGATCGAGGTCACAATGACGACGCCAGGAGCGTTGGGTGTTATAGAGGAAGCGACTGCGCGGTATGGGGATAGCGTGCTATTCGGCGCCGGGTCGGTGCTCGACCCGGAGACGGCGCGCGCCGCGATCCTGGCTGGCGCGGGTTTCATTGTGGCGCCGACACTGAGGATCGCCGTGATCGAGTTGTGCAACCGCTATGGCATCCCGGCGATGCCGGGGATCTTCACGCCGACTGAGGCACTCACTGCGTGGGAGGTCGGTGCCGCGATGGTCAAGCTGTTCCCGGCGAGCGTTGGGGGACCGGAATTGATCAAGGCGATACGGGCGCCGCTACCGCAGCTCGAGATCGTGCCCGTCGGCGGGGTGGACCTGACGACGGCCGCGGACTTCATCCGTGCGGGATCGGCGGCGCTGGGCGTGGGCAGTAGCTTGGTGAGCCAGAAGCTGCTGGACTCAGGCGACATGGAGGAGCTGACGCGGCGTGCGGCGGCGTTCATCGCAGCGGTGAAGGAGGGGCGAGGCAGCTAGCGGCTACCTTCCGGGCTGCCTTGAGCGAGCCCCGTTGCCCACATCGGCGCCCCCAACCAAACCGATAGGTCAGGATCCGTCGATACGGCGGAGGACTTTCTCCAATCGCATGGGGTCGCGTCCAAGGTGCCGCGCCAGGTAGCGGCCCGCTTCGATGAGGGCGCGCCTTCGGTCATCACCGTCGTCTGGGGCGGTCCGGAGCAGCACCGTCGGGATCAACTCGTCGGCGGGTAGGTCCGGAACCCACCGCGGCTACGGAGATCTCCACCGGCACGGCGCGATTCTCGCGCTGATCGCGGATGATCTCATCGTATTCGGGGATGCCGGGCACTACGGTTGCGGCGAGGTTGAGACCGATGAGCTCCGCCGTGCCCTGCTGGATGGGAGCGCGCACAAAGGCACCGAAGGTGGGTACCTCGGGCGCGGGGATGCGTGAGGCGACGACGAAGCTGCGGAGCTCTGCGCGGAGGACGTTGCCGATCGCGATCGTCTGACGGATGGCTGACATTGGGCCTCCTGAAAGATCATCTTTGGCCCAGCAATGCCTTCTGCTGGGCTTTGTCGGAAGGTAGAGCGAGCACGCCTGCCGCAAGCATCTCACGCTGAATGGCCTGGTCTAGGGCGGCTTTATCCTGTGTGGTCACAAGTGCCTCCTCGTGCGCGCGCGCCAGAACATAGGGGTAGCCATGGAGCACCGACGCCTGGTGCAGCAGGGCGGCGTGGCAACGTCCCATGGCCTCTTCTTTGACCGCGGCCCAGGCGGGCGCCTCGATGCGTGCGATGGTAGGAGCGTCGATGGTGCCAAGATGCAGGTAGCAGAACCATATTTCCTGTCCGTCTCGCGCGTGACGCTCGTTAGTCGCGGTGGGACGCGTGAACCACGGCGTGCGCGATCCGGGAGACAGCACACTGAGCATCAGGTCGTCATCCGTCAGCGTCCGCATGGGATTGTCGTTGATCTTCTCGCTTAGCTCATCGCCTGAGAGCCTGCTCGCCCAGAGCAGGTCGAGCAGTGGGCGCCCTCCCGGGCGGTCCACGTAGCCCACCGGAATGCCGCCTCCCTGCTGTACGCGACGCAGCGCCTCGAGGTAGCTGCCGCACTCCTGCTCCGCTTTGGGGGTGTGGTCGAGATAGGGCCAGAGGAGCGGTCCATCGGACAGCCCAAGGACCAAGTGACCTGACTCCACACGCTCCTCAGCGGTCAGCCGTGCGAGTACTTCCATCTCCCTGATCATGCGTTCGATGCCCAGCGTCTCGCCGCCAATCAGGTAGCCGCGGTCATCGAAAAGCTCGCTCTCCGCGAAGTGCAACCACGCGAAGGTCATTGGGCTTGGCGCGTTGCCGTTGTAGCGGAAGGTCAGGGTGCCGACTTGGAGGAGGTAATAGAGGGTCAGGGCGTGGCGATCCGGGAAGATTTGCGAACCATCGACACCGATCAGCACCAGATCCGTGAGAGGCAGCTGCGGGCAGGCGATCTGGGCGTTTACCGGTTCTGACGTCGTGGGTAGCGCGCCCGACCAGCGGTCAGATTGCCCCAACACCGGCTGTATGTGTGTCCGCAAGGTCTCAGCATCGGGGGCGCTGGCAAGCCACTGTTGAGCCAGCGTCAGAGCGGTCCGGCGCGACGCGTGCGCTGCAATCGCGTGCTGACCAAGGGCCGCAATATCGTCACGGATACGTTCTATGCGCAGCAAAGTGCCCCCCCTCTACCCTATCCGCCTATCTTCCCACGCGCCTCTGCTGTTACGCCTGCGGCAAGTATACCTTGGTCTGCACCGCAGGGCGGCCACCATTGAACTACACCCTACGGAGTTTCGCAGCTCGCATGGATGGTAGGCCTGTATAAGGTAACTCAGATCACTCGCGATGAGCGTGTTATCCCAAATATAACTGGCACAGCCAAACCGAGAGTGGGGATAACTATTGCGTGCCCCCAGCTTCTGATGTATAATGTGGGCGCTAGTGGGGAAAAGTGGGTCAAGGTGGGGCGGGCGCCACTTTTTTCTGATTCCCAAATCCTGGGAGTGGTGATCATTCGATGCTCATGGGTCAATACGCTTATACCTTGGACAACAAGGGCCGGCTCACAATGCCATCGCGTTTTCGTGAGGAGCTGCCTGAGCAACTGATCATCACGAAGGGATTCGACCAATGCGTCGCAGTATACCCCATTCATGTGTGGCGTGAACTGACGCAGCGGATATCGGCTCTGCCATTGACTGACTACCGGGGACGTGAACTACGCCGTCTGTTGTTCTCTGAGGCAGTGGATTTCCAGCTTGACAAACAGGGGCGGATGCTGATCCCGGATCGCCTCCGAGAATTCGCCGGATTGGAGTTGTCCTCCGAAGTACAGATCGTCGGGCTAGAGACGATCATTGAGCTATGGAACCCGGAGATCTGGCAGGCGAAGGACAGCCAGCGACGCGAGGCGATGGCGGATGATCCAGCGATATGGTCGAGCCTGAACGTCTAGGCGCGGCTGAGGCGCGACATCATATCCCTGTTCTGGTAGCTGAGGTTGTGGCGGGGCTGGGTGTCCATTCAGGGGGGCACTATCTCGACGCGACGGTGGGCGGCGGCGGGCATTCGGCCGCCATCCTGGAGGCTAGCGCCCCTGACGGTTATGTAGTGGGCCTCGATCGTGATGCGGAGGCCGTTGAGCGTGCTCGTGTACGCTTGGGCGGCTACGGCGATCGAGCGAAGGTTGTTCACGCATCTTACGTGGACCTGCTGGAGGTACTGCGGCGGGAGGAACTCCAGTCACTCGATGGCGTACTATTCGACCTGGGCTTCTCATCGTGGCAGATTGACGACCCGCGCCGCGGATTCTCGTTTGTGCAGGACGGGCCGTTGGATATGCGCTTCGACGCCAGCAGCGGTTTGATGGCTGCTGACCTGGTGAACCAGCTGAGCGAGGGTGCACTGGCTCAGGTGCTGTTCGAGTACGGAGAGGAGCCGCGGAGTCGGGGGATCGCGCGAGCGATCGTGCGTGCGCGCCCGGTCAGAACGACGGGGGAGTTGGCCGAGATCGTTAGCCTGGCCGTTGGCGGACGGCGCAACTCGCGTGCCAGTATGCGCATTCACCCGGCGACCCGCACCTTCCAGGCGCTGCGCATTGCAGTCAACCAGGAGCTCGAAGCCATCGGGTCGGCTCTGCCGGATGCGCTCTCTGCGCTTCGCTCAGGAGGCAGGCTAGCGATTATCGCGTTTCACTCGTTGGAGGACCGCATCGTCAAGCAGTTTCTGCAGCGTGAGTCCGAGGACTGCATCTGTCCTCCAGAGCTTCCGGTGTGCCAGTGTGATCACAGGCGCACTCTGCGCGTTCTGACTCGCAGGCCGATTGCACCAACTGGGCCTGAGATCCAGGCGAACCCGCGCAGCAGAAGTGCGAAGCTGCGCTTGGCCGAGAAACTATAACGTGTGGGAACGTTGGGATAGGGTGGTTCTGGGGTGATGCGATGAGTGTTGCGTGGCAGCAGAGCACCCACGGGGTGCAACGGCGGAAAGAGCAGATCAACCAGGTGACGGCGAGAGCGTTCGTCGTCAGCATTGTCCTGGCGACCCTCCTGATGGGTGGCTACCTGGCGCTTGGGGCCGCCAATGTGCGGCTCTCGAACGAGGTCTGGTCGCTGCACAACGCAATGGCGCAGATCCAACGCGACAACAGCCGTCTCGAGACTGAGATCGCGCGGCTAAGCTCGATCCCAGTTCTTCAAGTTCGGTCGGTGGCGCTGGGGTTCGCTCCAGCGGAATCGATCGACTACCTACGACTGGGGACGCCCTGATATGCTCCGAGGACCTGACGCTCGAATGCGGCTGATCACCGTGATCCTGGTGATCTTCTTGGTGCCCATTCTGGGGCGACTGGTGTGGCTGCAGGTCATTGCCCGCGCCGAGTGGAAAGAGGAAAACGATCTCCTGCTTGACCGACCCTACGGGCTGCCCGCTCCGCCGCCAGGCGTGATAATGGATCGCAACGGCGATCTGCTGGTGGGTAACTCACCAACATATGTCGTCGGTGCTGAGGTCGCCTTGGTCGGGGATGCCCTAGCGGCAGCTCAGGAGCTGGCCCCGTTGCTGGGGCGCGATGTGGCGGGCCTGCAGGCTGATCTCAGCGTCACGGATCGTCGCTGGGTCCGGCTGGCGTGGGCGGTCAGCGGTGAGGCGGGGAAGCGACTTGAGGACATCAAGGCCGATAAGTGGTACTGGTTGACGCTGGAGCCGACGTGGGAACGCTATTACGCCGAGGGAGATCTGGCCAGCCATACGATTGGCTTCAGCAATGACGCCGGTTATGGGTACGGCGTTGAGGCATTCCATCACCGTCTGATCAAGCCTCAGCCCGCCATGGCACAAGGATCGGTGGATGCGGCATCCGAGCCCTTCCCTGACGAGCTGGCGCAGGGGAAGCTGCGCGCTTTCGCAGGTACGGACCTGCGGTTGACGATCGATCGTACGATCCAGGCGTTTGTGCAAGGGGAGCTGAGTCGGGCGCTGGCGGAATACGGGGCCTACGGCGGGACGATTCTGGTGATGAACCCGCGGACCGGCGAGATCTTAGCCGTGGCTAGCAGTCCGGCTTACGATCCCGCCAGGCAATCTCAGTATCCAGAGAGTCAGCGGAATCTCTTCGTAGATCCCTCGATCAGCGTCCCGTATGAGCCTGGTTCGGTGTTCAAGGTGATCACCGCTGCCGCTGCTGTCGACTCGGGCAGGATTGGGCGTGATTGGTCGTATTTCGACAGTGGGGTTCTGGAGTACGGCGGGGTTGTGATCAGAAACTCGGATCGACAGGCGCACGGGACGCAGGATCTCCAGGGGCTGCTCAGCTCCTCGCTGAACGTCGGCGCAGCGACGCTGACCACGCAGGTGCTGGGCGCCGACCTGTTTTACCGCTATGTGCGGGCATTTGGGTTCGGGCAACTCACGGGCGTTGACCTGACGGCTGAGGTCGCTGGATTTGTGCATCTGCCCACAGACTGGGACTGGACGGACAGCACGCTGGCCACCAACTCGTTTGGCCAGGGGATTGCGGTGACGCCGCTGCAGATGGTCACGGCGGTCTCGGCCCTGGCGAACCACGGCACGATGATGGCGCCGTATGTTGTTGCGGAGCGGCGCTACCCCGATGGTAGCGTGGTACCGACAACGCCACGCGCTTTGGGTCAGCCGATCTCCAGAGAGACGGCGGACTACATTGCGGAGTTGATGGGACACAATGTCGCCGATCGCTACGATAAGGCGCGGGTCCCTGGCTATGGTATGGCCGGCAAGAGCGGCACAGCGCAGATCCCGGTCTCCGGCGGATATGATCCGGTGGAGGTCGTCACCTCGTTCATTGGTTTCGGGCCACTTCCCGAGCCCGAGTTCGTTATCCTGGTGAAACTGGATCGGCCTCAGATCGAGCCCTATCTCAGGTGGGGGACGCAGACGGCCGCTCCGGTCTTTCAGTCCGTTGCGGCACGCTTGTTTGTGCTGCTTGGGATTGCACCCACCGAAGCGGTGGGGGAGCAGTAGGCGGATGGAGACACCTATAGGCCCCGGAGTGGAAGGTCGCCAGCTGACGCTGGCGGATTTTGTTGATGTGCTAAGTGCGTGGCGTCCACTCGACCTGGGAATGCCGGTGGCACCCGTCATCGATTCGCGCGAGGCTCAGGCAGGCTCGGTCTTCTTCGCTCTCGCAGGCGAGCACGTCGATGGCCACGCGTATGTGGGAGACGCCTTCTCGCGGGGAGCAGTAGCGTCGGTGGTACAGCACGACGTGCCCCTGCTAGGCGACGTGGACGTGCTGGACCTTACGGCGGGTCGGTGTGACCGGTAGCGTCGGCAAGACGACGACGAAAGAGGTCGTGGCCGACGTACTGGGTCGTCGTTATCGTGTTGTCCGGAGCCAGCGATCCTTCAACAACGAGTTGGGGTTGCCGTTGACGTTGCTAAACCTTACGGGTGCATGTGAGCGCGTTGTGCTGGAAATGGGGATGTACGTGCAAGGCGACATCCGGTCTCTGTGTGATATTGCGCGGCCCCACGTGGGGATCGTCACGAACGTTGCTTCTGTCCACGCAGAGCACGCGGGTACGCTTGACGATATTGCTGCGGCCAAGCGCGAGCTTGTCGAAGCGCTGCCCGAAGCGCCCCAAGGCGTGGCGATCCTGAACTTCGACGACGTCCGAGTACGGGAGATGGCACGCCATACCCGAGCAGCAGTGTTCACCTATGGGTTGTCGCCAGACGCCGATCTGTGGGCCGACGATGTAGAGGGCCTCGGTCTGGAGGGTATCCGGGCGCGACTGCACTTTCGCGATGAGGCTATCGCCATTGGGGTACCGCACCTCGGACGCCATAGCATCTATGGAGTGTTGCGCGGTGCTGCTGCCGGCCTGGTTGAGGGACTTGGTTGGGACGAGATCGTCGAGGGGCTTGCTGCACCGGGCGCGCAGTTGCGACTTGTCACTGTGCGGGGTCTCCACGGGTGTCTGATCATCGACGACACGTTCAACTCCAGCCCGCCATCGGCGATCGCAGCCCTTGATCTGCTGGCTGACCTGGATGGGCGCAAGGTCGCGGTACTCGGCGACATGCTGGAACTCGGGGCCTACGAGCGCGAAGGGCATCTCGAAGTTGGTCATCGCGCTGCAGAGGTCGTGTCGGATTTGGTCGTCGTTGGTGCGCGGGCACAGACGATCGCCGAAGGTGCGGTGAGCCACGGGCTGCCGCCCGAGCACGTGCATGAGGCAACCGATAGTGTTGCGGCGGTTGATGTCGTGAAAACGGCATTGCGGCCTGGTGATGTGGTGTTGATCAAGGGCTCCCACGCCGTCAGGATGGAAGGTATCGTAAGCGCGCTACGGATCGACCGTTGACAGAGCAAAAGCCGGCAGATCACGCGGTACATGCAGTCGTGATCCTGGGCCTCGCACGACAGGGTCAGGCGCTGGCGCGTTTCTATGCGCAACAGGGGGTGCGCGTCACCGTGTCCGACAGCCGCAGCGCCGGGGCGCTGCGAGCGGCGATGGATGAGCTTGGCGACCTGGATATCAACTTCGTCCTGGGCGACCACCCGCTAAGCCTATTGGAAGGGTGCGATCTGGTCTGTCTCAGCGGTGGGGTGCCGTTGGATCTGCCGCTCGCGCAAGAGGCGAGGCGCAGGGGGATTCGGCTGAGCAATGACGCGCAGGAGTTCCTGGTGCGCTGTCCGGCGCCAGTCGTTGGGATCACTGGGTCCGCGGGCAAGACGACGACGACCAGCCTGGTCGGCGCGATGCTAGCGGCGTCAGGCGTTCGCACTTGGGTTGGGGGCAACATCGGGAACCCGCTGATCAACGAGCTGCCCGAGATGCATCCGGAGGATCGCGTGGTGATGGAGCTATCCAGTTTCCAGCTGGAGCTGATGGAGACCAGCCCGCAGATCGCCGGCGTGCTCAATATCACGCCCAACCATCTGGATCGGCACAAGACGATGGACGTCTACATTGCGGCAAAGCGAGCCATCGTGGCCAATCAGAGACGAGGGGATGTCGCCGTCCTGGGGTATGACGAGGCGAACGCTCGTGGGCTGAGCGACGGGTCTCTAGCCAGGGTCCGGTACTTCAGCGGTCAGGAGGCTGTGGAGGATGGGGCATTCCTCAGTGGCGATCAGTTAATGTTGCGAGGCCCGGAGAGCGGGACAACAGCTGTCATTGCACGCGACCTGATTCGTCTGCGAGGTTATCACAACGTGCTCAACGTATTGGCGGCGATTGCGCTCGCTGATGCTGCCGGCGCGACCCTTGAGGGAATGCGCAGCGCGATTGCGGCCTTCAGGGGTGTAGCCCATCGCCTGGAGGAGGTGCGGCGGGTGAATGGCGTCCTGTGGGTCAACGACTCGATTGCCACAGCGCCGGAGCGTGTGCTTGCTGCGCTGGAGGCCTTCGATGAGCCGTTGATTCTCCTGGCCGGGGGACGTGACAAGGACCTGCCCTGGGAGCGCTTTGCCGAGCGGGTAGTGGGTCGGGTGCGCATACTGGTGCTGTTCGGCGAAGCTGCGCCGTTGATCCATAGCAAGGTCGCCGAGGTGTGGAAGGACGTTGCCCTAACTGGAGTGCCTGCAGCGCTTGAGGCTATTGAGGTTGTGGGGAGGCTGGGTCAGGCAGTAGGCTGTGCGGCGGAGCGTGCCCGCAGTGGTGAGGTGGTGTTGCTCTCGCCCGGGGGCACGAGCTTTGACGCGTTCGCTGACTTCGCTGAGCGCGGCACGTGTTTCCGTGAGCTGGTGCTGGCGCTGTAGGTCAGGTCACCCTGCGGGGTCCTAGTTGGGTGGGTCGGAAAAAGGATGATGGCGAATGACCAAACATAAGGCCAAGAAGAGCACGATCGATGGCGCATTGCTGGCAGTGGTCGCAGTCTTGCTGGTCTATGGCCTACTGGCGCTGTACAGCGCGACGTTCTATGTAGGGAACTCATTCTGGGAGCGCCAGCTTTTATGGATCGGCATCGGGCTAGTGGCAGGGGGAATCGCCTACCGGGTGCCGTACCCGTACTGGCAGAAGGTCGCGCCCATCCTGATGGCCATGAACCTGATCGCGCTGCTGGTCACGGTCTTGTACGCAAAGCCAGTTCTCGGTGCCTCCCGGGGTCTGGTCGACCTATCTGAGGCGGCACGGAGTGTGGGCGGGGTCTTTGGTCTGGGCAGCTCAGTGCAGCCGGGGGTGATAGCGCGGCTGGTGACGGTGATCTACATCGCGGCATGGTTAGCCTCGAAAGGCGAGCAACTCAACCAAGTCAAGTATGGCCTGGTCCCCTTCGGCATGATCGTGGGGCTGGTCGGAGGTCTCGTGTTCCTCCAGCCGGACTTGAGCACTGCACTGCTGATCCTCGTTACTGGGGTGGCGATGTTCTTCTTCGCGGGAGGTGACCCGATTCAGATCGTGCTATCCGGGCTGGTGGCAGGCGTACCTGTTAGCCTGTTGGTCTGGAATATGTCGCACGCTCGGCA
>JALOOJ010000222.1 GCA_025454475.1 Anaerolineae bacterium
CCGTCACCGCGTGCGGCCGCACAGTGCCCACACCCGACGTTCCGTAGCCGTCGGCGTCAGCGGGGTGGTGACCGTGAGGGTCGTCTGATCTGGGTCAGCTTCGGCTGGCGTCGAGGACGCGGTGATCGCGGCCGGCATTTCCGCAGGCTCCCTCAGCGGAACCGCAGAGACCACCCCCTGAGGCAGACCCAACACGCATACAACGACAACCGAGAGGAGCCTGCGCGGCAGAGTGTGGCGGTAGCCGGATGACACGCGTTGCCTCCTGGAGTACAGAAGAGTGAGCGCACAACGCTATGGGGTACAACCCGCTGCCACAGTATCTGCTCTCAGCATACCAAGCGTTTGCATGTTGTCAAAGCGATTATGTATACCAGTCATACGCAGAAGAAACTGCGCCGACACACCACCGTCTTTCACCAGCGATATCCACCAGAGAAGGAGGAGAATCGATGATGGTCCCGCCTTCTGGACCCCGTGATACCTTGTAGACACACCCAATGGGCCTCTACGTGGCCGTTCGTCACGTGGGGTGCCCCGCCCGCCCCCAACTACGCCTCCAACCCACGTTGGCGCTCGGCCGGATTGCTCCGCCCCGATCCTATGCTATACTGCGTCGCGAGCGGGACATGCAGAGGATCTCCACCATCCGTCTATGACGCACCAAACGACGCTGATCTATAATCCCACGGCCGGCCCATGGGATATGGCGCGCCCGCTCAAACGTCTGTCATCCTACCTCGCCCGCAGCGGCTGGCAGATCGAGCTCGTCCAGACCGAACAGCAGGGCGATGCTGCAGCCCACGCGCGCGAGGCGGCGCGCCGCGGTGCCGATTGCGTCCTCATCGCGGGAGGCGATGGCACGATCAACGAGGCCGTCAACGGCCTCTGCGAGACGCCCACGATGCTGGGCATCGTCCCTGTCGGCACGGGTAACATCCTGGCCCACCAGCTCCACATGCCAATCCTGTCGTCGGTGATGATCAAGGAAGTCGGCGATGCGCTGCTCAAGAGCCGCGTGCAACGCGTGGATGTCGGCGTCACGAATGGTCGACGCTTCCTGTGCTGGGCAGGGCTGGGGCTGGATGCCGAGATCACAGCGCAGATGGAGCCGCGCCCACGTCACTTGAAGCACTTTCGCACGCTGCCCTACATCATCACGGGATTCACAGTGGCCTCGGAGTATCGCGGCGTACGTACGCGCTTCGTCATCGAGGATCGCACCTTCCGGACCCGCACCTTGCTTGCCGTGGCAACCAATATCCAGCTCTATGCCTCATTCTTCCAGATCGCCCCACAAGCGCGGATGGATGACGGTCTGTTGGATATCTTCGTCTTCCGGGGCATGGGGTTCGCCTATGCACTGCGGGCCCTCGTGCAGTCCCTCTTGGGACGTCACCTCAACGATCCCCACGTGATGCATGCCCTGGCCGGCAGGATGGAGGTCCAGACCGCGACCCCCGTTGCCGTGCATCTGGACGGCGATCCGTTCGGATCCACTCCCGCAAGCTTTTCGCTGCAGCCCCTGTCGTTGCGGCTGCTGGTTCCCCCGAACGCCCCCAAGAGCCTGTTCAACCGGCCACCGGAAGATCTCTAGATCCCGCCAGGTGGCCGAATACGACGTCTCGAGCGATAGCCATGATCGATACCCATACCCACACAACCTACTCACCCGACGGCACCGCCGATATGGTGACCATGCTGCGGTCAGCCCAGCGCCTGGGCCTCACGGGGATCTGCTTCACCGAGCACGCCGAATGGTATCCTGGCGATGAGGCCTATGGCTACCTGGACCTGGACGCATACTTCGCCGAGCTCGATGCGACGCGTGCCTGTTGCGCCAATGGGACGCGGATCCTGGCGGGGATCGAGCTGGGGAATCCACACGATTTCCCGGAAGAGGCGCAGGCACTCCTGGCGCGCTATCGCTTTGACCTCGTCATCGGCTCCGTGCACTGGCTTGATGACATCGCAGGCTGGACGCAGCCCTTCTTCGAGCACGGGCTCGCGGCGGCTTACCAGCGCTACTTCGAGGAAGTCGCCAGAATGGTGGACGTCGCGGATTTCGACGTGCTAGGACATCTGGACCTTGTCCGGCGCGATTCCTGGGATCTCTTCCGCGAGGCACTGCCGCTGGATCGCTATGGAGACCTGATCGACACGATCCTCAAGCGCCTCATCGTATCGGGGAGGGGCATAGAGATCAACACCTCGGGCCTCCGCAAGGGTCTATCGGAACCCGTACCGGGCTACCAGGTGCTTAGGCGCTATCACGAGCTGGGTGGCGAGATCCTGGTGTTAGGGTCCGACGGGCACCGGCCCGAGCACATCGGGTACGGATTTGACGTTGCCCGTGACCTTGCGCGCGCGGCGGGCTTTGAGCGCGTTGCTGTGTTCAGCCGACGCAGTGTGGTCGGCTGGATCGATCTGTGACCGAGTGTCACACACACGAAATCGGGAGTTGCGACGATGAGTGATACCCCCCTTATGACGATCATCATCCCGGCCTACAACGAGGCGCACCGGCTCCCGCAGACGCTCGCGAGGGTGCTGGCCTTCGTTGTGGAACGCTCTGAGAAGCTGGATGTGATCGTCGTCAACAACAACAGCCGCGATCGGACCCGGCAGGTTGCCGACGAGGCCGCGCGCGCGACACATGTCTTGCAGGTGCTTGACCAACCGATCCAGGGAAAGGGCGCCGCGGTCCGCAAGGGCATCCTCGCGGCAACGGGAGACTACGCCTTCATCTGTGACGCCGACCTGGCGATGCCCATCGAGGAGCTGCCGCGTTTTTTCCCGGCGACGCTGGGCAAGGCCTACGACATCGCGATCGGCTCCCGCGAGGTGAAGGGTTCCCAACGCTTTAACGAACCGGCCTACCGACACTGGATGGGGCGCGCTTTCAACTTCGTCGTGCGCACCCTCGCCGTGCCGGGCATCCAGGACACCCAGTGCGGCTTCAAGGCCTTCCGCCGCGAGGTGGGCCAGGCGATCTTCCGGGCACAAAAGATCGATGGCTTTGCGTTTGACGTGGAGATCCTGGCGATTGCACGCCGTTGGGGCTACGGGATCGAGGAAATCGGCATCCCGTGGACCTATGGCCCGGGCGGCAGCGTACACCCGCTGCGCGACTCGTGGCGGATGTTTCGTGAGGTTGTGAAGATCCGGCGGAACGTCGGGGCGGGCCTCTATGGCGACCGACCGGACGTGGGGACCGCGTCTTGAGAGTGGCCCACTAACGAGCAGAGGGCCTGTACCGATCCTGGCACAGGTCCTCTGCTGTATAGCCAACGGCTATGCTGCGTTCAGCTCCTCAACTGCCTCGAGCAGTCGGGCCACCTGATAGCCTGACGTCTCCTCCGCGATTTGCAGTTGCACCATCCATCCGTAGGTCGCGGCGAGCGTCGCGGCGAAGTCGTCGCCCAGCTCAGGCCTCCGCAGCGCGACGATGCACAGCATCCACCAGAGCCAGCGCCCGAAGGCTTCGCGGTTATACCAGAGAACGCCCTCGTAGCGGTTCACGCCGAGGTAGGCATGAACATCGCGATGGGCAAGGGCGCGGCGCAGCATTGTGGGAAGATCGTCGCCAAGGCCGTGGGATGCCGCAGCATCACCGAACATCCAGTCGGGTGCGGTGAGCAGCAGGCGCACCGTGGCGACGGTCCGCTCACGCGCATCATCCGCCACCCCGAGCCCCTCCAGCGCCTGAGCGACGGGCTTACGCAGCAGCCACGCGTCAAACCAATCGCGGCTGATCTCGGCTGCCGCCTCAGCATTAACCAGCCCGCCAAGCGCATGGGTGAAGACCCACCCAAACAGCGCGCCCCACACCTCCCAATCATCGGGTCGCCACTCTCGCAGCAACGCACGGACCGCTTCGGCATAGGTCTCAGACGTCGCCGTTGCAGCGCTGCGTTTCAGAACGTCGGGCAGCGTCAAGACCTGCGCCAGTCGCTCAACGACCCGATCGGCGATCTCATCGTCCGGGGTACTCACACCTGCAACCTCACGTGAGGTCTCGTCCGAGGACTGCCCTGACACCTCTTCGGAAAGCCCTTCTAGCGACTGCTCTGACAACTGCTCTGACAGCACGATCCCACCGCCCTGCAGAACATCGAGGACCTTGCGCCGCACCTCTGCCAGCATGTCGGCGTCCACCCCTTCGGGCGTCTCGGCGCGGTAACTCGCCAACCATCGGAAGGCAGGGGCGCTGACGAGCATGCGGAACGGGATCAACACCGGCGCCATCAGGAGCTCTCCCAGTGAGGCGTCGATGCTCGGGACCCCTTGTCCATTCAGATGTGCGTGCAGTTGCCCGTAGTGGTGTTCCGCATCGTCCTGCACCTCGCGGAAATCTACGAACACGCAGGCCTGATAGGCGCGCAGCCCAACGTGCAGCCCGCGCTCGGCAAGGTCGCGACAGCTACGGATGTACTCCAGCCCAGCGACACTGTCGCGAAAGATCAGGTACCGGTCAGCATCCACCGAGATCCCCAAGGCCGCGTCCAGTGGCTTCTGCTCCAGGGTCTTGTTGCCCTCCGCATCCTTCACGGCGTACGCAGCCGACAATCGCACCCAGCCGCTGGTGTCCCCATAGCGGTTGTTGTAAAGCACCAAGCCGCGCTCCTCACCCACCCGGTTCGAGTAGGCGAAGACGTTCTCATCCACGGCACCGCCCGACACGTAGAAATCATAGAGATAAAAGGCGTCGACCCCCGCGAAGAGGTACCGCCGATGAATCAATGGTGCAGTCTGCCGCTCGTGGCGCTCCACGAGACCCGCATCCGGCACCTCGTTCCAATAAGCCTTCCGATACTCCATACCGTACTTCTCGGCATAGCCCTCGATCTGACCATGGCCAAACATCGGCAGCCCCGGCACCGTCAGCATCATCGTGCAAACCCCGAAGTACTTATCGCCCGTCCCAAACTGGTCGATCGCGGTGCGTTCATCCGGGTTGTTCATAAAGTTGACATACCGCCGCAGGATCTCTGGGTCGAACTCCAGGGTGTTCTTGATCAGCACCCGGTACTCCGCGTTCTTCTCATCGCGCAGCATGTTCATAAACGCGCTGTTGTAGACCCGATGCATCCCGAGGCTGCGCACGAAATAGCCCTCCATCATCCAGAACGCCTCTGCCAGCAGCAAGGTATCGGGCACCTCGGACGCGACACGATCTACCACCTCGCGCCAAAACTCCTCGGGCATCCGGGCGTCGAACTCCTCCTTGGTTAGCCCAAAATCCGCGCGGGACGCGATGTCACCGCCAGTGCCCGGCTCGGGGTACCACAGCCGCTGGTAGTGTTTCTTTGCCAGGGTCATCGCCGCGTCAAAACGGATGATGGGCGAGCGTCGGGCGACATCCAGAATCGTCTGGATCACGGCCTCGCGAACCTCGGGATTCAGATAGTTGAGCTGTGCCGTGTCGTTCCAGGGCATCTGGGTGCCGTCGTTCCCGTGGTAAATGTAGCGCACATTCCCGGTCCAGTGGTCCCGTCGCTGAAACGTCACCGCCGCATCGGTGTGCTGGAAGTAGTGATCTTCCAGGTAGACACCGACACGTGGATCCCGATGAACCAGTCCGGATGATAGATCACCCAGTCCGAATCGATGCTCATATGGTTAGGCACCATGTCGCTGGCCATGCGGATGCCGCGGGTCCAGGCCCTTGCCTTCAGATTCTCGAACGCAGACTCCCCGCCAAGGTCGTCGGCAATGCTGTATCTGAGGATCGAATACGCCGAGGCTACTGCCTCGGGGTTGCCCATCATCTGTTTGATCCGCTGAGAGGCGCGGCTGCGCTCCCACAGACCGATCAGCCACAGCGCGGTGAACCCGAACCTGCGGAGCCGATCCAGCTCCTCATCCGGCACGTCATCCAGATGGCGTATCTCGCGTCCGTAGTCCTTCGAGAGCTGATCCAGCCAGACATAGGCATTCTTGGCGATCATCACCGCCCGTGGCATCCAGTCGCGATCGGGGCTGAAAGCCTCCGGCTCTACCTCCATCCCCGCAAACTCATAGACCTCGACCGGCCCGGGGCCAAACCCGAAGAACGCCTTGCCCTCCTCTTCCATCAAATCCAGGCTGCTGAGGAGACGGGTGAAATAGGCCCCCAACACACCCCCCCAGCGGGTGCGCAGGAACGCCAGCTGATCATACAGCGAACCAGGCGCAGCCTTGGCCGGGCTCCGGAGCATGTCGAAGAGGCTTTGGCGATCGGGACCGAAATCGGGTTGGCCCGCGAAGAACTCAGCGAGCAGAGGAGACAACTGCAGATAAGCCTGAGTCCTCAGCAGGGGGGTGTCGTCAAAAAGCTCTGCAAAAGGCTTGGCGGCGGGGTTCTCGTTGGTCAGCCAGAGCAGGAGCAGCTCCTCCAATACGGCGGCGCGGACCGCCTGTCCCGTGCGAGCATCGCCCAGATAGTCCGCAACCGTCAGTTGGCCCTTGTAGACCGCCACGGGGGGGAACAGCGCGACGAACGTGGTCAGCAACTCCTCGACGGCGTCATCACCCAGGCGATCCACCAGGTAGGCGAAGGCCTCTTCCATGACCGCCGGCTTCCGCTGCTGCCTGTACTGAGCGATGATATAGTGCAGAATCTCGTCGACCAACCCCAGCGCATTGATGTCGCCCGCGCGCACAGCTCGCTCAGGGTGACTGGCCACATCCCGCTTCTCATTCATCCGCTGTGCAAAGAGACGCGCCGCGCGGAAATTCGCAAAGATCACATTGCCGTTGAAGGCAAAGAACGCGTCGTCAAAGGCATAGCGATCTCGGCACTCTCGGGAGACGTGAAACTCGCGCAGAACAGGGGCCGGCCTACGATTCACCAACGCGAGGTTGATCATACTAGCCGCCTTCCCGGATCAGTTAGCGAAGACAGATACGACGATGCTAAGGATCATGCTGGCAACCAGAAGCACGGAAATCACAATCAGGAAAGCCCGGCTAGCGCTACCGCCCTTCTTGCGTTTGGTCATAGGGTGATCCCTCCTTTCCTCCAGAAGTCGGAGGTCAGGATTCTGACTACGATGGGACCCCCGCTCGACAGTCTTCATTATAGCACAAAGGCCGCCCGGGGCCTTTGCCGCGGGCACTTGTCCTGGCTCAGAAAAAGCCTTCCGGGAAGCTACGCGTTCGGCGCTGGCTTCCCGGAAGATCAAGACGACGGCTGTGCTGAAGACCTTTGAGCTATTCTGAAAAGCTCAAAGGTCTTGTGCTATTACGGATAGACCCGGTTGATTGTCCTGGGATAGGGGATCGTCTCGCGGATGTGGTCGATACCGCACAGCCAGGTCACGGTACGCTCAATACCAAGCCCGAACCCACTGTGCGGCACGCTGCCATAGCGTCGTAAGTCGATGTACCACTGGAACGCGTCCTCGGGCAGGTCGTGCTGCCGGATACGCTCAAGCAGCAGATCCGGATCGGAGATGCGCTCGCTACCGCCGATGATCTCGCCATAGCCCTCAGGGGCCAACAGATCGACGCTCTTGCTGACCTCGGGCCGCCCAGGCCAGGGCTCCATATAGAACGCCTTGACCGCCGACGGATAGCCGTAGACAAAGACCGGTTTCTCGTACAACTTGGTCAGTTCGGTCTCATGGGGCGATCCGAAGTCGCCACCCCACTCCATGGTCAGCAACGCCTTCAGCTCAGGATCATCCGTCCGATCACGGATCTCGTTCAGCTTCAGTACAGCATCATCATACGAAATCCTGGGGAACGGCGGCGCGATCTTCTCCAGCGCTGACAGATCACGCCCCAACGAGACCAGCTCTGCGCGGCAATCGCGGAGCACCGTCTGGACGATGTGGGTGATGAACTGCTCCTCCACCTCCATCAACTGCTCCAGATCGCAGAAAGCCATCTCCGGTTCCACCATCCAGAACTCGGTTAGATGGCGCCGGGTCTTCGACTTCTCCGCACGGAAGGTTGGACCAAAGCAATAGACCTTGCTGAATGCGATGATATCGGCCTCGTTATAGAGCTGTCCGCTCTGCGCCAGATAGGCCATCCCCTCATCGAAGTATTTCGTCCCAAAGAGCGTCGTTGTGCCCTCACAGGCCGCCGGCGTCAGAATGGGAGTATCGACCAATGTGAAGCCTTGGCTGTCAAGCCAGTCGCGGACCGCCTTAATCACGGTCGCGCGGACGCGAAGTATCGCCCACTGGCTTGGAACGCGAATCCAGAGGTGGCGGTGATCCAGCAGGAAGTCTACGCCGTGCTCCTTTAGCGCGATCGGGTACTCCCCGTCGACGGCCTGGACGATCTCAAGCGCCGTGATGCCGATCTCATAGCCTCCGGGGATCCCCGGGGCACGCCTATCGGCACG
>JALOOJ010000072.1 GCA_025454475.1 Anaerolineae bacterium
TTCAGCCGCCGCAGCACCTCAACGATCTTGTCGAAGCACTCCCAGTTGCGGGCGGCTCGCCCCATCCCGCCGTAGACGATGAGCTCAGCCGGCTTCTCGGCAACCTCGGGATCGAGGTTGTTCATCAGCATCCGCAGCGCCGCCTCGGTCTGCCACGACCGGCACGACAGCGTCGTCCCTCGTGGCGCACGGATCGCGCGCTCAGGGTCGTAACGGTTGTCCATAGCTGGCACCTCCCTCAGGCGGTAGAGACTGGTGAGTGGTGACCGGGGATTCGGGATTGAGAGATGCACACAGGTTGAAGGTCGGGACGAATCCCCATCCGAAATCACCAACCATTCTGCATGCAGTATACTTTGGCAGGACGAACCACGCAACGGAGGGACACATGCGCGTTGATCTGGTTATCCGCAACGTGAATGCTGCAACGATGGTCGATGGGCGCTACGGGCTCATTCCCAACGCTGCGATCGTGGTCGAGGGCGAGCGCATCGTCTGGATAGGGCCTGAGGCTACACTGCCCGTGCAGACAGCCGATGCGGCTGCGGTGATCGAGGGCGAAGGAAGGCTCGCGACCCCTGGCCTGATCGACTGCCACACCCACATTGTCTACGGCGGCAACCGCGCCAATGAGTTCGAGCAGCGACTTCGGGGCGTCGCCTACGAGACCATTGCCCGCCAGGGCGGCGGGATCATGTCCACGGTTCGCGCCACACGCGCGAGCAGCGCCCAAGCCCTTGCTGAGGGCGCACGCCCACGCATCCTGGCACTGCTACGCGAAGGCGTGACCACGCTGGAGATCAAGACCGGGTATGGGCTCGACCTCGACAACGAGCTTAAGATGCTCGATGCCACCAACATCCTCGCCGCGGACCTGCCCGTCGACGTAAGCCGTACTTTCCTCGGCGCTCACACGCTCCCGCCGGAGTTCCGTGACCATCCAGACGCTTACGTCGCCCTGGTGTGCGACGCCATGATCCCCGCCGTGGAAGGTCGTGTCGACGCGGTCGATGTCTTCTGCGAGTCGATCGGGTTCTCCCTCGACCAGACGCGGCGCATCTTCGAAGCAGCGCACGCCCACGGGCTCGCGGTGAAGATCCACGCCGAGCAGCTCAGTGACCTGGGGGGCGCAACAATGGCGGCGGGGATGGGCGCACTCTCTGCCGATCATCTGGAGCACCTCGCGCCCGACGATGTGCCGGCGCTGGCCGCGGCGGGAACTGTCGCCGTGCTGCTGCCCTGCGCGCTCTACACGCTGCGCGAGGTTCGCCGTCCCCCGGTTAACGCCTTGCGTGCGTATAACGTGGCCATGGCCATCGCGACCGACGCCAATCCCGGCACCTCGCCGTGCTTCTCGATCCTGCTGACAATGAACATGGCGTGTGTGCTGCTCGGTCTCACGCCCGAGGAGGCCCTCGCAGCGGTCACGGTCCACGCAGCGCGGGCCCTCGGCCGCCAGGCCCGCATCGGCACCCTGGAGCCCGGCAAGCAGGCCGATATGGTCCTTTGGGACGTGGAGACCCCCGCGGAGCTTGCCTATGCCACCGGCTACAACCCGGGCGCCACCGTCATTCGCCGCGGCCGCATTCGCGTGTAGGCCATCGCATCCGCCGGTGCCCCTCCGCCAGGACCGCGGGCATCCTTGCCCGCTCTGCCTCTCCCTCCGCCGAAGTGGCCAGAGGAATCCATTCCACGGATCAGCAGACGCCCGAGCGTGCAAGGTTGCGGCCGGTTACGTCCACCGGCCAGTCCGGTTGTCGCGTCCACAAGGCCATAGGTCAAAAAGCGCCCAAGGCCTCTTCGGAAGCCTTGGGCGCTGAGATGACAATCACCGCAGCTCCTACACCGTCCGCTCGACCTCCACTTCGTAGTGCTGCGACCGCGCATCGAAACGCTTGAGTACCGCCCGCGCCTTGGGCGGCACGACTGCCGCCTCATAGTCATCCCCGGCAAAGGCCCGGACCGCCTCGAGCGAGTCGAACCGCATGGTCGTGATGAACTCGACCTCATCGCCCACGTCGCGGCGCAGAAGCTGGATGCCCCGGTATCCGGGGATCGCGCGATCCGCGATCCCCACGAAGATCTCTTGCTTCAGCAGCGCTTCATACACGTCCGCGTTTGCGGGCGTTGTCCATCCGTGCCAGATCCGAGTGATCATCGACCTTACCTCCCGTCTGCGACTACCGGTGTGAACCTGAGCATCGGCACCGCCCGCCCCAGGTCCCCACACTCCCACGGGCGTCCCGAGGGAGCATCACCGAGGACCAGTTTGGCCAACGCGCGGAACGCGAGCGGATGGCGGCGCGCATAGTCGCAGGTCTCGCGGCTTGCTTCCTCCTCGCCAAGGATCTCAGCCAACGCGGCAAACCGACGTGTGCCCACCGTGAGCGCCACTTCGGGCATCTGCATGACGTTACGGAACCAGTCGGAGCGCCGTCCCCACCCCGAGGCCACAAGAACCGCGCCCGTCGTCGGATCGTGATTCACCACTTCGAGTACGGTATAGCGGGTCAGGCCCGTCCTTCTGCCGACGTGCTCGACCAACACGAATCGCTTGCCCAATAGCCACCCCATGCGCCATCGATACAGCGCGATAGGCAGCCGGTAGAGCAACCGTCCGAACCCGCGAGGCGGGTGCCCACTCACGACTCCGTGTGCCATCTGCCGCTGCGCACGCCGGTAACGACAGCTACCGGCCAGGGATAGCCTGCGCCTTGCGCCTACCCTGATCGCCGGCGCCCGCCGCCCAGAAACGACCCATAGTACATGAGGTTCGCGAACGACTGCACGAGGCCTGCAACATACGTGAGCGCCGCCGCCGTCAGCACCTCGCGCACACCCTTACGCTCCTCTTCACCGTAGAGCAGCCCGTTCTGCTTGAGCAGCGCCAGGCCTCGTCGGCTCGCATCGAGCTCAACGGGCAGCGTCACCAGCGAGAAGACTGCAGCAGCAGCGAAACAGGCCACACCGACCCAAGCAAGGTCGTACACCCGCAGGAAGAGCCCCAGCATAAAGAGCAGCGGCCCAAGCCAGGAGGCGATGTTGACCATCGGCACCAGCCCAGAGCGCAGTCGCAGCAGCGCGAACTGCTGAGCGTCCTGCTGCGCGTGCCCCAACTCGTGAGCCACGATAGCCAGCGATGCCACCGACGGCTGCTGCGCAACCCCCTGAGACAGCCGCAGAGTGTTGCTGCGCGGATCGTAGTGGTCGCTGAGCGTACCCCTGGTGCCCTCAATCTGGAGCTGCATCCCGTTGCGCCCGGTGATGTGGCGCGCCGCATCGAGCCCGGTGATATTCGCGCCATTTCGCACGCGCAGCCACTTGGCGTAGGCGCGCTGCACCCACGCCTGCGCGATCAGCCCCAGGATCAGTGCGGGAAGGGCATAGATGAAGTAACCTGAGTTCAACCCTATCATAGTGTGTGTCTCCTTGGCACCATGGTAACAGGTTTGCCTTAGAAAACCATTAGCAGACCACCTCATGTTCGTCGAAAACGCTGAGACGGATCTCGCCAAGGCCCTGCCGGTCGCAATCGTGAACCGTGTAGATCCGCCCATCGGGCGCCTGCACACCGTCCGGATACGAAACCAGGGCGCGTCCATCGAGCTCCAGGCCACCGACCCACGACGCACCATCGTCACCACTCAGGTAGGCCAGCAACCGAGTTCGCGCACTCGGGTTGGGCGTGTTGATGAGGAGCAGCCGTCCCGAGCTGAGCCGGCGGATGAAGAAACGTACGCCGGGATTGACGATGTCGGTTGGTGCACCCGCCGACCACGTCAGGCCGCCATCCTGAGAGCTGCTATGCCAGATCACGCCGGCGCCTGTGCGAATGTAGAGCGACAGCAGCCCGCCCTGGCGTTCGACAACCATCCCCTCCAGCGCCCAATGCGGCGCCTCGATCGCGCCGTGGAATGACCACGTACGTCCTTGGTCGCGTGACAGCGCGACGCCTTGGAGCTGCTCCGCCCCCGCAAACCAGCCCGCCGGCGCAGTCCGCGCCCAGGTTACGGGCAGCACCCACGCGCCGCTCGCTAACACCGTCGGCTTGTTCAGACGGAAGGCAAAAGGTGCGGCAAGTGGAATGCGGCGGGGCTCGGACCATTCCAGAATCGGCTGCTCCGATGACTGCGCCACTCTGGTCAACACGGAGTACTCGCGTGTCTCGAGGTTCGCCTGGTTGTAGAACAGCCACAGCCGGCCTTCGGGATCATGCCACAGGCAGGGGTCGTAGACTCGAGTGCTCCCTGGCATCGACACAGCCACCCACGGTTCGCTCCACGTCAGGCCGCTGTCGGCGCTTGTCGTCAGCAGGATCTCGTTGTCGGCATCGGGCTCCTTGGGCCCGCCGCTGAAGAAAGCGCACCACAGCCGTCCGCCCGGTGCGCGTTCGATCGTCGGAATCCCCTGCCACTGCCGCGCGCCCTTCGTCGAGACTACGGTCTGTCGCATTGCGCTCCTTTACCCTCTGAAGGACCTCTGAGCTCGTCTACTCAGGTAAGGTCACCGCCCTGTCAGGAGCCCAATAAGGCCAACACTACGCTCCCGCCATCGCCTGATCGTGCTGCGCCCTGCGGCTCGCCATCAGCGTCACGACCCCGCCCAACAGGAAGAGCACCACGACGAGCACAAACGGCAGCCGGCGGTCGACGCCCGAGAGCACGCCCGCAAGCCACCCAAAGGGCGTCGCCGCGACCAACATAGCGACATTGAGCCACGCCATGATCCGTGCGCGTTCCTTCGGGTCCACGGTCACCACGGTGAGTTTGTCCAGCATCGTGCTCGTCAAAGGAATGCTGACGCCCTCGAGGATCGTGGCAGCCAACAACACCCAGTAACTGCCGACCGGCGAACCCAGGAGCACGACCTGGCTAACGAAGAAGGTGATGAACCCCACCACCATCAGCAAACGCTCGCCCATCCGGCTGAACTGCGCCTGGCGCTGAAGCCACGGCATACCGAAGAAGAAGAACAGCATCATCGTGACCGACCGTGCAAAGGGGTAGAGCGCCATGTGCTCCTGCGGGATCTGCAGCTCCTCGGACACGAGCACCGACCAGAATGTGCCGCGGACCATGAAGCATACGTTCAAGATCAGCATCAACGCGCCTGTATACAGCGTGGCGGGCGTCCGCAGGATCTGTTTGAGCACGATTGGGGACTCTCGCACGACGTCGAACAGCCCCTGGTGCGCCGTTTCGCGCATCCGCTCGATGCCCTGCTTGGTCTCTTTGACGATCGCGTTGAGCCATATGAACTTGATCGTCATCATCACGAACGCGAGCACGTATAGCCCACGCATCGTAGCCACCAGCCCGAACCGCGAGATCAGCGGGCTCGTTAGAGGCGACACGAACGCCGAGAGCAGCCCCGCGATGTAGATCCACGAGTAGACATCGATGAGCAGGTGCGGCTCCGTGTCCTCAACCAGAAGGCAACCCCACGAGTTGGCAGTCACGCGCCAGACGGCGTTGATAATCGCGGCGACGAGGAAGTACGTGAAGTTCTGTGCCACAGCCCAGATCAGCGCGGGGATGCTCCACGAGATGATATCGAAGATCAGCGTTGTCCGCTTTCGCCCAAACTTGTCCGTGAGGGCGCCACTGATGAGCGTCCAGAACACCTGGAAGGCCGTCCCAATGCTGACGAGGAGCCCGATGCTCGCGTCGTTGAGCCCCAGGGCGAGCATGTAGACGGAGACGAAGGGCGAGTATAGGTTGAACGGGATGCCCCACAGCGGCTCAGTGATAACGCAGCCGCGCGCATTCCCCTTCAGATGCTTGAGTGTGTGGATGAGAGCGTGGTCGGCCAACGCGACCTCCTTGCATGTCGTGCTGACGCGCCATTATCCCAGAAATGCCGAAAAAGCGAGTGAGCGAGAAGGCACGAGCGCGATGACGAAACCCTGAACTCCTTCCGCTCCGGTCCGACGACGTAAGGGTAGCTCTAGCGCCGGGCGCGCTTCTCCACAACAGGTATCCACACCTCGTGGAACGCCGACTGCGGTTCCCGCCCGAGCGTCTTCCAGTAGTAGACCTCGAAGTCCCCGATATACCGCGCGTCGTACCGGTATGCCGAGTTCAACATCCAATCCCAGCAGCTACCGCTCCGGGTGACACTCCCCTCCTCACCGTTGGCTTCGCGCCAGATCGCCCACGTCGTCTCACCCAGGTCCCAGGGTGCCAATCCGCTTCGCGTGTCCCACCGGAACCGCTCGAAGGCGTCCACCTCCACCCCGGCGAAGTACAGCCGCACCTGGTCCTGCACAAAGTGCCAGTAGCCCACGGTGCGGTAGGGCCGGCGGATGTCCGGGATCCTGGTGAGGCTCCCGAACAGCCGTCCGTAGAGCTTGCCCAACTCGTCGTTGACATTGCCGTCGAGGTGCACAATCCCTTGCACCCCCACGAGCTTCAGCCGCGTCGACATCACTTGCGGATCCATAGACGCCTCTCGATCACTGCCTGCGACCTACCACGTGCAACGCGGTCCAAAGACTCTTTTCCCACCGGATCCACGATCCGGCACCTGTGCGCCGCGGATGACCGGCGCGCCGACTGGGCTACACGGCAAGATAGCCGCCGTCCACTGCGAGCGCGGTCCCTACGATGAACGAGGCACCATCCGAGCACAGCCAGATCACCGCGTCGGCGACCTCACGCGCCTCGCCCAGGCGACCGATCGGTTGGTGCTGCAGCACCCGCTCGGTAGCCCCGGGATCCCGCGCCTCCATCTCTGCAATCGGCGGGGTGTCGATCCAGCTTGGGCACACGGCGTTGATCCGAATGCCCTGGCGCACGTATTGCACCGCGGCGGATTTGGTCAGCCCCAGCACCCCATGCTTGGCAGCCGAATAAACCGGATCCCACGGAAACGCCCGTTGCCCATCCACCGACGAGTTGTTGACAATGACGCCGCCGCCCGACTTGAGCATCGCGGGGATCTCGGCCCTCATGCACAGAAAACAGCTCCTCAGATAGCCGGCGATGGTCCGATCGAAGTCTTCAGCGGCGATCTCAGCGAGCCACCCACCCCCGCCGCCGCTCCCGGCATTGTTGAACGCGAAGTCCAGCCGCCCGTAGATGGCCACAGTAGTCGCCACCATCGCCGTGACCTGGTCAGCCTGGGAGACATCGGTCTGTACCCAGGTCGCCTCGCCCCCAGCGGCACGGATCTCCGCGACCACCTGCTCACCAGTCCCCCGCGTGCGGCTGGCGATGGCGACCTTGGCTCCCTCAGCGGCAAACGCCAGCGCCGTGGCTTTCCCGATGCCCGAGCTCCCTCCCGTGACCAGCGCCACCTTGCCCATCATCACACCCATCGATGACCCCCTACACGGAGAACCTGAAGATCGTCGTTGACTTGAACGTCTCGCCCGGGCGCAGCACCGTCGTCGGGAACTCCGGCTTGTTGGGCGAGTCCGGATAATGCTGAGTCTCCAGGCAGATCGCACCGCGTCGGCCGTAGATCCGCCCACCCTTGCCGAGAAGCGGGCCCAGCATATTGGCGGTGTAGACCTGCACCCCTGGCTCCGTGGTCCACACCTCCATCAGACGCCCTGACGTGGGATCCACCAGACGCGCTGCCGGATGTATCGTGCCGGGCTCGGCGTTGAGTACCCAGTTGTGATCAAAGCCGCCGCCATTCGCGAGTTGCTCGTCGGGCTGATCGACGCGGTCTCCGATGCGCACCATCGTGCGCAGATCCATCGGTGTACCTTCGACCGGGCGCACCTCGCCGGTGGGAATGAGCGCCGCGTCTCCCGGCGTAAAAGCATCCGCGTTCACCATCAACTGGTGGTCATGCACCGTCTCGGCAGCGCCGGCGGACAGGTTGAAGTACGAGTGGTTGGTCACGTTTAGAACAGTGGGTTTGTCGGCCTGCGCAGTGTAGTCAATGCGCAGAGCCCCGTTGTCGGCGAGCGTGTAGACGACCGACAGGTATAGCGCGCCTGGAAACCCCTGGTCGCCGTCTGGGCTCACCAGCCGCAGCGACAGCGCCGGGCCGACCGCCGACTCGAGGGCTTGCGACGCCCACAGCCGCTTGTCGAAGCCCTCGAGCCCGCCGTGCAAGGTGTTCACACCGTTATTCGCCGGCAGAGCATAGCTGACGCCATCCAGCGTGAACGAGGCGTTAGCGATGCGGTTCGCGTACCGTCCGACCAGGCAGCCAAAAAAAGGACTGAACTCCAGGTACTCGGCGAGCGTGTCAAACCCCAGGACCACGTCGCCCATCCGTCCCGCTCGATCCGGTGCGGTCAGCGACTGGATGATCCCGCCATAGGGTGTGATCTTCGCGGTCATCCCGCTTGCGTTCACCAGGGCGTAAATCGGGACTTCGGTCCCGTCAGGCAGTTGTCCAAAGGGCGACTTCGTGATCTCCATCCGTACCTCCGCTGTCTGTGTGAGCTCCACGCCCAGCATTGTACGCCCCGCCCCGCCCGCCGCAACCCATCCCTCTCGAGCCGGAGGTTTTCCGTGACCCTTGGGCTCCTCCGCCCCCGCGCTGCAGAAGCGCCCAAGGTCCGCAGAGAATCCCTGGGCGCAGAGAGCCGCAAGTGTACTGCCTCCGCGCCGCCTCTCCCGCCCGCAACGGCGTCTACATTCAGAGATCCCCCTTGCAGAACGCCACGACCTCGTCCCACAGCGCCGCGACCTCCGCCTGGTCCATGGCGAACATCAATCCGTGGTCGCCCGTGGGATGAAGGACAAGGCGGCTCTCCGGCGATGCCGCGGAGACGTGCTGGTAGTAGGCAACGGACGCAGCGCACGGGACGTCGCCGTCGGCCTCGCCGTGCACGAGCAGGACCGGCGTCGATCGCGGCGGGAGGAGCAGCGGCGAGAGGGCTGCCAGGCTTGCAGGATCACCCTTGGACACGTAGTCCGGCCAGGTGGCCGTCTGCCGTAGATAGAGATATAGGTCGTACTTGTCAGCGGGCGGAGAGTCGACAGTCACCAGCTCCGCCCGGAACCCGGCCAGGTCCTTGGCCGCCAGGTAGTGCGCGGATGGCTCAGTGTAGAAGGCCGCCAGCAAATCCGCGTACCCCGCGAGAGCAACCGCGCGCGCCACGGAGGGTTGGGTCGCCGCCAGCCACAGCGCCAGATAGCCACCAAACGAGTGGCCCATCACGACCACCGTGCCCGTCGGAGAGCCGGAAGCCACCCGCCGCACGGTCTCCGCCACTGCCGCCAACACCTCGTGCAACGAGCGGTCGATGGCCTTGGGGTAGTCCGCCGAGATCACAGCGAACCCGGCGCCCTCCAACCTCGCCCGGTGACGTGGATCAAGGTCGTCCGGCGACCCAAACAGGCCGGCGCCGCCGTGGAAGTAGACAAGTTCGGGAAGCATGAGCCCTCCTGTGGGTCCACCACTCTATGGCCAACGGTCACAACACCCCTGTCCGCTGTAGCGCATGCCGGTCAGAACCGGACTCCGGCTTGCGCTCCGGCTCACACACCCGCAGGATGCAATCGAGACGATTGCCCTACGCGGAACTCCCATGCGGTTTGCGACTCCCCACGGGCCAGGCTCCGATCACGCCTCCAGCGGCTTCAGAACCTCCAGCAACTCCTCACGAGTCCAGCCCTGCAGTCCCTGCGCCGTGTCGTCGAGGATCTGTCCGGCGATGCCGCGCTTACGATCCAGCAGCGCGTCGATGCGCTCCTCCAGCGTCCCCTCGGTCACGATGTAGTAGACGTACACGGTACGATCCTGACCGATCCGATGCACCCGGTCGGTCGCCTGATCCTCCGCCGCGGGATTCCACCACCGGTCGGCATGAATCACGTGGTTCGCTGTCTGCAGGTTGATCCCCATGCTTGTCGCTTTGAGGCTACACAGCGCCACGGGCACGCCGTCGTTCGTGAAGCGGTCGATCTCAGCTTGTCGATCGCGCGTGCTGCCGTCGATGCGTATCGTACTGATCCCCCGATCGGCAAGCGCGGTTCCCAACAGGTCGAGCATGCCCAGGAAGTGGCTGAAGATGACAACCTGTTCGCCTCGCCCAACGATCTCATCCGCCTTGGCAATGATCCAGTCGAACTTCTCCGATCGCCCCAGAATCCCGTGTGATGGCGCAGCCTTGGTTCGCCGGCCACTGCCCCAGGGCTGCGTCCAGTGGCCTCGCCTGTCCTCCACCGGCACGGCTACTGTGCCACCGGCAGCACGCAGCTGTTCCCCGGACACAAGGGCCGGATGGTCGCAGATCTGTTTCAGCCGCAGCAGAACAGGCAGGATGCTCATCGCGAAGTTGACGCTGCCCCCACCCTCCAGCGTCACCCGCGCCTGCTTGATCGCGTCCTGCAGTCCCCCATAGAGCTGCCGCTGCTCGGCGGTCAGCTCGCACGACTCGCGGATGGGCACCTTGGGCGGCAGGTCCTTCGCTACATCCGCCTTGAGCCGGCGCAGCATGAAGGGCCGCACGCGCTGTCCCAGCCGCCCCGATACCGCCAGATCGCCCGAGAGGATGTCGCTCTCAAACGTGCGCGTGAACGTCCCGTAGCGGCCCAGATGCCCGGGCATCAGGTAGTCGAAGACCGACCAGAGCTCGGCCGGGCGGTTCTCCACCGGCGTGCCACTCAGCGCCAGTCTGTGCGCGCCATTGATGCGTTTGATCGCGCGTGTCCGGCGCGCGCCAGGGTTCTTGATATAGGTCGCCTCATCGAGGATCACGTAGAAGAAGGGGACCTGCACAAGCGCACCGATATCATTCGCCGCGGTGCTGTAGGTGGTGATGAACACCGTCGGCTCCGGGCTTGCCAGGAGTGTCGCGTCGCGACCGGGTCCGTGGTAGCGGCAGATTCGGATCTCGGGGAAGCACCGCCCTATCTCCCGCTCCCAGTGGCTCAACACCGACCGCGGCGCAATCACCAGCGAGTGTCCGGGTCCGCTGGGTTCCCGTACCGGGTCCGTCTCCCCGAGTCCCCTGTCGACTGGTTCGCTGCTATCCTCATTCGTCTCACGCTCATACGCCAACCGCAGTGCCGCAATCGCCTGCAGTGTCTTTCCCAGGCCCATGTCGTCCGCCAGCAGCCCGTGCAGTTGGTGGCGCCCCAGCCAGTCCATCCACTGGATGCCCTCGCGCTGGTACGGGCGCAGCGCTATGCCTTCGTCGGCCAGGTGCGCCTCAGCCTCGGGACCCAGCCGGAAGCCAGGGTCAGCGCGGAAGCCCGTGAGCTCACTCAGGAACCCACGGTACGCCTCCGACGCCACCTGCCTGCCACCGATGTCGGCGACGAACTCCTGGATGGTCGCGAACTGGTGCGCAGGCACGCGATACCGGCCGTTCTCGCGCGTTGCGGGCAGTCTCTCCAGGCGCGTCTCGACCGCATCGAGCCGCCCGGGATCCACCCTCACCCATGTCCTGTCATCGACCTGGACACACCCGTCAGCGCCGCCCCCGCGCCGCAAGAGATCTACCGGGAGCGGCTTCCCGTCGACGTCGTAGCTCACACTGAAATCAAGCCAACCGCTCACCCCTGCATCGAGCTTGATGACCGGCTTGATCGCGTCGGCGTCCAGGACCTGGATGTCGGCGGCCTCGCCCACGAGCACGGCGTCGAACCCGCTGCCCAACACCACCAGATCGCGCAGGAAGAAACCGGGGATCCGCTCGGGCGGGAGCATCACCGTGCCGCCCTCCAGAAGCGCGCGATCGCGCCGACCTAGCGCCGAAGGCAGCCGCAGGTAGCGCCGTCCCACGCGGGCGTAGTCGCCGCCGGATGTGCGCACCACCCGATCCGGCGCCACGATCCTCCCCTGTTCGTCAGCGAACCCGAACGTAACGTCGAGGCCGCCGGGACTGCCTGACTCGGTGGCGCGCCGAACGGACATCGAAGGGCGCTCTGCGATGTCCGAGATCGTCAGCGACCGCGAACGCGGGCCTTCGTGAACGTTGGCCCGCTGACGAAGGTACGTAAGCTGCACAGGGAGCAGATCAAGCACCCAGGTACCGTCCGGGCTGGCCTCAGGCGCCATGCTGCGAAGCGCGGCCAGCGTCTGGGCATCCTGAAGCGAGAGCGTGTGGCGGACGCGGCGCCCGCCGACCTCCCGCGCCTCTCCTGTACCGGCAAGGAGCGCATCCGGATCGCGCACCGGCTCAGCGACGCCGTCGATGATCTGGTAGACGCGAACTTCGTGGCGTCCCGCGGGGTTCTCCTCAAGCTCGAAGACGACCGGCAGTGACTGGATCTCAGGGCGTCCCAGCAGCCGGTCGAGCCAACGGGGCATCAGCGCCGCTCCGGGCGCTGGCAGGTACGTACGAACCAGTCGGGCATCGGCTCCCAGAGCGCGAAGGCGCCCTTCTCATAGCACGCTACGGCATCCGCAGCCGACGCATCGGCCGGGTCACGCATCGCCGCGGCAAAGTCGTCCGCCGTCACGGGCCAGAGACGCGCCAGCGCTGCGCCCACGCACTCGCGCAGGCGCTGCACCTCATCCCGTTCGGCGCGAAGCTCGGCGATCTGGGCCTCAAGTTCACCCAGTGGGCGCCGGTACCGCGCCAGCACCTCGTTCCTGCCGGGGAAGTCCTCCTGAAGCAGGCGCGGGAACTGCCGTCGATAGGAGAGAATCCAGTCGTTTATCGCCCGCTGGCGGCCCTCCGACAGGCCCAGGATCCAGTGAGCACTGCGTAGATCCTCCAGGTTGCGGTCGAAGACCTCGCGCAGGATGTCGGCGTGATCCTTCATACCGATCCCGCTCACCTCAGCCAGACGGGTCAGCACGAGGTGGTGCGAGAGGGCCGTGATCAGCTCCTCATCGCGCGCCGCCTCAATCCGCGCACAGGCCTTCTCCACGGCCCCGAGCGCATCGCTGCACCTTTGAAGCTCGCCCTCGAGCCGTCCCTGCGCCTCGCGCAGCATCGGCACGTGTAGCGAACCCCGCGCCTCGGCGTGCGCGCGGCGCGCCCGGCGGCGCAGCGTCAGCCGCTGCCAGAGCGCGCTGAAACCCCGGGACTGCACCGTCGTGCCACCTGCCATCCTCGACGTCTCCACAGCGACCATTCTAGATGCGAACCCGCGATCGCGCAAGCTACAGTACATTCTGGCAACAACCGCTGCCGTCTCCCCGCCCAAGGACCTTCTACGCGCCCAAAGACCTGGCCCGAGCGGACCTGGCACGCGGTCCTTGGGCACTTCTGCAGTACGATGGCTTAACCGCCCAAGGACTATGCCAAGTCCTTGGGGCGGGCAGACGCGGGTGTCGGGCGGGAGGCTCGCCTCTGCGCCGAACTGTCGCTCAGCGCACTTGCACCGACAGCATCATCGCTTCGAGCAGGTCCAGATCCGGTATGAAGCTGTCAGCCGGTTGCATCTCCAGGTTCGCCAGCGCCTCGTCCAGGTACGCCTCGTAGTCGTCATACAGCGGGGCAAGTTCCTCCTGCGTATACTCGGCCCACGTGTCGCGCAAGCTCGGGTGATACACCGGAAGCCAGGCCACGACCAACTGACGCCCGTCGCCAATGAACCCTTCGTAGATGTAAAACAGCGACTCGTTGACCACCGGGGTGAGGTCCTGCGCGTACGCCGTCAGGAACGCCACACCGCGCGCGTTCCCCTCCTGCACATACCGCACCCGCGCGCGATACACCTGCGCTGCGTTGACAGGCAGGAACACCGGAATGCTGTCGAGGGTTCGCGGCGCAGGCTTGGTGTCCAGGAGCCGCGTGATTGCATCGATCATCTCAGCCGCCTGTGGGTTCGCCGCTCGAAGCGCCTCGGTCGGGTAGATGATCATGTGCGGCTGACCCTGTCGGTCCATGCCGCGGGGATAGCCCTGGAGGCCGAACTGGAGCCGTTCGGGCAACGACCAGAACTCGCCGAACGTAACTTCCTCATCCGCAGCAGGAAGCACCAACTCCTCGACGCTGGTCGCGACGCCCGGATCGTAGCAGAAACCGACATCGCCGTAGGCCGCCTGCGGTAGGCTGCACGAACCCGCATCCACCGGTGCCTCCGGCGTCGCGGTGGGCTGCGCAAGGGGTACCACGCCCACGGTCGATGTCGCTTTGGGCCGGATGCCGCTCTCCAGCGTGGCTGAGGGCACCTCATCCTGTCCACCATTGGCGGATACCAGGCTACACGCCAGTCCCACCACGGCAGCCAGACAGACCATACCCACACGCAGCAACCTTCGCCTATCCATCGCCACCTCCCAAGTCGTGTTCAGACCGAGCCCTGCATCTCCGTATGATGCGCCTGCCCCCTCCCGAACAGCCCGCGCCGCGTTCCCATCTCTATGTAGGCCGGCTCGCCGCTTCAGAGCGCTCTGACCCAGCATAGGGCGGCTGCCCGGTTCTGACCGGCCAGAGCCGCCCTACATCAGGCCCGGGACGTCCATCCGCACCCGGTAGAGCGACGAACGCGCCGTCACGAACAGCGTCCGCCCATCTGTACCGCCGAAAACGAGCGTCGCCGGCCGCTCCGGTACCTCGAGACGATCGATCTGGCGCCCACTCGTATCGTAGACGAGGATGTCACCCGCTGCCACGAAGACCTTGCCCTCGGCGTCGACCGTCACGCCAAGCTCGCCCTCCTCAGCAAACAGCCGCGGCGCTGATAGGGACCCGTCACCCCGCACGTCGAATGCCCACGTCTTCTGGCCGAACTCGTCCGCAAGGTAGAAGGGTTGCCCGACAACTGCAGGTCGCAGCGAGAAGGCCCGCACGAGGTCCGGGCTCCCGGGGATGAAGATCGATCCATCGGGCGAGACGAAGTGCTCATCGGGCCGTGCCTGGCTCACCGTTAGGAAGTCGTGCCCGTCGCGCCAGCGATGCCCCGGTAACAACGCCACCGCGCCCGGACGCTCCGCCGCCGGCATTCCAGGCACCACGCGCACGTCGGCAGGGCTTTCGGGATCGATCGACAGCACCGTTCCCGTCCGCGCCACGACCAGCAGTCGGCCCGAACGATCGCACGCCAGGCTCACGGGCGCGATGGGGATGTCGCTAACCAGCTCGACGGCGTCGCGCTCAGCGGACCAGCGGTAGATGCTTTGCCGGCGCCCGTCGACGAAGTAGACATTGCCCTGCCCGTCCACCGTCGCCCCATCGATAAAGGAGTACCCTCCAGCGATCCGCTCTACGACCCCATCGGGGGCCAACACCGATCCTCCGCCCGGCGCGCGCAGCACCGGTGGCCTGCCGGAGACGCTCATCCGCGCGATCTCCCGCGACCGCACCTCCACACTATGCGTCGCATCGAAGACCGTCGCGTCATAGGAGAACTTGGTCGGGCTATACACGTGCACGCCGTGGAACGCGATATCGCGACATCCGGTCATCCGCACGCCGTAGGGAAATGGGGTGACCATCCGGATAACGCGGTAGAGATAGAGGTTGGCGAAGGTGAGGTTTCGGCAGCGGTCGAGCTCGACGGGGAGGGCGTTCGGTCCCTCTGCGCTCTCCTCCTCCAGTTGCAGCGCGACGATCCGCCAGTTAGCCACATTCCGTAGGATCACCTCGTTACGCACGTGATGCTCGACCGACATCGCGTATATCCTGCCCGGCGTGTCAGTGTTCGACACACAGACCCCCGCGTGGGCGTAGGGGCTGGGCGTCCAGATGTCCTTGAACGTGCCTCCGCCCCCATCTGTGATCCACAGACTCCAGTACTGAGCATCCCACACGTGGTTGGGGTCCGCGTCCGCCGTCCGGCTGTCGTTGTAGGGCTGGACACGTGACCCATCCGCCGCAGCCATCCCGTGCCCGCCCATGAAGCGCACATCGTTCATCATCGAGGCAGCGCCTGCGCACCACTTCGCGGCAACGGCGCACCCGTTCGTCGCACCCGGATCGAGCCCGATGCCGGTCACGATGTTCGTTCCGCCGGGCGGCGTCTCGAGCAACGGCTTGGGTGGCCCCTCGATGGCGGGCGGCGGCCCGAAACCCCAGCGTGGCATGCGTCGCCGCGGGGGCTCGCCCGGCTTCGGCGTCGCCCCCATCATCGCCGCAAGCCACGGCGGCGCTTCGGGCGGTTTCCGCAGCGCCACCGCGCCCTGGAACGCCGGCGTGTCGTCGGGCACCACGATCTGCGTCGCGATCGGACTTAGCCCCACAAGCACGGTGTCGGGCCGCAGCGTCAGCGTATCGGTGACCTTGTAGCGTCCAGTGGGCAGGTAGAGCGCCCGGTGCGAAGCTATGGCGTCCCTAAGCGCCTGCGTGTCGTCGGTGACACCATCGCCCCTCACGCCGAGCGTGTGCACGTTGACCCACGTCTCACACGGTGGCAGCGCGGGAACATCCGAAGGCACCGGGGCAGGCAGCGACCGAAGCTTCTGCATGGTGGTCGCAGCTCGCATCTCGGGAATCCCACCGATATCGTCGATGTGCAGCCCGCTGGTGAACTGCGAGACGTGGTAGGCGCCTGTCATACCCGCGACTTCTCCGCCGCTCCGGCGGAGGAACGCCAGCAGGGGAACGCGGTCACAGACGACGTTCTCGAGCGTGACCTGCGACCGGGCGTTGTCCTCGTCGCTGATCACCAATGCGGGTCCGGTGATGTCCTCAAAGCGCGAGTCGATGATGAACAGCTCCTCCGCGCGGTCAGGGTTGATGGTGACCACCGTGGGTACGTGCGCGAAACGGTTACGCACAAGCGTCAGTCCGCCCTCTTCGGTACGGATTGCGGCGACGCGCTGCCCTTCGAAAACCGAGTCGATCATCAGAAACGGCCAGCTCGGGGAGGGTTTCGTCGTGACGATCCCATAGTCGCCGCCGAAGAAGCGACAGTCGTCGATCTCATTGCCCACCTGCTCAACGCCTGCCCGACCAGACCCGGTGCGGAAGTCGACGTGCGCTACATAGCAGTGCTGCGCCCAGTGGGACCGCACGCCGATGGCGGCTGAATTCCCTGCGCCAATCTCGATGTCGATGTTGCTCAGGGCGCTGTAGAACGTTCCGGGGTTGGCGTCGCGGACCGGCTGCCCCGCAGGTGGACGCCCGCTGGTGAAATGCAGCATATAGCGCCCTTCGCCCTCCTGGAAACCGGGCGTGTCATCGCCCAACAGGAAGACGGGACGCTGAGCGCCGTACCCAATCAGTCGAATCCCCGCCCAGACGTGGACCGTCCGGCTGAGCCTGTAGCGCCCCTCAGGCACGAAGACGATGCCGAATCCGGTGGCCTCCTGCGCAGCATTGATCGCCGCTTGGAGTGCATCCGTGTCGTCCTCGGCGCCGTCGCCCGCAACCCCGAACGCGGCGGGTTCAAGGTACACAGCCAGCGGATCATCAAACCGCACCGTGTAGAACGATGTTCCGTCGGGCATTTGTGGTCCTCCATCTGACGATCGCGTTCAGCGATCCAGGGAAAGCCGGACGTAGTTACCCGCCCGCGCACGCCGCCCGCAGCACCTCGTAGGTGATCTGCGTGCCCAACCGCAGGTTCTCGACCGAGATCCGCTCGTCGATGCCATGGAACCGCTGCAGCTCGTCGCTCGTGATGACTGCTGGGAAGAGCCCGTAAGTGTTGAGCCCACGCTGCCGGAAGTAAGCCGAATCCGTCGCGCCCGGCGTCAGAAGCGGCGCCGTCAGGCTGCCAGGCACGAGCCGCCCCGTGACCTCGGCGAGCGCCTGGAAGAAGGGTCCCTCGTAGTCGGACACTGAGTTGGGCGACGGCGTCTGAATCACCTCGACGCGCACTCGTTTATCGGCGATCGTTTTCTGCAGCACCTGCAGGGCGTCGTCAACGGACTCGCCCGGCAGCAAGCGCACATCCAGCAGCGCATCGGCGCGTTCCGGAACGACGTTGATCTTGCTCCCCGCCTGTAGTCCGGTGACGCTCAGCGTGTTCTGCAGCATCGCCGCGACCGCCGGTGACGCGGTGAGCCCCTTCCGCGCCAGCGCGAGAACGATCGGATGGTTCAGATGGCGCATTAGCCAGGACGCGGGAAAGGGTTGGCCCTGCGCTACGGCGCGGAACATCGCGTCGACCACAGGGTGGAGCCGCAATGGCGCGCGCCGCTTGCGAATGCGGCTAAGAGCAGCCACCAGCAGGTCATTGGCATTCGCTCCGCTCGGCGTCCCGCCATGCCCGGGATCCCCCTCTGCCACGAGTCGCAGCCAGAGCGCCTGCTTCTCCGCTACAGCCACGGTGAACACCGTCCCCTTGCCCAAGACGTCCTGCAGCCCAAACCCACCTTCGTCCCAGACGATGGCAGCATCCAACTCAGCCGCATGGTTAGCCAGCATCCAGCGCAACCCGGGTTCGCTCGCCACCTCTTCGTCCGACACCGCCAGGAGGATCAGGTCACGCGTCCGGGGAGATCCATCGTGCAGGAGCAGATCGAGCGCCAGCAACTGCATCACGCCCATCCCCTTCATATCGAGCGCCCCACGCCCCCACACGTAGCCATCGCGTATCTCACCGCCGAAGGGATCGCACGACCAGCGCCCGGCGTCCGCAGGCACCACGTCCATGTGGTGCAGCAGTATGATCGCGCCCGCCGATGCCTCGGGCGTGGTCCGCGGCACACGCGCCACCACGTTGCCCCGCCCTGGCGCCGACGTGTACACCGTCGGCGCCAGGCCACGGCGCCCCAG
>JALOOJ010000223.1 GCA_025454475.1 Anaerolineae bacterium
CGGTACCCGCGGCAGTCTCGTACTGCGTGCGCTCGACCCTGAGGTTTCAGCGCTGCCGTACGCGCGGCTAACTGCGGTCGGCGCGATGAGCGGGCCTGTCGATGTGCGCATTGTCACACAGCTCTGGGGGTTGACGACTCCCATCACGCGGCCGGTCCTCGCAGCCTATCCGCCGCCGGCTGCCGGGTCGCTCCCGCCGGCGCCGACGCTCAGCGACACGTTGGTGGCCTATCCGTTCATGGTGGAGGATGGTGGCCCCGGGCGGTGGCTCAGCATTCCCGAGGGCACGCACGACATCACCGGGAGCTTGGTTCTGCCTGAAGGGTACGGGCTACGCATTGCGCCGGGCGTCACGCTTCGCTTCACGCCGGAGGCCTATCTTCTGGCGCGTGGGCCGCTGGTCTTTCAGGGTACCGATACGGCACCAGTCGTTCTACAGCCGGTCGAAGATCGCTGGCGTGGCATCGTCGTGATCGACGCAGGATCGCCTTCGGTATGGACCAACGTGACGGTCGAGGACACCATCGCGATCGATATGCCCGGCTGGACACTCACCGGCGGGATCACGTTCTACCAGAGTCCGATCCGGCTCAGCCAATGTCGCATCCTCGGCACCGAGGCTGAAGATGCGATCAACACGATCCGGACCGAGTTCGCGTTCGTCGAGACCGAGGTAGCCAACACGGTATCGGACGCCTTCGACGCGGACTTCTCCACGGGCACGGTGGCATCGTGCAGTTTCCACGACATCGGCGGCGACGCGATCGATGTGAGCGGGTCGCAGGTGACGGTCGATGGCGTGCGCGCCCTCAGGGTGGGCGACAAGGGCGTCTCCGCAGGTGAGGCCAGCCAGGCGACAGTGCGAGGCTTGAGTGTCGACGGGGCCGACTTCGGCATCGTGAGTAAGGATATGTCGCACGTCATCGTCGAGAGCGCCACTGTGACCGGTGTGCGCGTGGCGGGTCTGGCGGCCTACATAAAGAAGCCCGAGTATGGCGCCGCGACGATGGCGGCGAACGGTATCACTTTTGCCGACGTGCCGGCGGAGCGCATCGCCCTCGTGCAGACCGGCAGTTGGATTGACCTCGAGGGTATCCGCATCTGGGGTGCCAACATCGACGTCGATGCGCTGTACGACCGTTAGGGGCGATGTAGAACGCCGCATAGTGCGTCGGTGGCGCTCTCAGTGCCGGGGTTTTTCGCAGTCCCCGGCACTTTCTGTGTTCGACGAGGCGTGGGGTGGCATTCACGCTTCAGGCGTTGGAGCTTCGGCCGTCGGAACGCCTCGCGGATCTCTGGCCCCCAGATTGCGCGGGGCTGAGGGCTGCATTGAACAATGCGACGCTCCGCGGTAGAATGCCCCTCAAAGCGGAGGAACCCCATGGGCGTGAAAGACGAGATCTGGCATCGCAAGTGGGTCGACGCGATGGGGCGGCGACGTGATGGGCTTACCGCCAAGCAGTGGACTCGGTACAAGATGGACGGGCTTCTCAGGGTCGCCGCTCGCGTGCGAGGTCTGTCGGCCTCGTGCGAGACGTGTCTAGGTTTCCAGCACACGCTGACACGCCTCGAGGAGGAGATGCAGGAGCTGCCTGACTCAAAGGCGCAACGCCAGTATCAGTCGCAGCAGCTCGCGCTAATGGAGGCGCATTACGTCGTTGGGCACCGCCTGGCGCCTCCGGGTTTCTTCGTACGCAAGTGGGTGCGGCTGGGCCTGCTCGCTGGCCTGGTGATCGGGTGCATGGCCGCATTGGTGACCGGATCGTTCCTCTTGATAGCCGCGGCGACCGCGGCGGGGCTAGGGCTAGGCGCACTCTACGGGCAGATTGACGATCAGAAGGTCGAGCGTGAGCACCGGCGCATCTAGACGTGTCTGACGGAGGGGGGCGGCAGTGAGTACGGGCTGGGGAGGCGCCGGGACGAGGCGGGCCATCGTGGCAGCATTCGTGCTGTGTGCGCTTGCTTTCGCCCGCCCGGCCCGTGCTGAGGTGTTGGCTGAGCCAGTCGCGCCGCAGGCCTGGATGCGGTGTTGGACACAGAACGGTGGTCTTCCGCCTGGTCACGTTGCCGCGGCGCAGACGCTGCTGGGCGGCGACTCGCTCGTGACCGGCTTGGCGTTTCGGGGCGCGCCCAGCCAGGCGCGACTCACTGCGAGCATCCCCGTTGCGGAGCTCCTGGCAAGCGAAGTGCCGCTGTGGCGTGCCGTGACCGTAGAGGCACAGATGCAGCCCGGCGAGGTGTTGTCTCTCACGCACGGTGTGAACGCCTGCCTGCCCTACCCGGTGAAGTCGATTGCGCTCACGCCGCAGCCGATGGTGCGCGGTCAGACAGCGCTGCTGGTGCTCGAGACGGAGCGGATGGCGTTCTGTGAGGCTGGCTATCTGGGCCAAAGCGAAAACTGCTACCGCGATGGCGCCACGCACTTCATAGTGCCGGTAGGGGTGTCAGCTCTGGAAGATCCCGGAGTGTTTGCCCTCCGCATTGCGCTGATGGTGGGAGGGGAGAAGGTCGACTTCTCGCTGCCCATAGGTGTAGCGGGGGGGCGCTACGGGTATCAGTTCATCAACCCACCGCCCGCGCTGAGCGGTTTGATGGACCCAGACAAGATGGCGTCCGAGCTGGAATACCTTGCTCAGTGGCGCACGATTCGGTCGGCGGAACGGCTGTGGGACCTGCCCCTTGGGTTCCCTCTGCAGCGCAGTGTGCCAATCTCGGCCGACTACGGCGACCGGCGGTCATACGGTGGGATGGTAGACGGATACCACAGCGGGGTGGATTACCGTGCGTGGGGAGGTATGCCGGTGCTGGCGCCCGCCGACGGCGTGGTTGTGATGGCGGAGGCGCTGGCAGTGCGGGGCAACGCCGTGTTGCTGGACCACGGTTGGGGCCTGATTACCGGGTACTGGCACCTCTCACGGATCGACGTCCAGGTAGGCGACCGCGTGCAGCGCGGGCAGCCGTTCGCGTTGGTCGGGAGCACTGGGCTCTCAACCGGGGCGCATCTCCATTGGGAAGTGTGGGCCAACGGGGTCTCAGTCGATGGAAAGCAGTGGCTGCGCGAAGATGCGTTCAATGGCGTCGGTGTGCCGGATCGGGAGCGCGATGCGGCGGGTGCGGAGTAGGAGGTGAGGAATGTGTGGACGGTTCACGTTGTGGCTGCAGTTTGGGGATCTGGCGAAGGCCTTCCCGGACTTCGAGTTCAGCGAGGAGCTGGACCCACGGTATAACATCGCGCCGACGCAGAGGGTCGCCGCGGTCCCCAACGATGGCACGCATCGAGTGGGGCTGTTCCACTGGGGGCTCGTGCCGTTCTGGGCCAAAGACTCTAGCATCGGATCACGTCTTATCAACGCCCGTTCTGAGACCGCTGCGGAGAAACCCGCCTTCCGGGCGGCGTATCGGCGACGGCGCTGCCTGATCCTGGCCGACGGGTTCTACGAGTGGCAAGCAGGCCCGAATAGCCGCACGAAGACCCCGATGTACATCCGGCTCGCGTCCGGTGAGCCTTTCGCGTTCGCCGGGCTGTGGGAGGTCTGGCGCCCGGACGATACGCCGCTGGTGTCGTGCACGATCCTGACAACCGAGCCCAACAGCCTGATGGCACCGATTCACAACCGTATGCCAGTGATCTTGCCTCGCACTGCCTACGATCGCTGGCTGGACCCGGCGGAGGTGCGATCGGGTGCGCTACGGGATCTGCTTGTGCCCTACGCTGCGGAAGAGATGACGGCGTATCCGGTCTCACGACTGGTCAACAGCCCGAGCAATGACACGCCGGCTCTCGTCGAGAGGGTAACTGCATGACGGGCACAGGGGGGGCTGCGAGGGAGCCCTGCCGGCATTCCGGCTTGAGGGTCTGCCCCGCGACCTCGGGCGCGGAACGCGTGGCCATTCACGCAACAGGAGCACAATGACCCATCCACTACTCTATGCTCACGAACATCAGCCCCGCTTTCTCGAGGAGCTGAAGGCCTTCCTGCGCATCCCCAGCATCAGTGCGCAGCCTGTCCGGCGGCCCGATGTCGAGGTCGCTGCGGAGTGGCTCCGCGATCAGCTCAGGGCGGCGGGCTTTCCGAGGGCCGAGGTGCTGCCGACCGGAGGGCATCCGGTGGTCTATGCCGAGTGGCTGGCTGCCGGGCCTGACGCGCCCACGGTGCTCACCTATGGTCACTATGATGTGCAGCCACCTGACCCGGCGTTGGAGTGGCTGTCGCCGCCATTCGAGCCGACCGTCCGTGGAGAGAACCTGTATGCCCGCGGCGCGTCGGACGACAAGGGTCAGCTCTATGCCCACGTGAAGGCGGCCGAGGCGTACTGCGCGACGGTCGGCGCGCCTCCGGTGAACCTCAAGGTCATCGTGGAGGGCGAGGAAGAGATCGGCAGCCCGAACCTCGATCCCTTCATCGAGGCTCACCGCGAGCTTCTCGCTGCCGATGTGGCGCTGATCTCGGACTCGCACATCCTGGCCCCCGATACGCCCAGCATCGTCTATGCGCTGCGTGGCCTGGCCTATCTACAGGTCGAGGTGGAAGGGCCCGCATTCGACCTCCACTCGGGGATCTACGGCGGGGCAGTGAATAACCCTCTCAACGCGCTCTGCCGAATGCTTGCCGGGCTACAGGATGCAGAGGGCCGAGTGTTGATCCCGGGCTTCTACGATGCCGTTCGGCCCTTGGACGCCGCCGAGCGTGCGGAGCTGGCGCGGGTGCCCTTCGATCGCGAGGCGTGGCTGGAGGAGGCGGGAGTATCCACCGACTGGGGAGATCCCGATTACACCGTGGTCGAGCGGGCCACGGCGCGGCCCACGCTGGATATCAACGGCATCTGGGGTGGCTACATAGAGGCTGGCGCAAAGACCGTACTGCCCAGCAAGGCCTATGCCAAGATGTCGATGCGTCTGGTGCCCGACCAGGACCCGGCTGAGATCGCGAGACTGGTGCGCGAGCACCTGGAGCGGGTCGCGCCTCCCTCGGTCTCGATTGTGGTGCGCGATCTACATGGCGGGAGCGGCGCGATTGTCGATCGCAACAGCCCCGCGATGCGCGCGGCGGCCCAGGCGTATGCCGAGGCTTTCGGCTCCTCGCCGGTGTTCGTGCGCGAGGGAGGCTCGATCCCTGTCGTTGCGACGTTCCAACGGGCGCTGGGGATTGAGACCGTGCTCATGGGGTTCGGGCTGCCCGATGATCGGCTGCACTCCCCGAACGAGAAACTATACTTGCCGAACTTCACCCGTGGCGTGGACACTGTGATCCGGTTCTTTGACCTGCTGGCGAGGGCCGGCCAGGTCTGAGAGGCGCGCTCGTGCCAGGCGCTGAACGTCAGCGAGGGGCGCGACCTTCGGCCCAGCGTGGCCGCTTGTGCCTCGCGGGGCTGGCTCTCGCGTTGGCGCTCTTCGCCTTGGCGTGTAGCTCGCCGAGTCTGGCGGCGAGGTGGTTGGGCATGCCGACAGCGACCGCTGGTCCGCAGCCGACTCGAACGCCGGCGCCGACAACGGCACGGCCCGCGACTGCGGCGCCGACGTTCACGCCCACGCCGTATCCCACGCCCACGCCGGAG
>JALOOJ010000073.1 GCA_025454475.1 Anaerolineae bacterium
GGGGTATGTCCGCCCTGGGCCTGGTGCGTATCAACTATCCCAACGTGATGCTGCAGCTCGCGCAGCTGCTCGCTGATCCTGTGGCCGACGCACGGATTTCCGCGGCGCGGGCCATAGGATATTCAGGGCTAGAGGCTGGCGTTCCGCTGCTGCGGTTCAAGGCCGCCGTGGGAGACACGCATCCGCAGGTCGTCTGTGAGTGCTTCACTGCTCTGATCCAGCTTGATCCAGACCCCTCTCTCGCGTTCGTCGCGGGGTTCCTGCAGAATGAGGACCGCGCCGTCCAGGAATCCGCTGCAGTGGCGCTGGGCGAATCCCACATGATCCAGGCGTTCCCGTTCCTCGAGGCTGCCTGGGAGGACGCGATCGATGGCGACCTGCGGAAGGCGCTGTTGGTCGCGATCGCGCTTCTGCGCCACGAGCGCGCCCTTGATTTTCTGATATCGCTGGCGCGGGAGGGCAAGGCACGGGGCACCGAAGCGCTCTCAGCGCTCAGTATGTACCAAGGCGACGAACGCATATGGAGCCGCGTGCAGACCGCACTCCGGGAACGGGGTCCGACGCCGTGATGCTCGTCGACCAGGCTCACGCTTCCGGAGGTGAGGAGTTGGTGAGCGCCTTGGTCGCGGCGATGGCCTTCGCCGCGTGGAAGCACCAGGATCAACGTCGTAAGGGCCGGTCGCACCGCCCATATATCAACCATCCTATCGCGGTGTTACAGCTTCTTTGGGATGTTGGCCGTGTTCGGGATCCCGCAACGCTCACTGCAGCGCTGCTCCACGATACCGTGGAGGACACCGACACTACGCTCGACGAGATCAGAGAGGCATTCGGTGCCGATGTGGCCAGAGTCGTTGCCGAGGTCACCGATGACAAGTCACTCCCCAAGGCCGTTCGGAAACAGCTCCAGGTCGAGCACGCTGCGTCTGTTAGCGTTCCGGCGAAGCTCATAAAGCTCGCTGACAAGATCAGTAACGTGCGTGAGGTCGCGGCTGATCCGCCGGAGGGCTGGTCCCTGACCCGGAAGCTAGAGTACCTGGAATGGTCAGCGGCGGTTGTCGAAGGGCTGCGGGGGGTGAATACTGACCTGGAAGTTGCCTTTAGTGATGCTCTCTTGGCTTTACGGGTTGTGCTGGCCTGACGCCTGAGGCGGTTAGCCTCGATGTCTGGCCCGAGTGTGGCAAGCCGCCCTGGACTTCCAGGGCGGCTTGCGCCAAGCAACGGCCAGGTGGGCGGTAAGTCGGCCCGCTCGGGCTTACCTAAGCAGCTGGATCAGCGCTCTGATCAGCTGAGCCACACTGACTGTGTGTTCCAGTGTGACTGCCTCTCGACGGTTGTCCCGAACCTTCTCGTTGGCAATCACCGGTGCTGCGAACATGCTTCGGAAATCGGTTTCCATGTCGATCCTCCTTATGTGACTGACCGATGGACTGGTGCGCGAATCCCAGGCAACAAAAAAGGACACCCGGTCAACGATGGTGTCCTTCTTTCACGCCTACGAGGTTAGCTGTCGGGCTCGGATCAAAGAAGATGACCCTTCGACGAAGTCCCCCTCGGACCTCGTCGGCTCGCCCCTACTGCATCGGTTCCCCCGCTGCCACTGCACTCGGCGACCTTGGCATTCGCTTGTCTAGGTACAGCATGCAGGACTTCCATCCTACTGCACCCGCATTATACCAGCTTGCTCAGGGAGTCAAGGTCTACAGCTCGTTGAGGCAACCGCGTATGCTTGCGCTTGCCTGCAGGCTTCCGTTGGAGCTATGGTACAATCCGCACACATCTCGGGGCAGATACTTGGACGGGGAGGTCACTGCATGGTTCTCAACCTGGAATGGCGACACCGGTTCCTTCCGTGGCGCGACGAGCTGCCACGGCACTTCTACCGCCCGCTGGGCTCCGTGGCCCTGGAAGGCTTCGTCACCAAGGAGCAACTGACGCCCGGCGAAGCGCTCCGGTTGTCGTTTGCACCGATGCCGATTGGCACAGCCTGGGGAGGCAAGTGGGAGTACGGCTGGTTCCGCGGTGTGTTTGAGTTGCCCGCGGAGGGTGAGGGCAAGCGTATCGTACTTGCGCCGAACCCTGGCGCGGAGAGTATCATCTTCGTCGATGGCGTGGCTGCAGGAGCTCGCGACCGGCACCATAGCGAGATCACGCTAACACAGTCAGGTGTACCCGGAACGCGCTACGAGGTCCTGATGGAGAGCTATGCCGGGCACGGTCCGCGCAACTCCCACGCGGGTCCGACGCCCCCCGACCGAGAGACGGTACCCGAGCCTGGACCGACGCAGGCGATTGTCGGGGAGACGACCTTCGGCATTTGGCAGGAGGAGGTTTACCAGCTCTGGCTCGACGTTGAGACGCTCTTTCAGCTGCGGGAGGCTCTGGACGAGAACAGCCTGCGGGTCGCCGAGATCGATCGAGGATTGCGGGATTTCACGCTGATCGTAGATTTCGAACTACCTCAGGAAGAGATGCTCGCCACGGTGCGAACTTGCCGCGAACGACTTGGGCCGTTGCTGGCCTGCACGAATGGGTCCACCGCGCCTGAGATGTTCGCCTTCGGCCATTCGCACATCGACGTCGCCTGGCTTTGGCACTTGGCCGAGACCGAGCGCAAGATGGGACGCACGATGGCGACCCAGCTTGCCCTGATGGCGGAGTACCCCGAGTACCGGTTCCTCCAGAGCCAGCCGCACCTCTATTGGATGCTACAGCGACGTTACCCCGAGATCTACCGCCGCATCAAGGAGGCCTTCGAGGCTGGGCAGTTCATCCCCGAGGGCGGGGCATGGGTTGAGCCAGATACCAACATCACCGGCGGTGAGAGCCTGATCCGGCAGTTCATCCACGGCAAACGCTTCTTCCAGGATGAGTTTGGTGTGGACTGCGAGATGCTCTGGCTGCCTGATGTTTTCGGGTATTCAGGCGCGTTGCCCCAGATCATGCGCGGCTGCGGTGTGAAGTACTTCTCCACTCAGAAGATATTCTGGGCTTACCACGGTGGTGATCCCTTCCCCTACAACACCTTCATCTGGGAGGGGATCGACGGCTCTGAGGTCTTCGTCCACCTGCACAATGACTACAACGCGCGCGTCGACGTCACGAGTATCATTGGACGCTGGAATGAGCGTGTGCAGAAGGATGGCTTCTCGACGCGGCTCTATCCGTTTGGATATGGCGACGGTGGTGGGGGACCGACGCGCGATCACCTTGAGTTTGCGCGGCGGCTCAGAGATCTCGAGGGAGCGCCCAAGGTACGGGTGACGACCCCGCAGGCTTACTTCGCTGATCAGCAGGCTAAGGGATGGCCTCAGGAGCGCTATGTGGGCGAGCTCTACTTCCAGTGTCACCGCGGCGTCCTGACCTCGCAGGCCAAAACAAAGCAGGGCAACCGTAAGAGCGAGTTCGCGTTGCGCCGTGCGGAGCTCTGGGGCGTGGCTGCGCGCGCTCTCGCGGGTTTCGAGTTCACCGCTCTGACGCTTGATGGCGTATGGAAAGGCGTCCTGCTCAACCAGTTCCACGACATCCTGCCCGGCTCGTCGATCGCGCGGGTCTATGACGAGGCTGAAGCCCTCTATGCCGAGGTCATCTCAGAGGCGGATCGCGTAGCTAGTGCCGCTGCCGGAACGCTGTTGCAGGATGCGAGCGCGCTGACGGTGTTCAACGACCTCTCGTGGCAGCGATCCGGTCTCGTGGCGCTGCCTGTCGAGTATGCGGGCGCCAGGGACGACTCAGGCGCGTCGCTGCCGGTCCAGGCGATTGGCGATCGAGTCTGGGCCGAGGTGTCTGTGCCCTCGTGTGGGTGGACGACGCTCCATCCTGCGCCAGCCAGTACGGTTGAGAGCGAGCTGCAGGCCACCCCGCGCTCGCTGGAGAACAGCGTGCTGCGGGTCGAGTTCAATGAGCGCGGCGAGATCACCAGCCTCGTCGACAAGACCGTGCCCCTGGGAGAGATGGCTGCAGGCCCGGGCAATCGGTTCGAGATGTACAAGGATGTGCCCTCGCGCTTCGACGCATGGGACATCGACAGCATGTACGAGCAGGCGCCAGTGGCGCTGGATGCGCCTGCAGCGATCGAGGTCGTCTCTGAGGGGCCAATCGTGGCGACGCTGCGCATCACCCGCCGGCTGCACAACTCGACGATGGTTCAGGAGGTCAGTCTGACACGGGGCAGCCGCCGCCTGGACTTCCGCACGACGGTGGACTGGCAGGAGCGGCATAAGCTGCTGAAGGTCGCTTTCCCCGTGCGCATTCACTCAGATGAGGCCGCGCACGAGATTCAGTTCGGCTACATCAAGCGGCCCAATCACCGCTCCCGACCTTTTGACGCCGACCGCTTCGAGGTTCCGAACCACAAGTGGACGGCGCTGATGGAGGAGAACCGTGGCTGTGCCGTGCTGAATGACTGTAAGTACGGGGTCAACGTGGTCGGCGATACGATCAAGCTGACACTGCTGAAGTCGGCGCTTGCACCTGATAGCCATGCCGACCAGGGGGAGCAGACGTTCACTTACGCCCTCTATGTCTGGCAGGGACCGTTCGCGGACAGTGACGTCGTCCGCCAAGGCTACGACCTGAACGCTCCGCTCCTTGTGCTGCCGGGAGATGGTGGCACCCACTCTCTGTTCTCTGCGGATGCGCCGAGCGTCATCATTGAGACGGTGAAGCCGGCCGAGGATGGCTCCGAGGACATTATTGTGCGACTATACGAGTCGAAGCGGATGGCAGTGGCATGCTCGCTGGCGACAGCGCTGCCGGTGGTGAGCGCCTGCTGCACCGACATGCTGGAGAGGGCTGTCCTGGCCGAGTTGCCGGTGGTGGATGGCGCTGTGGCTTTGGAGTTCAGGCCGTTCGAGGTGAAGACGGTGCGTCTACGGCTCTCGAACTAGAGCAGCTTCGGCGGTAGTTGCCAGTCTGGGAGGATATGATGGCTAAGTCAACGTTCGCGCTCTTCTTCGGCAATCGTGGGTTCTTTCCTGCCTCGCTTCTGGCCGAAGCCCGTGCGGAGTTGCCTGCCGTGCTCAAGGATCTCGGGCACGAGGTCCTTATGCTTGATTCCGAGGCGACGAGGCACGGCGCGGTCGAGACCCCGCGTGAGGGCGAGGTCTATGCCAACTTCCTGAGGGAGAACAGCGGCAAGTTCGACGGTGTCATCCTCTCACTGCCGAACTTCGGCGATGAGACCGGCGCTGTCGCCGCGCTCAAGGATGCCGGCGTTCCCATCTTGGTTCAGGCGTATCCTGACACGATGGATCGGATGGCTCCCGAGGTACGGCGTGATGCCTTCTGCGGAAAGCTTTCGATCCTGGATGTGTTTCATCAGTATGGCGTCAAGGCGACCGCGCTCAAGCCTCACACAGTCAGTCCGACCAGCGAACGGTTCAGGGCGAATGTGGATCACTTTGATCGAGTCTGCCGAGTTGTTCGCGGGATGCGGGGCATGGTGGTAGGCGCGATTGGTGCGCGAACAACTGCCTTCAAGACGGTCCGCATCGACGAAGTGGCGTTGCAGCGTCAGGGGATCACGATGGAGACGCTGGATCTATCCGACATCTTCGCCAGGATGGGCGCTGTGGATGTCAACGGGCCGGCTTTCAGCGCCAAGGCAGAGGTGCTACGTTCGTACACGTCGTGGGCCGGCGTTCCGGGCGAGGCCTTTGGCAAGATCGCGCGGCTTGGCGTGGTCCTGGACGATGTGATCCGCGAATATCGGATGGATGCACTCGCACTGCGCTGCTGGATCGAGCTCCAGCAGCAACTGGGCATTTCGGCGTGCGTCTTGTTGGGGGAGCTGAATGGCCGGGGGATCCCTGCAGCTTGTGAGGTCGATGTGGGCAATGCGGTGGCGATGGCTGCGTTGCACTGGGCTTCGGGCGAGCCGTCCACGTGTCTTGACTGGAACAACAACTATCCGGATTCGTCCGGCCAAGACCAAGATGACAAGTGCATTCTCTTTCACTGCGGGCCGGTGCCCAAGAAGCTCATGCGTGGTGCCGGGCACATCGCGGACCACGCGATCCTGGCGAACGCCGTGGGGCAGGGCTGCGGCTACGGGTGCCATGTGGGTCGGATTGCGTCCTTCGACTTCACCTTCGGGAGCATGATGACCGAGGATGGCAAGATGCGCTTCTACCTTGGCGAGGGCGCATTCACCGACGACACGATCCCGGCGGACTTCTTCGGCTGCGGAGGCGTCGCCGAGATCCCTGGACTCCAGGATGTGCTGCTCCACGTCGGCGAGAACGGGTATCGTCACCACGTCGGCGTGACACCTGGGCTAGTACTGGAGCCCATACGCGAGGCACTGGGTTGCTATCTGGGCTTTGAAGTGTCGGTGCCCCAGCGACAGCCCTAGCCGCATGCGCGGCCGCGTATGCTGGACCGCGCCGCTCAGAAGCGGGGGATCGGAGATGGCCTTCAGGCTACCCGACTGCTCTGGGTCGGTAGAGGGGGTGCACACTGTGATCGTGAATGATGTCGTCCGCGCTGCCTGGAAGGCGGGGATTGTCATCCCCGCCTTCAACGTTCCGCATCTGCCTATGCTGGAGCCGGTGGTCCGCGCCGTGGTCGATCAGGATGCGTTTGCCCTGATCGAGACGGCCAGGATCGAGTGGCAGACGTTCGAGTGTTACGGGCCAGCTGCGGTCTGTGATGCATATCGGCGATTCGCCGATCCCGCCTATGTGCGCCTGCACCTCGATCACGTCCCTGTGGTGGATGAGGACGACCTAGAGGTCGACTACATCACCTTGCTGCGTACCGCGATCGACTTGGGCTACGACTCAGTGATGATCGATGGGTCGCGGGCTGACCTGACGCGAAACATCAAGACCACAAGCGAGGCCGTCGCGCTGGCCCACGCTGCCGGCATCCCGTGCGAGGCGGAGTTGGGCGCGGTGCTGCGCGAGGGCGCCGGGCCCCTGCCCCCCTATGACGAGCTCTTCGCTTCAGGACTGGGCTTCACGAGCGTCGATGAGGCCGCGCTGTTTGTTGCTGAGACGAGGTGCGACTGGCTGTCCGTGGCTGTGGGAAATGTACACGGTGCAGTCTCCCAGGTCTTCAGGGACCGCAAGAAAACGCAGGCCCGGCTCAACCTGGATCATCTGGCCCATCTGCGGCAGGCAACGGGCGTGCCGATGGTCCTGCACGGCGGCTCAGGCGTACGACAGGAGGACGTCCTCGCGGCGATCAAGGTGGGAATCGCCAAGATCAACATCGCCACGGAGCTCCGCCAGGCCTTTGAGGATGGGCTGCGGACGTCCGGGGGCTTGCCGGCCGCCAAGGCGGCGGTCTACGACCGCACCACGATGTTGCTCCGCGATACCTATGCAGTGTCCGGGATGCGCAGGCTCATCACGGGGTGATGGAATGAGCCTACTGGGCATCGACATCGGTACAACAGGGTGCAAGGTGGCCTGTTTTACCGACGAGGGGCAGCTCGTGGCGGCAGCATACCGCGAGTATGACATCGATCACCCTCAAGCCGGGTGGGCAGAGCTCGACGCTGCTGGGGTCTGGTCGAAGACCAAATCCGCGATTCAGCAGGTGGCTCAGCGCGCGACCGTCGACCCTATCCGAGCAGTGGCGGTGTCGTCGCTCGGCGAGGCCGTCGTTCCCCTGTCGCGAGACCGCAAGATCCTTGGGCCGTCGATCCTGAACTTCGATGTCCGAGGTGAGCCGTATCTGGACACTTTGGCCCAGGTCTTGCCTGCCTCTGACCTCTACGGCATCAACGGCAACACCCTTGGTAATCACTATGGTCTGACGAAGTTGCTCTGGATCAGGGACCAGCGCCCGCAGGTCTACGAGCAGACCGACAAGTTCGTCCCCTGGAGCGGTTTCGTGGCCATGATGTTGGGCGCCGAGCCTGCGGTCGACGCTTCCCTGGCAAACCGAACGTTGCTCTTCGACCTTGAGACCGTTGACTGGTCGCCCCGGTTGCTGGCCCTCGCGGGACTGGACCACGAGAAGCTGCCCGAGGCAGTCCCATCGGGGCGTGTGATCGGCACGATCTCACCGGGCATAGCGGCGGAGCTTGGGTTGCCTGGCGGGGTTGTGATCACTGCAGGCGCCCACGATCAGTGTGCGAACGCTGTGGGCTGCGGCGTGATCGAGCCTGGACGGGCCGTCTATGGTATGGGTACGTTCATCTGCATCACGCCAGTCTTCAAGGCGCGTCCGGATGCTCAGGCTATGATCTTGCGCGGGCTCAATACCGAGCACCACGCTGTGCCCGACGCCTATGTGAGCTTTATCTACAACCAAGGTGGATCACTCGTAAAGTGGTACCGCGACACCTTCGCGGCTGAGGAGCACAGGCAGTCGCAGGCGCGCGGTGAGGACGTCTATGGTGCACTGTTTTCCGAGCTTCCCGACGGTCCCAGTGGACTTACCGTCTTGCCCCACTTCACAACGACCGGGCCGCCCGAGTTTGTGCCCGACTCCGCCGGTGTCATTGCAGGTTTGCGCATTGAGACGCGCCGCGGCGCCATCCTCAAGGGCATCGTCGAAGGGGCGACCTTCTACCTGCGGTCGTGCATCGACGGGTTGCCCGGCACCGGCATCGCCATCGATGATTTCCGTGCCGTGGGGGGAGGAAGCAAGTCGGATGTGTGGGTTCAGCTCACGGCTGATCTCCTGGGTCGACCGCTGACGCGCCCTGTTGTCACCGAGGCAGGAGCGCTAGGTGCCGCCATCATAGCCGGGGTGGGGAGCGGGCGGTTCCGGTCATATGCTGAGGCGGTGGAGGTAATGGTCAGGCCGGAGCGTACGTTTGAGCCCGACATGGCGCGGCATCTGAGCTACGCCGAGTGGTACGGAGCCTACCGTGAGATGTGGCCCCTGATGGCGGGCTACCTGCGCGCCATCGTGCAACGGGGGCGCTGAGTTTGGCGGGAGTGGTCCGCCGATCGGCGCGCATAGCCTTGAGGCTACAGGTCAGTTGTCAGAGAGAGGGATATGAACAGCCGAGAACGCGTACGTCGGGCGCTCGCACACGAACCGGTGGATCGTGTCCCCATCGGGTTCTTCGCCATCGACTTCGACACGGTGGAGCGTGTACTCGGCCACGAGACCTATCTCCGAGCCAAGGCCAAGTCGCAGATCGCCTTCTGGGAGGGGCGACGTGACGAGGTCGTGCAGAGCTGGAAAGAGGACACGATCGCGCTCTACCGCAAGCTGGACTTTGTCGACATCATCAACGTCAGCGCGATGGCCAGCAGCGTCGCTCCACCGCGAGACTACGAGCCCGAAAAGGTGCGCCGTGTGGACCAGAGCACGTGGGAGGCGCGAGACGGTCGGGTTTGGAAGTATTCCGACATCACAGCAGACCTGACAGTCGTGTCTGAGCCTGAGCGAACCTGGGCTTTCATCGACTTCCCTCTTGATGCGGAGCCCGAACCGCCCGACGAATCCATCTTCGAGGTGGTCGACGCGGTCGTTGAGGCGTTGGGGGCAGACCACTACATCCTCGGTCCATGTGGGGGCGAGGCCGGTATGGTGATGTTAGGTGGCATGGAGCGCGGCCTAATGCTCTATGCCCTGCAGCCGGACGTCGTCGCGCGGGCGATCGCATACCACACGCGGATGGCGGGTCTTCGCGATCCATTCATGGTCCGGCCCGGCACCGACGGGGTGCTATGGGGCACCGACTTTGCTGCTACGTCCGGACCGTTCATCTCGCCGCGGATGTTCCGGCGCTTCTGCCTGCCGTCGATCAAGGAACGGGTGGCCGCCGTAAAGTCTTACGGCCTGAGCGTTCTGAAGCATGCCTGCGGCAACAACTGGAAGCTGCTGGACATGTTCGTCGAGGCGGGGTACGATGCCTATCAGTCGATCCAGGCATCGGCGACCATGGATCTCGGGGCGGTCAAAGCGCGGTACGGCGATCGCATCGCGCTGTGGGGTGGGGTGCGTGTGGAGTCGCTCGTATCAGGCACGCCGGATGATGTGCGGCGCGATGTCGAGACGGCGATGCGTGTGGGTGCCCCGGGCAGCGGGTACATCCTCGGTACGACGCATTCAGTGGCTGTGGGCACGAAGTACGACAACTTCCTGGCGATGCTGGATGCCTATCACGACCTGGCGCGCGCAGATAGGCCCTGAGCCATTGCTGTGGCTTGATAGGCCGGCCCTGACCATCTGTGGGATTCCCAACGACAAAGGACGGAACCTTGGACAACCCAACTGCTGAAGCTCGCGTGTCTCGATATCAGGGGGGCCTGAGCTGGTACAAGGGCAACACCCACATCCACAGTACTATGTCAGATGGCGGATGGACCTTCACGCAACTGGCGGATGCTTACCGCGGCGCTGGTTACGACTTCCTCGCGCGCACCGACCATTGGGTCGCTTCTCAGGCTCAACGGGAAGCGCCAGCGTCCGATGGCTCACTTCTGTGGCTGGATGGGGTCGAGCTCGACGGTTTTGATGATGTTGGGAGCTACTACCACGTCGTCTGTCTGGGTGCGTTCGACGGCATCACCCGGGAGATGGGCTTTCCTGCGGCGCTGGCGACGGCGCGCGAACAGGGAGGCCTCCTGGTCCTGGCGCATCCTTTCTGGACCGGCAATTCGTTTGAGGAGGCGACGCGATGGGGGTTCCACGCCGTCGAGCTCTACAACCACGTGTGCCAGTGGCTCAACGGCAAGGGTGATGCGCGTCCCTACTGGCATGCAATGCTCGCGGATGCCCCAGACACGCTCGGTTTCGCGACTGACGATGCGCATACGAGCGCATCTCACCCAGGCTGGAACGGGGGCTGGGTCATGGTGCAGGCCGTGAACCGGACCCCTGCGGCAATACTGGCTGGTCTGCGCGCGGGGCGGTTCTACAGCAGCACTTGCCCGGAGTTCCGCACCATTAGCTGTGACGGAAGAATCGTGTCGGCCACGACATCGCCTGTCCAGTTTGCGCGGCTCGTGGGCCCGAAGTCCGTGGGTCGGCGCATCGGCAGCTTCGAGGGAGCGCTGACCGATACTCTCACGTTTGAGGTGCCTGCTGAGTGGCCCTATGCCTATCTGGAGATCGAGGACAACTGCGGCAAACGGGCTTGGACCAACACGTTGTTCGTAGATGGCCAGTAGGGTGGCCTCGCGCTTCCATAATCGCAGAACGGCAAGGAGGATCCATGGCGAGTCAGCAGTCGGATAGGCCGAACATCGTGCTCGTGCTCACCGACGACCAGGGAGCATGGGCGCTCGGTTGCGCGGGCAATCCAGAGGTCCAGACCCCCAACCTGGATCGCCTGGCGGCGACCGGGATCCGCTTCGACAGCTTCTTCTGCACGTCCCCTGTGTGCTCACCAGCTCGCGCATCGATTCTGACCGGACGTATACCGTCGCAACACGGCGTGCATGACTGGCTGCGGAAGGGGAACCTGAAGCACGATCGGGTACCTGGTCAGGAGGGCGAAGACGACCGCGAGATCCAGTACCTGCAGGGGATGCCGGCCTATACGGACCTGTTGGCAGCGCAAGGATACACGTGCGGGATCAGCGGTAAGTGGCATCTGGGTGACAGCATCACGCCCCAGAAGGGGTTCTCCTATTGGTACCTCTTCCCATACGGTGGAGGACACTACCACGACGCGCTCTTCATCCGCAATGGACGTATCGAACGCGACCCGCGCTACCTGAGCGATGTGATCACGGAAGGGGCGCTCGGGTTCCTCGACGCACAGACGGACAGCAGCGCCCCCTTCTACCTGAGCGTGCACTACACGGCGCCCCACTCACCGTGGGATCGTGGCGAACACCCTGAGGAGTTGGTCGCGCTTTATGCGGATTGCCCATTCGAGACGTGCCCCGAGGTGCCTGGGGGCCATCCCTGGCAGATCAACAGCGCACCACGTGGTACAGGAGAACGCAGGCGGGAACTGCTGAGTGGGTACTATGCGGCAGTCACCGGCGTCGACCGTGGCGTGGGCCGGATTCTGGACAAGCTGAGCGCGATGGGTGCGCTGGAGAACACGCTGTTCGTCTTCACCGGCGACAATGGGATGAACATGGGCCACCATGGCATCTGGGGCAAGGGCAATGGCACCTTTCCTCTGAATATGTACGACACATCGGTGAAGGTGCCGATGCTGATTACTCGTCCCGGACATACGCCGCAAGGCGTAGTCGACGATCACCTGTTGAGTGCTTACGACATCATGCCGACACTCCTAGACTACGTCGACGTGCCGAACCCGATGGCAGAGTCGCTGCCGGGCTGCAGCTTCGCTGATCTACTGCGTGGCGGTGCTCTCTCTGAAAGAGAGCACGTTGTTGTTTACGATGAGTACGGCCCTGTACGAATGATCCGAACTCAGGATTGGAAGTACGTTCACCGTTATCCCTACGGCCCGAACGAGCTCTACGACCTGAAGCATGATCCCGGCGAGGCACGCAATGCCGTTGACGATCCTGCACAAGTCGGGCGTGTCGCTGGACTGAAGGGGCAGTTGGACGAGTGGTTTCTGCAGTACGCCAGCCCGGCCCTGGACGGATCCCGAGAACCGGTCACAGGCAAGGGCCAGATCGACCTCGCCGGTGCAGCCGGGGAAGGGCGTCGCGCCTATGAGGCGGACTGGTGGTACATCGATGATAACGGGACTCGGCGTGATGACCGCGCCTTTCTGTCTGGAGCAGTGCTGACGACAACGCGTTGAGGACAACGCGTTGAGGACAACGGAGGATAGAGAGCAATGACAGTGGCTACCCCTTCCCACAAGCGCACCACGCGCCTTGATCGGTTCTACTACGGCGCGACGTATTACCCGGAACACTGGAGCGTCGACGATCGGGCCAACGACGCCGCGCGGATGGCAGCTGCCGGTTTCAACATAGTGCGCATGGCCGAGTTCGCCTGGGACTATCTGGAGCCCGGGGAGGGCGTGTACCAGTTTGACTTGTTCGATGAGGTCAGTGCGGCTCTTGGTGCGAAAGGGATCTCGACGATGCTGTGCACGCCCACCGCTACGCCCCCGCGCTGGCTGACGAGTGCGCATCCGGACGTTCTGCGCGTCAACGCCGAAGGTGTACCTATGCAGCATGGGTCGCGACAACACGTCTGTCCGAGCGGTGAGACGTTCAGAGCTTACTCGCGTGCCATCACCCGCGCGATGGCTGAGCACTATGTGGATAACCCATACGTCGTCGGGTGGCAGACGGACAACGAGCTTAACTGCCACTTCTCGGAGTGCCACTGCGCTAACTGCCAGACGGCGTTCCGCGACTACCTGCGGAGGGTCTACGAGGGTGACATCGCGAGCCTGAATAGAGCCTGGGGTACGACATTCTGGGCGCAGAGCTATGATGACTTTGACGAGATCGATACCCCCAAGGTCGCCAGACCGGCGTACCCGAATCCGGCGCATCAGCTTGACTACTTCCGCTTCATCTCGTGGAACACGACGCGTTTCCAGCACGAACAGGTCGAGATCCTGCGTGAGGCCGCGCCACGATGGTTCGTCACCCACAACGGCACCTTCGCGCACATTGACTATCGTGGTCCCTTCGGGCGAGACCTGGACTTCCTGGGCTATGACGTCTATCCCTTCTTCGACCATGACCCAACACATCGTCCGTTGAGCCAGGCGTTCAACCTCGACCACGCCCGTGCGTGGACCGGGAACTTCATAGTGCCTGAACAGCAATCGGGACCGGGAGGCCAGGCCCCGTATTTGCACGATAACCCCGAGCCGGGCGAGATCCGCCGCATGGCCTACACCTCGATCGCCCACGGCGCCGACAGTTTGCTCTTCTTCCGCTGGCGCACGTGCCGTTTCGGCGCAGAGGAGTACTGGTGCGGCATCCTTGATCACGACAATGAACCGCGGCGCCGCTATGATGAGGTCAAGGCATTGGGTAGTGAACTAAGCACAGTGGGCGCAGAGGTTCTGGGGACGCGGGTTCTCGTCGACATCGGCATTGCCGCGGCAGACGTGGACGTCTACGACGGGCACAGTACGATGTCGATGGGACTGCCATCGCCCAGACAGGCCGCAGAGGCGGTGCATGGCGCCTTTCTGGAGCGCGGCTATGCCGTGGGGTGTGTGCACCCGTCCGACGACCTGAGCGACCTGAAGGTATACGTCATACCGCACTGGGCCCTCTTCACCCCCACATGGCTTCCCAACCTCGAGTCGTTCGTTGAGCGGGGCGGCGTGCTCGTGATCGGTGCGCTGACGGCGACAAGGGACTGGCATAACGCCGTCGTTCCTGAGACACCGCCCGGCCTCCTGGCGAAATTGGCCGGCGTCCGAGTGGGGGAGTACGGTCGGCAGAATGCTCCCGACATACGCCCATTGCCACTGCGTTTCTACCCCGGCGATGCCCAACCGCTCTCGCGACACTGGTACGAGGTTCTCGATCCCGTGCCCGGAACGCATATCTGCGCTCGCTGGATGGGGCGCCACCTGCGGTTGAAGGCAGCCGTCACGGAGAGGAAAGTTGGCGCGGGCGCGGTGTTCTATGTAGGGACCTACCTCGATGACGCTCTCGTTGACGCCCTGATTCCTTTCCTCACCAAGGAGCGTCCGGACCTCACTCAACTCTGGCCGGGTCTTCCCTCCGGGGTCCACGTGGTCGTGCGCCAGGACGACGCCAAGCTGCTCTGGTTCGTCATCAATGACGGCGATTCCGCCGCCAAGGTGCCAAGCCTGCCCCCCGGCGTCGACCTGCTCACAGGCAAGATCGTGAGTGGGCGTACCTACATGCAACCCTACGGGGTCATGGTGATCAAGGAGTGCCTCGCGCGCGTCGAGCAGGAGTGAACCTGACGATTCCCTGACGGACTCGCCTAAACGTTCTAAATGGCGGTTGACAAGCGCGCCGATCAGTGCTATAGTATGACCAAGTCGTTCATTCTAATGTTGCACTGACCTGCTGGGCACCCCCAGATCTAGTGGTTCTGGGGCGCAGTTGTACGAAATAGGGATAATTCAGATAAACAAGCAATGTGGTTGCATTTTGCATTGCTTGTTTCGTTCTGGCGGGCGTCGTTTGTAGCACCCCTCGACGGTGTCGTCAGGGCCCTCGTCTCCGGAGAGCAACCTCTTTGGAGCCCACAATGCGGGTAGTCGATCGCGCCTACCCACTCGACAGGCGTATTGTGCTGCCCGGAAGCCGGCGTCGAAAGGAGTCGTCTCGGATATGGCCGTCGATAGAGTCGTGAAGCGAGATGGAGCAGTCGTGCCCTTCGATCGCAGGCGGATCGAAGAGGCGATCTATGCGGCGGCACGTGCGTCAGGCAACGGCGTGGGGCGACCTTGGGCTGAAACGCTTTCGTGGGCTGTGACGGGTCTCCTCGAGGAACGTGCTAACGGCAGTGGGCATCTGCCCGCCGTCGAGGAGATTCAGGACGTCGTGGAGGAGGTGCTCGTCAAGTCGGGCAATCCGCGCATCGCCAAGGCTTACATCCTCTACCGACAGCAGCGAGCACAGGCTCGTGAAACGCAGCGGATGTTGCTTGACTCCGAAAAGCTCGTCGATGACTACCTGCGGCGGGCCGACTGGCGGGTCAGCGAGAACAGCAACATGAACTATTCGCTGCAGGGCCTGAACTTCTACCTGGCCTCCTCAATCGCTGCACGATACTGGTTACACCGCATCTATCCTCCCGAGGTACAGGAGGCTCATAGCAACGCCGACCTGCATATCCACGACCTGGGCATGCTATCAGTGTACTGCTGTGGATGGGACTTGCAGGATCTTCTGGAGCAGGGCTTTGGCGGCGTGCTGGCCAAGGTGGAGAGCAGGCCACCGCGGCATCTGCGCACGGCGCTGGGTCAGCTTGTGAACTTCTTCTATACGCTGCAGGGCGAATCTGCCGGCGCCGTCGCCGTCTCCAACTTCGACACACTGCTGGCACCCTTTGTCCGCTATGACCATCTGAGTTACCGGCAAGTGAAGCAGGCGGTGCAGGAGTTCGTGTTCAACATCAATGTGCCCACACGCGTGGGCTTCCAGACGCCCTTCACCAATGTGACGATGGATCTGACCCCGCCGTCGACCTTGGCCAACGAGCCGGTAGTCGTCGGTGGCGAGACCCAGGATGCCGTCTACGGCGACTTCCAGGCTGAGATGAACCTGATAAACCGTGCGTTTGCGGAGGTGATGCTGGAGGGTGACGCCCACGGCCGCGTCTTCACGTTCCCCATCCCGACGTACAACCTTACGCCGGACTTCGATTGGGAGAACCCCGAGCTCGAGCCGATCTGGGCGATGACCGCGCGGTATGGCATCCCCTACTTCGCCAACTTCGTGAACAGCGATATGAAGGTGGAGGACGCGCGCAGCATGTGCTGTCGGCTCAGGCTCGACAACCGTGAACTGCGTAAGCGGGGTGGGGGGCTCTTTGCCGCTGCGCCGCTCACCGGATCTGTGGGGGTCGTGACGGTCAACCTGGCGCGGCTGGGCCACACGGCGCGAAACGAGCGCGACTTCCACGATCGTCTGGAGCGCTTGATGGAGGTGAGCAAGACGAGTCTCGAGATCAAGCGCAAGATGCTGGAGGCGCTGACTGAGCGCGGGCTTTATCCCTACAGCCACCACTACCTGCGCAACATCAAGGAGAGCACGGGGCATTTCTGGAGCAACCACTTTTCGACGATCGGCATAAACGGTATGAACGAAGCCTGTCTCAACTTCCTGGGTGTTGGGATCGAGCATCCCGACGGCAAGGCCTTTGCCTCGCGAACACTCAGGTTCATGCTTGATGTGCTGGTGCGGTTCCAGGAAGAGACCGGGAACCTCTACAACCTCGAGGCCACACCGGCAGAGGGGGCTACCTACCGCTTGGCGCGTGCGGATCAGGAACGTTTCCCCGAGATTGTCACTGCTGGGACGGAGGAAGCACCGTATTATACGAACTCAACCCATCTGCCCGTCGACTTCAGTGATGATGTGTTCGAGGTGTTGGACCATCAGGACGATCTGCAGACGCTCTACACAGGCGGAACAGTGCTTCACATCTTCTTGGGTGAACAGATCGACGACTGGCGACAGGCCCGGAGGCTGGTGCGCGCAGTGGCTGAGAATTACCGGCTTCCTTACTACACGCTGACGCCGACGTTCAGCATCTGTCCAGTTCATGGATACATCGCGGGCGAACACGAATACTGTCCATACGAGCATACCGAAGAGGATTTGGCCCGCTATGGGCGGTCCGCGTCTGTGGCGGAGCGCGAGCAGCGCGTACCGGTGAGTCGGTCTACGCCCTGTCCCCAGGTGGAAGCAGAGAAGGCGCAGCGCGTTCGGGCGCCCGGCGAATAGGCTCGGGCGCGTTGCGAATAATGTGGCTAAGAGGAGCTGAAATGGCGAATCGAGATCAGGCGGAAGAGAAGAGCGAGGCGACGGAAGTTCGGGTGCCGTGCGAGGTCTACTCGCGTATCGTAGGATACCTGCGTCCCGTTCAGGCATGGAACAAGGGCAAGCAGCAGGAGTTCGCAGAGCGGCGGACGTTCAAGGTCGAGGAATCCGTCGATTCGGGCTCCTGAGCCGGCGCATCCGGTGTGGCTAGGGCCGAGCGCCCAGGGCTGCGCGCTGCATCGCGAATCTCTGGGCGTGTCGGTCCCCGAGTGACCTGCACGTGATCGACATCCGTGGATGGGCGCGCACGTCGCTGATCGACTTCCCGGGGCACATCGCCACGGTGCTGTTCACGGGCGGGTGCGACTTCCGCTGTCCGATGTGCCACAACGCCGATCTTGTGCTGCGCCCTGGGTCTCTCTCCGCCATCCACGCCGACGAGGTCCTCGCCTTTCTGATACGGCGCGTCGGTAAGGTCACCGGCCTGGTGCTCACCGGCGGTGAGCCCCTGATGCAGCCCGGTGTGGTGCCCTTCGTGTCGGCCGTGAAGGCGTGCGGCGTGCACGTGAAGCTTGATACGAACGGCTATCACCCCGACGGTCTCTCGCATCTGATCGAACAGCATCTGGTCGACTATGTCGCGATGGATGTGAAGGCCCCCCTTGAGAAGTACCCTCTCCTCGCCGGGCGGGAACTGCTTGACCGCGACCGCATCCTTGCGTCAGTGTCGCTGCTGGCGCAAGGCCGGGTGGCCTGGGAGTTCCGCACCACGGTCGTACCGGGGATGCTCGATGGGCATGATATCGAGACGATCGCCAAGTGGCTGGCGGGGGTAGGGAACCCTGAATCGACTCCCTATGTGCTTCAGCAGTTCCGTGGGATCCATACGCTCTCTCCTGAGCTGGAGGGCGCGGCGCCCTATCCGGCAGCTGAGGTCCGCGCCATGGCGGCGCGTGCGCGGCTCTGGCTCGCCAACGTCGCGCTCCGCGGCGTCTAGGCCTCCTGCTTCCGTCTGGTACGGAGCCGCGGCGAACCTTCTGGACCGCCGAATGGGATCCGGCGTCTCCGGCACGCTCTCCCCGAAGCGCAGCAG
>JALOOJ010000074.1 GCA_025454475.1 Anaerolineae bacterium
GCACCTTCCCTATCCAGGTCACATGATTCTACCGCACCGAGGTCCCAAGTCAAAGCCCAGCTCCGGGAGAGTCAGCGCTGGAATGGACGCCCTGCAGGCGTTTCGCCGATCAGAGCGCGCCCAAAGACTCTCCGCAGTCCTTCGGTGCGGAGACGGCCCTGTCCCGAAGTCCAATCTCGATCCTATCCTGAGGCTCGATGACAGAACTGCGCCCTTCGGCTATGATAGAAGCGTAAGTATCGTCAGGAAGGGGCAATCTATGAGCAACGATAGGCAACTCATGCACCACGGTCTGCGCCTGATGGACGGTGCGGTCGGCGGCGCGGCGGCTTTTCTCGCAGCTTTCCTCGCTGAGACGTTGATGGCGTTGCTCGGGGGTCCTGCGCTTGCTTTTGGGCACCGGCTACTGGCGGCGTTGATCGCCGCCGCGATTGGGGCCATCCTGGCAGCTTGGTTCGGGCGTCGGCGGCGACGCCGGCTGTCGCGAATGCTCGCGCTCTCGGACGCCTGGCTGCGCGGAAACCTGGCGCTTCGTGCTGCCGATTCCGCGCGTGATGGCCTCGGCGACCTCGCCCGTCAGCTCGACGCACTCGTCGAGACTCTGGAGGAGGATGAACAGGATCTCGAGCGGCTGCGCGAGAGCAACGCGCTCCTGACTGACCAGGTGCGCGCTCTGGCCCTGGTCGAAGAACGCAACCGCCTTGCCCGCGAGCTGCACGACACTGTGAAGCAGCATCTCTTCAGCCTCACGATGACCGCGGGCGCTGTCCGAACCAAGGCCGAGATGCTGGATGCAGTAGCTCTTGGCGCCTCGCCTGTGGACGCTGAGAGAATCAGCTCGATTCGGGAGATGACGACTGAGATGGAGGCCGCTGCCCGCGCAGCGCAGCGCGAAACCACGCGCTTGATCGAGGACCTGCGACCTGCCCCACTTCAGGAACGGGGTCTCGCCGCCGCCCTAAACGACTATGCGCTGCTCTTTGGCGCGCAGCAGCATCTCCTCGTCTACCTCGATGCCCAGTGCAATGATCGGCTCCTGCCGCCCATCGTTACCGAGAACCTCTACCGCATCGCCCAGGAGGCGCTGCACAACGTTGCCCGGCACGCCCACGCGACCCGCGTCGACATCCGCCTGCGCTGCGGCCTGGACCGAATCACACTGGCGCTTGAGGACAACGGCATCGGGTTCGACACTAACCTGACGCGCAAGGGGCTCGGAATCAGCGGGATGCAAGACCGGATGCTGACCCTCGGCGGAGTCCTCGCGGTGGAAAGCGTGCCCGGCGCGGGGACCACCGTCCAGGCGGAGCTTGAGCGCATACCGGGTCGCGACCTGGCCCAAGCCAAGCCCGGCGCTACGGACGGAGAGGGACGTGCCGCACCGGCCCTGTTCGCCACATCGACCTCCGGGACCCCGCGACCCGAGGCGTGGAGTTGGCTCGGCGAGCGGCTCGTCATCCCAGTCGGGCAGACCTGGCCATGGCTCCCAGCGCATCAGGAGCTCTATCTGCGGCAGCCGTTGATCGAGCCCGGAGCGATAACAATCAAGCAGGGTCGCGCCCTTCTCGGCCTCCGGCGGGCATATGTTCTCCGCGCCGAGGCTCTCGCACCCCGCGCGGGCTTCACCCAAGGCGAGCACAGCCTCGCACCGCGGCCCCAGAACAGCGTCATCGCGCGCATCGCGCGCAGCTTCTCCGGCTACAGCCTCGACATCGCGGGCGACTCATTCGAGCTGCGTCGTATGCGCGGTGTGAAGGGGCGCGCCGTGCTGGAACGCCATGAGCAGGCGCTCGCCGCAATGCAGTACCGGGGCCGCCAAATGGATATGTGGACCGAAGTAGTGTATGATGACCGCAGCTATCGCCTGCACTACAAGGACGATAGCTCCGGAGGCTATGTTCTCCGCGATGGAAGCGACCGTCCGGTGATGGACGCGCAGGACGACCGGATCACGCTCATGGGCGCCTTGCCGCTCCCGTTACTCGCGATGGTGATCGCCCGAATCATCGACGAGTCGACCGTCAGACGGGCCGTACAAGCGTGACATCACAAGCATCTCAGAGGCTGCAGACCACATTCACAGACAGAGTCGGATACGCAAAGGAGTGCCATGAGGACCATCTATTCGTTCATCTACACACTGAAGCCGTACGAGCGAGGAATTAAGGAAGTTCTGGGGGACTATGTCGGTTTCGTCATGCCGGGGCTCGGGGTGCAGATCCCGTTCTTCAGCCTGGTGCGCGTGCGTGACGTCCGCGAACACACCATGGACATCCCCCCGCAGCCGGTGATTACCAAGGACAACGTCGAGATTCGCGTCGATGGTGTGATGTGGGTCCGGCCCAAGGCTGACGAGGACTCGATCAAGCGCACCTTCTACAACATCGACGACTGGAAACGCGCCGTTGTTCAGCTCGCGATGACCAACCTGCGCCAGGAGTTCGGCGACCTGACCCTCGACGAAAGCCTGATTGCCCGTGAGAAGATCGCCAACAACCTGCAGCGCGTGCTCAACGACTTCGCCAAGGACTGGGGGCTGGTTGTCAGCAAGGTAGAGATCATGCTGATCGATCCGCCCGAGGACATCAAACTGGCTATGCACAAGCAGAAGACAGCCGAGCAGGAGCGCCGCTCGATGCGTCTGCTGGCGACGGGCGAGTTCGAGGCCTCCGAGCAGCAGAAGCTGGCGATCATGCAGCGCGCTGAGGGTGAGCGAGAAGCCGCCATTCGCAGGGCCGAAGGTGAGCGCGAAGCGTCCATCCGCATTGCCGAGGGCCGCGCCCAGGCCATCAAGCTCGTCAACGAAGCCGCCAATACTTACTTCACCGGTAACGCGCAGACCCTGCGCAACATCGAGATGACCGAAAACGCACTGAAGAACAACGCCAAGGTCGTCCTGACCGAGCACGGCATCAACCCGACGCTGATCCTCGGCTCGCTGCCGACGACACCGAACAAGGATGAGGCCTAGCCGACGACGGACCATCGTGTTTGTGTCTCCTGTGGGGGCGAACCGGCCGGTTCGCCCCTCCGCCGTAGGGCGAACTGTCTTGCTCGCCCCACCGTCGCCTAGGGGGGATTCCGCACTATGACCGACCCACTACCCAGCGCCGACCCCATCACCGTCTACTTGGTCGACGATCACGATGTCGTGCGCAAGGGCTTGCGCTTCTACCTCAATGCGCGACCGGAGATCACCATCGTCGGCGAAGCCGGAGATGCACTCACCGCGGTGGCGGGTGTCGTGGCTGAGGTACCCGACGTGGTCCTGATGGACCTCGTCCTTCCGCTCCGCCTCGGCACGCCCGCATCCGATCAGGGCGGCATCCAGGCTACGCGCCAGATACGTCAGGCCAGCCCGCATACCCAGGTCGTGGTCCTCACCAGCTATGCCCAGGACGAGCTCATCTTTGCCGCCATAAAGGCGGGCGCGCTTTCCTACCTGCTCAAAGATGCCGACGCAAGCACCGTTCTCGACGCCATTCAGGCCGCCAGTCGCGGTGAGGTCGTCCTGCACCCGCGCATCGCGCGTCGCCTGATGCTTGAGGTGAGTACCCCGACCAAGCCGCACGACCCCACCTCGGATCTCACCCCGCGCGAGCTCGAGGTCCTCCAGCTCATTGCACAGGGCCGCTCCAATGCCGAGATTGCTGCCGAGCTTGTGGTGACTGAGCGCACCGTGAAGGCGCACGTCAGCAACTTGCTCAGCAAGCTCCATCTCTCGGACCGTACCCAGGCCGCCGTATTCGCCTGGCGCGAAGGTATCGTCGAGCGCGAAGAGTAGCCCTACTCACCCACGATCCCTTGGACTGAATGTCGACCGGGCCCCCGGACGCCTCCGCTTGCGGCCGCAGCACTGTCAGATGGCGCTATACTTAGGCTCATGTCCAGGGACACCATTCTGATCGTCGAGGACGAGCGCGCTGTCGCGCGTGGCCTCCAGTACGGGCTCGAGCGGGAGGGGTTCGCTGTGCTCCTTGCCGAGACGGGTTCGCAGGCACTCTCCCTCGTCGAGAGGAGATCACCGGAGCTCATCCTCCTGGACATCCGGCTCCCCGACATCAGCGGGTTCGACGTGTGCCGCAGACTGCGCGCTTCCGGCCACCGCATGCCGGTCTTGATGCTCACGGCCCTCGACGAGGAGCTGGACCGCGTCCTTGGCCTGGAGCTGGGTGCCGATGACTACATCGTCAAGCCCTACAGCCTGCGCGAGGTCGTCTCACGAGTCAGGGCGCAGCTTCGCCGAGCCTATGGCGACCTGGCCATGCGCCCGATGAGGAGCCGACTCCAGGTTGGCGACCTGGAGCTGGACCTCGACCGCCTGCAGGTGCTCAAGCCCAGTGGGACAGTCACGTTGACGCCTCTGGAGTTCCGACTGCTGCACACCCTCGCCTCTGAGGCGGGTCGGCCCGTCAGCCGAGAGCGTCTGATCGAGGCAGTGTGGGGGTATAGCGCCGACCTGGGAAACGAGCGCACGGTGGACGCCCATGTCCGCCATCTGCGCCAGAAGCTGGAGGACAACCCCGCCGACCCTCGCCGGCTCGTGACCGTCCGCGGCGTGGGTTACCAACTGGAGCTCTAGCTACTCTGTTGCGAAATCATCATCGAAAGGCAACCATCCGGCAACCTGCATCTGCTAGTATGGGAGCGTAGAACACATATCTCTGCACGAGGAGAGAGAACCTATGCGGAAGCGGAACACTGTGGTCGCGGGTGCCGTTGTTGCCGGCGTCATCATCCTGGCCGTGGGCGCCATGGTAGGCGGCGGGATCGCCTACGCGGCGTCGCTCAGGTCGGCCGGATTCGACGCGCCGGAGGTGATCGCAGGCCTCCGGCGGGTCCCCGTCCTGGCGGCCCGCGCTGATGGTGATGAACGTGGAGTCGTCGTCGCTGACGTAGCCGACGACAGCCCCGCGGCCGGAGCGGGTGTTGTGCGTGGTGACATCCTGCTGGAACTGGGTGGCCGGCCAACCGACTCGCGCAGTGATGTCCTCAACGTCCTGAACGAGTTTGAGCCCGGTGACGAGGTAGAGGCGACGTTGCTCCATGGTAGCGAGGAGCGTAACGTGTCTATCACCCTCGGCGATCTGAATGGCGACGCGTTCTTGGGCATCACCTTATGTGGGGTCTGCCGGCTCGTTCCTGAGGCCTTCGCCGAGTCTGGGCCTGCAGGCCTTCCAGAGTTCGGCGCCGTGATCGTCAGCGTAACGCCGGGCAGTCCCGCCGAGAAGGCCGGCGTCCAGGTATATGACGTGATTGCCACAGTGGACGGCGAGGATGTGACTCTCGAGAATGGCCTGGCCGATGTGATAGGAGCACACGAGCCGGGCGACTCGGTGACACTGGGCTTGCTGCGTCCGGGCGCGGAGCGAGAGGGACAACCCGAGACCATTGAGCTGGTTGTGGATCTGGGGCAGCACCCCGACGATGCCGCCAGGGCTTACCTGGGTGTCGAGTACCGGCTGGGCCCGCGCGGCGTCCTCCGGTACGGCCCCGGCGCACTCGGATGGATGGATAAGGACGACATGCTCGAGCATATGGAGCGCCTTTCGGTCGTCACCGTCACCGAGGTCGTCGATGGCAGTCCCGCTGCGGCAGCTGGCCTGCAGAAGCTTGACGTCGTTGAGGCAATCGACGGCACCGAAGTAGCCACAGTCAATGGGCTGCTCGAGGCCATCGCCGCACACAAGCCGGGGGACCGGGTCACGCTCTCGGTGCAGTCCACCGGGGACGATGCGCCGCGGGATGTCGAGGTGACGCTCAGTTCCCACCCCGACGACGACAACCGAGCTTACCTCGGCGTACGGCTGGCAGGCGTCTTCGACATTAGGAGCAGGTTCGGCGGCGGCCGCGGGCCAATGTGGCACTTCGAGCTCCCGGGGAATCGGGGCTCAAGCTTGGGGGGCTCGCAGGATCTATAGGGTTGCGCTCCAGGGCAAGCCATCGAGCGACGGCATCCGAGGTACGACAACTTCGGATGCCTCGCCCGGAAAGGTGCTGGGGGTTAGCGATGTTCCGGTCGATACGGTGGCGTTTGGTCACAAGCTTCATCTTGATCACTGTACTCACCGCCGGGTTGGTCGGGGTTCTGGCGCTGTCGCTCCTCAGGCGCGCCATCGAGCACCAGGAGCTGGCATACCTGACGTCAAACGCTGAAGGCCTGGCGCGCCAAGTCCTGCCTCTGCTCCGACCCGTGCTGCGCGATGCCGACCTTCGTGACCTGGTCGAGGCCGCGGCATTCCTGGGCGGTTTGCACATCCGCGTCCTGGACGCCGGGCAAGAGGCCCTTGCCGACTCTGACGCAGGGAGAGAAGCCAGTGCCTACTTGTGGGTCACGGCGGAGGCGGCTGGGCTGCGCGTCACGCCGTATGGCCTGCTTCCAGTCCGGATCCCTGTACCGGGGATGATGCATGCGAACCGGGGGGTCATTGTCGTGCGGCGCGCCGAGCAGCTCTGGGGCGGCCGTTTCATCCTCGATGACAGCTACCACGTTGAGTGGGCCACGACCCATGACGAGCTGGAACGCGCCGCGGTCGCAGGTACTGCGCCGGTCGGCACGGCGTCGGCCGGGGCGCGTCACGTCACTGTTCCTGTCGGCGAAGACGACGATCTCGCCGGATACGTCGAAGTCAGCAAGGATGCGGCTGCGGCGCGCGAGGCGCTGACAACCGCGAGGCGGGCGGTTGCCCTTGCATCGGCTGGCGCCGTTTCTCTGGCGGCCGTGGTAGGCCTCTGGGTGAGTGCGCGGCTGGCCGCTCCCGTCCGCACGCTCACCGCGGTGGCAGATCGTATGACCAATGGCGACCTGTCCGCTCGTGCGCCCGCTGGAGGGCGCGACGAGACGGGGCAGCTCAGCCGCCAGTTCAACCGCATGGCCGATCAGATGCAGTCAAGCTTTGTGGCGCTGGGGGCCGAGCGCGACGCCCTGCGCCGCTTCGTGGCGGACGCCTCGCACGAATTGCGCACGCCAATCACAGCGCTTCGCACGTTCAACGAGCTGCTCCAGGATGGTGCCGACCTCGATGCGACGACCCGCGACGGGTTTCTCGCTGAGAGCGCTGCGCAGATTGCGCGCCTGGGCTGGATCACGGGCCATCTGCTCGATCTCACGCGGCTCGACGGCGGGCTGGCGGCGCTGGAGCTTACCCGCTGTACCGCCGCGTCGCTGCTAGAGGACGCTGCCGTTCCGTTCCGGATCGCCGCGAGGGACAAGGGCCTGGTGCTCACGATTGCCTTGCCCGATCCCGCCCTAGGCCTGGTCTGCGACCGAGCGCGGGTAGTGCTGGCAGTATCCAACTTGCTGGACAACGCGGTGAAGTTCACTCCCCCCGGAGGACTTGTCGAGGCGGGCACCGAGAGCAACCCGGAGAGTGTGAGCTTCTGGGTTCGGGACACGGGGCCGGGTATCCCCGCCGCAGAACAAGCCCACGTCTTCGATCGCTTCTACCGGGGGTCGACGGCCTCGAGCCAGGCCGAAGGCAGTGGCCTCGGCCTCGCCATCGTGCGTGCCGTTGCCGAGGCGCACGGTGGATCTGTCGCCGTTGAGAGCGCCGAAGGCGCCGGGAGCTGTTTCAGGCTAACACTGCCCCACAGGTGAGGTCGCCCCTTCCCTTCCATCCCCCGAGCGCAGAGGGAGAAGTTCCGAACCGCTAGCTGGCATCCGCGCCCACCCGCTCGAACTGGCTGTTGTAGAGCTCGGCGTAGAAGCCGCCCTGCGCCAACAGCGTCGCGTGTGTGCCCTGCTCCACGATGTCGCCGTCACGCATCACCAGGATGAGGTCCGCGTCGCGGATCGTCGACAGACGGTGCGCGATGATGAAGCTTGTGCGCCCCCGCATCAAGGCGTTCATCGCGCGCTGGATCAAGACCTCTGTGCGCGTGTCCACCGAGCTTGTCGCCTCATCGAGGATGAGCATCTTCGGGTCAGCCAGCACCGCGCGCGCAATGGTCAGCAACTGCTTCTGCCCCTGCGAGACGTTGCTCGCCTCCTCGTTCAACTCCATCTGGTATCCCTCAGGCAACGTGTGTACGAAGTGATCGACGTGTGCGGCTCGAGCGGCAGCATATACCTCCTCGTCGGTCGCGTCGGGGCGTCCGTAGCGGATGTTCTCCATGACCGAGCCGTTGTACAGCCAGGCATCCTGCAGCACCATCCCGAACAGCTTGCGCAGGTCACCGCGGGCGAACTCACGCACATCGTGCCCATCCACGCGGATCGCGCCCCCAGCCACGTCGTAGAACCGCATCAGCAGCTTGACCATCGTTGTCTTGCCGGCGCCCGTCGGCCCCACGATGGCGATGCGCTGCCCCGGCTGCACGCTCGCCGTGAAGTCGTTGATGACCACCGTGTCAGGCGAATAGCCGAACCGGACGTGGTCGAAGTCCACCTGCCCACGCACGTCTGCCAGTTGCACCGGGTCCGCCGGGTCGGGGGCCTCCTCGGCCTCCTCCAGAAAACCGAAGACCCGCTCGGCAGCCGCGGCCGTCTGCTGAAGCGTGTTCCCGATGTTCGCCAACTGCGAGAGCGGCTGCGTGAAGTTGCGCACGTACTGGAGGAATGCCTGGATATCGCCAACGGTGATCAGCTGGCGCACTGCCAGCCAACCGCCCAGGACAGCGACGACCACGTAGCCCAGGTTGCCGATGAATCCCATCACCGGCATCATCAGCCCAGACAGAAACTGCGACTTCCACGCCGAGCTGAACAGCGTGGTGTTCAGGCTGTCGAACACGGCAACGCTCTTCTCCTCGCCGTTGAAGGCCTTCATCTCCAGGTGCCCGCCGTACATCTCCTCGACGTGACCATTCACGTGGCCGAGATACTCCTGCTGCTCTTTGAAGTACTTTTGCGATCGGCCCACGATCTGCCCGATGAATGCCAGCGACAGCGGGATGACAAGCAGCGCCACCAGGGTCATCTGCCAACTTATCGTCAGCATCATCACCAGCACGCCGATTACGGTGACACTTGACGTGATGATCTGGGTCAGGCTCTGGTTGAGCGTCTGGCTGACCGTGTCGACGTCGTTGGTGACACGGGAGAGCACCTCGCCGTGGCTGGTGCCATCGAAGTAGCCCAGCGGCATGCGGTTGATCTTCTCAGCGATGTCTTTGCGGAAGCGATAGGTCACCTTCGCCGAGACGCCCGCCATCATCCAGCCCTGTGCGTAGCTGAAGGCCGTCGCCAGAAGATAAAGCCCCGCCATCGTCAGTAAGATGCTGCCGATCGCGGCGAAGTCGACACCGTCACTGGTTCCGGCGATCTGCCCCATGACGCCCTCGAAGAGCGTGGTGGTCGCCCGGCCCAGCATCTTCGGCCCGACGATGTTGAACACCGTCGAGGCTGCGGCAAACACCATCACCACGGCGAACGACCATCGATAGGGCCGCAGAACCTGGAGCAACTTGCGCATGGCGCCGCGGAAATCGCGAGCCTTCTCGCCGCGCATCATCATCATGTGGCCGGGGCCGCCCCCGCCCGGCCCGCCACGCCGGCCAGGGCCGAAGCCTGGGCCGGCCTGCGAGGTCTGGGGCTTGGACTGTGAACGGTTCCGGTTCGCGGTTGGCATGCTCATGACAACTCCTCCAGGCTCAACTGCGATAGCGCAATCTCGCGATAGGTCGGGCAAGTCTCCAGCAGATCGGGATGGGTGCCGATGCCGACCACCCGCCCCATCTCCAGCACGACGATCTTCTGTGCATTCATCACGGTCGAAACGCGCTGGGTCACGACCAACACCGCGCTCCGGCTAACCCGCTCCTTCATGGCCCGCCTCAGCGCCGCATCGGTCTTGAAATCCAGCGCCGAGAAGCTGTCGTCAAGGATGTAGATCGGCGCGTGTTTCACGAGCGCGCGGGCGATGGACAAGCGCTGCTTCTGACCGCCCGAGACGTTCGCGCCGCCCTGCGCGATCTCGGTGGCCATACCGCCGAGGCTCGACTCGACAAACTCGGTCACCTGCGCGATCTCAATGGCCTCTCGTAGTGCCTCCTCGCTGGCGCCCTCGTCGGCATAGCGCAGGTTGCTCTCGACCGTACCGGTAAAGAGCGAGCTCTTCTGGGGGATGTAGCCGATCCGCGCCCGTAAATCGTGCTGCGGCACATCGCGAATGTCGACACCGTCGATGAGGATCTGCCCTGCGGTGACATCGTAGAAGCGCGGGATCAGGTTGATGACGGTGGATTTCCCGGATCCGGTCGAGCCGATGAAGGCCGTGGTCTCTCCGGGGAGAGCGGTGAAACTGATGTCGCTCAGCACATCGGTGTCGGCGTCGGGATAGCGGAACGAGACATTCCGGAACTCCACCGTGCCGTTGAAGGGCTCCGGAAAGCTGCGCGGAGCGTCACTGTCGCGAATGGTCGGCTCGGTTTCCAGGACATCGGCGATACGCCCGCCCGACACCGCAGCCCGGGGCAGAAAGATGAACATCATCGACATCATCAGAAACGAGAACACGATCTGCATGGCGTACTGCATGAAGGCCATCATGTCGCCCACCTGCATCTGCGCCTGCGCCACCTGGTGCGAACCGATCCAGATAATCAGCAGCGACATGCCGCTCATGATGAGCATCATCGTCGGGAACATCACCACCATCACGCGGTTGACGAACAGGCTGGTGTCCGTCAGGTCAAGATTGGCCTTGTCGAAGCGTTGTTGTTCGTGAGGCTGCATCGCGAAGGCGCGGATCACCATCATGCCCGAAAGGTTCTCACGCAGGACCAGGTTGAGCCGATCGATCAACTGCTGCATAGCCTTGAACTTGGGGAGCGAGAGCGAGAAGATCACCGCCACCAGGCTCAGCAACATAGCCACACCCACCGCAATCACCCACCACATCGATGAGCCCTTATCCACAGCCCGGATGATGCCTCCCACTCCCATCACGGGCGCATAGAAGACCAGCCGCATCATCATGATCACGACCATCTGAACCTGGGTGACGTCGTTGGTGGTGCGGGTGATCAGCGATGCCGTCGAGAACCGGTCAATCTCGGCGCTGGAGAAGCTCTCCACCTTCTGGAAAACCAGGTGGCGGAGATCGCGCGACAGACCCGCTGCCGTTCGGGCTGAGAGGTAGCCTACGGCAACCGTGGCAGCCACGGACACAAGCGTGATGAGCAGCATGAGCAGCCCTGTGCGCAGGATGTAGCGCGTCTGCAGCCCCGAGGTGTTCATACCCAGGGCGTCATACTCCGTCTTCACTGCGCCGATGGCAGCCTGCCGCACCGCCCGCTCGCCCAGAGCCGCGAACTGCGCCTGCATCGCCGCGCCAATCTGATCGCGCTGCGCGGCTGGTAGACTCTTGAGCAGAGCAAACAGGTCAGCGCCCGGCGGCAGGCTGGTGAGATCCATACCAACTGCCTCAGCCGCGCTCGCGGAACCGGTCGGATTCGCCATCACCTGTTCCAGACCTCGAACCGAGAGCAGCGCCTTGGCCATCACCGAGTCAAGCCAGGCGATCTCGCCGTCGTCGGTGCTGGCGAGGATGTACACGGGCTCATCAGCAACGCCAGGCACCGCCTGGACGGTTGCGGCATAGTCGGGCGCGTCGACATCGACACGGGTGTAGGCCGCCAGCACGCGCACCGTCTCCTCTGGCGTGAGGAACAGACTCAGCCGCTCCATCTGGTTGGCGCGGATGGCGGTGGGCACGGCGCTGTCGACGCCGCCCTGCTGGATGCCTATGTTGACGATCCGCGAGAGGTAGTCGGGCAACGCCAGATCCGCGTTCGCCTGTACGAACAGCAGCATGATGGACAACACGATCATGGACAGGTAGGGCTTCAGATACTTGGTCAGGCGGATCATGGATGGGCTTACTCCGGTGTGTGAGATCCAGCGGCTTGGGGAGGTACTGGCGAGCTTACGCGCTCCATGAGCGAACGGCGAAGTTTCTCGAGGAGTTCGACGAGATGGTCCTGTTCCTGTAGATCAAGCCCGGCGAGCAGCGCATTGAGGCTCGCGATGCGTCCGGGCGCGGTGCTGCGCACGTAGTCGCGCCCCGCGTCGGTCAGATGGATTCGGAAGGCGCGCAGGTCAGCGGGATCCGTGCGTCGCTCAATGAGGCCCTGCGCCTCCAGCCCGCGCAGCAGCGCGCTGATCGTGTTCTTGCTTACGCGCTGGGTCTGACTCAGCACGGTGGGCGTCAGTCCGTCAGTCTCGCCGAGGGACTCCACGATTAGCAGCCTTAGGAGCAGCATCCAGCGTGGCCCCGAGAGCTCCAGGTCCTCCCCAAGCTGGCTATCAAGCGATCGGCTCAGGTGAGCCACGTGCTGCAACGCCCCGAACAGCCGTAGACCGCGGGTATCGTCAATCTGGAAAATCTCACTCAGTCGCTCGTGGATCCGCGCGTGAGCGCGCGCCCAATCGGGCGGCGGGTCAGAGTCGGGAATAGGATGCATCGCGCCTCGCTACTAGTAACACGTAGAATAGTTCTATGTGTTACTATACACACGATCTGACTGATGTCAAGACAGGCGAGGCTCGGGCTAAGTCATCCGCCGAAGCACCGAGACACGTGGCGATTCGCGGTCCAGTGCCTCTAGCCCATAGGCTCTGCAGACGAAGTCGATCGTCCTCGCGTGGTAGAAGCAGACGTGCGTCGGATCGCTCGCGTAGCTCCAGGTGGCGATTGCCTCGACATCCGTCCAGAGCTCAGTCATGATCGTGAGAATTCCGCCTGGTCGAAGCATGTTGACGATTCGCGTCAGTTCCGCGCCCGGGTGGTGAAGGTGCTCAACCACTTCCGTAGCGAAGATGAAATCGAAGGGGCCCTGGGGCAGGTCGGGGAGAAAGAAGGGGTCGTAGTCGGCACAGTCGAGGCTCATCTCGCGAAGCATCCCGCTCAGCGTCGGCGCAGGCCCACAGCCATAGTCCAGTCCACGCAGACCTGGTCGCAGGAACGGCAGCGCCGGGGCAATCGCCTGTCTGAGGAACGCGACATACCCCGCGTGCTGCGGCCCATTCTCGTGCAGGAGGTACCGAGCGCGCTCTGCGGCAGCGTCAGGTAGCGAATCCGGCGCTCGATAGATCAGCGAGCACCGATCGCACAGGTGGAATGCGGTCGAGCCAGGCCCTTCGATCCGCGTCGCGGTTCCGGAGCTCCCGCACAGGGGGCACGCCGGATCAGGCCGCGGCGCCGATTCCGGAGCCACGGGGCGCGCTAGAGACACGCGCAGGCGACAAGGGCCACGAATGCCCCAACAGGCAGCGCGCCCGCGAAAAAGAGCACCCACAGCCAGAAGAACGCGATGCCCGTCACGGACCGAGGGTCGCCTCGACCCTCACACGTCGCTACGAGTCCTCGCTCGCCGGGCCGGTGGTAGCTGGCCTTCGAGACGTCGACGCGCATCCACGCGCCCGCCGGACAGACGCAGCACTGGACCAGCCGCAGGATATCGGGCCGGATAGGCACAGCCAACGCCGCCGCCATCAGGGAAAGGAACAGCGCAGCGCCCAACGTGACCAGCACCGTAACCCATAGCTGCGACATATCACCTCCTCAGTCTCTCCAGGTGCAGCGTCAGGTCGACATCGGCCGTGACGAAGTGCCACGGTCACGCCGCCCGGACCAGCTCAGCAACTCGTCATCCGAGTACGACGTCAGGCGAACGTGCCCCCAGCCAGCCTCATCTGCGTTACCACGTCCACACCAAACGGGCATCGGGTGGTGCAGACGCCGCATGCGAGGCAGTCGTCCGCATTGCCTTCGAGCGCACCACAGGCGGCGCGCCGAATCACGGCGGTCCCGATCTCCTGGGGCTGGTTCAGCAGATACTCTGTGCCAAGGCCGATCCTGCCAACCTGCACACCCGTCCGACCGAGTGTTCGCATTTCCATAGACCTTCCAGCCCCCTTGATCGCGGCTCGTTGCACGCTCCCCTCAGTGTAGCCCGGTGCCCGGAGCTGGCAATCGGTGACCTCAGGCTGGGGCATTGCGGTTCAGGGCCGAGCGAAGCATCCCTGTTCTCGGGTACGCTTCACTTCCCCCGAATCTCCACTACACTGACCGCCTATCCCTACAGCTAAGGAGAGACCTATGGCTTTCACACTTCAGATCGGCGAGAAGGCTCCGGACTTCGCACTCCCGGCGACTGACGGCAAGACCTACCGGCTGTCCGACTTCGATGACGCGGATACCCTCGTCGTCTTCTTCACCTGCAACCACTGTCCCTATGTGCTTGGGTCCAACGACGTGACCCGCGCGACAGCGGAGCGGTTCGCCGCGCACGGCGTCCGCTTTGTCGGCATCAACGCCAACAGCGAGGTCACACACCCCAACGACGACTTCGCCACGATGGTACAGGAGATGGCGAAGAGCGCATTCCCGTGGGTCTACCTGCGAGACAAGCCGCAGGACGTCGCCCGCGCGTACGGTGCCTTGCGCACCCCGCACTTCTACGTCTTCGACCGCAACCGCAGCCTCGTCTACACCGGGCGCGGCGTCGACAACCCGCGCGAGACTAGCAAGATGACGGTCAACGACCTGGAGAACGCCCTCGCCGAGCACGTTGCGGGCAAACCGGTCACCACACCGCTCACCAACCCCATCGGCTGCAACGTCAAGTGGGAGGGCCAGGACGCCCACTGGATGCCCGAGGAGGCCTGCGACCTGGTGTAGGTCAGGCCGTCGGAGGCAACAAGCACTTGGTTAGAAGGCCAAGGCCCCTGGGCGCCGACCGCTTCACCTCCGCCCGTGCCCGGGGCTCAGCCGTCCGGTCCGCCTTGACCGTCGCGACGCATTCCGTTGTCCCGTATCCCTGGTGCCTTCTCTCTGCAGGGCATCAACCGTACCACGCCGAATCGGGTCTCTATCCATAGACCGAGCGAAGGAGTCGATACGTGGATGACCGTGACCTCCCCACCCTCGTAATCGCGGCCCAGGCCGGTGATGACCCGGCCTTCGCCGAGCTGGTCGGCCGGTTCCAGACGATGGCTTACGGCTACGCCTACAGCCTCTTGGGCAACTTCCACGCTGCACAGGACGCTGCCCAGGAGGCGTTTGTCGAGGCCTACCGGTGCCTTGGTCAGCTCGACGTGCCGGTCGCCTTCCCGTCGTGGCTCAAGCGCATCGTGCTGAAGCACTGTGATCGTGAGATGCGGCGGAAGGCGTTGCCGATCGTGCCGCTCGAGGACGCGGTTGACGTGGCGGCATCGGCGCCCGGACCCGAGGCGGTGATGGAGCAGCGGGGACTGCAGAGCGAGGTGTTTTCGGCGCTGGACGGCCTCAGCGCCGATCTGCGGGCCGTGACCACGCTCTATTACATTGATGGCTACGGCCAGGGCGAGATCGCGGCGTTTCTGGATGTGCCGCCGTCGACGGTCAAGAGCCGAATCCATACGGCAAGGCAACAGCTCAGGCAAAGGATGATGGAGATGGTGAGAGAAGCCCTTCAGAGTAACGCGCTGCCCGATGGGTTTGCCGAGGAGACGCTCTCGCGTGCGGTTGCCGAGGCGGCAGCGGCCAACAAGGCGCACCGCTTCAGCGAAGCCGAGTCGCTGCTCCGCAACGTGCTTGCCAAGACACCTGATGTAGCACCTGCCCTGCGCACAGCGGCGCTGCGCGAGCTCAACAGAACACTGATGTGGGGTCAGTACGACTCGGCCTTTGATCGACGCTATGAGGAGCTCATCACCAACGCGCAGGCCATCTTGGCTGCGGGCGTGCCGGGCGAAGATGAGCCGGTCTGGCGTGACCTTGCTCAAACGCTGCTCTACATCCCGCGGATGGCCGATGCCGTCGCGCACCTTGAGGCGTGGATCGCGCGCAAGGGTCCGAACCCGGTACGGCTGGGCATGTTGGCATGGGCACGCGGGTGCACCGGTGACTACGAAGGAGCACTCGCGGGCTGGTCGAGGTTCCTGGAGATTACTACGCGAAGCGTCATCGGTGCCGGCCATCACGCCATATCTGACGCCGCCAACCGGATCCAGGTCGTGTGTATGACCATGGTCGATTGCTTAGGCGCCGCCGGACGGGTACGGCAGGACCCCGCACTGGGCGAGGCCGCGATCGGCATCGCCCACGAGGGCCGTGCCGCCGCGCACACCCTCGCGTCGGACCTGCCTCAACTCACCGAGGATGGAGGTCTCTGGATCGATCCATGGCCCTGGGTCGGTATCTACCTGGACGCCGGACTTGACTGGGAAGGACTGGCGCGGTCTCTCGTCGACGAGCTTCCCGATGGGGATAGCCTGCCCCTGGTCGGCGGCGCGCTCGGGCTGAGAACCTTCTACGACGAGCCGGAAGACCTGTTCGGCGACTGGAAGGCCTGGGTCGAGACTTGCGTGTCGCGACATGCATGGCGGGATCTTGAGGTTATGCGGTCCAGGGTCCGGGGCTTCATCGCATGTAGACGCCCTCGGGCGCTCTACACCGCGGCAGCGATCGCGATCGACGCCCTACGCCCGGTCGCCGATGGCAGCACCGATGCCGCACATCGCGCGCAGCGCGCGCAGCGCGCCTGGGGCTGGGTACGCTACGATGTCTTCGCCGCGATCCACAGCCACGACCTGGAACTCGCGCAGGAGATCGCGCGGGAGGGTGCCGAGGCTCTGGGGATTGCGGAGGGTGGCAGTTCGCTCGTGATCGCGGCGATGGCAGCAGGCGCCCCTACCCCGCCCGACGTGCTGGCACTGATCGAGCGCGAGGGGCCGCGCGCAATCGACCCGGCAGGCATGTTTGGGTGGTACGCGCTCGGGCGCGAGGCCGCCGCGGCAGGCGATTCGGAGCGAGCGCTGGACTACCTCAGCCGGGCGCTCGAGGGCTGGTGCAATCCACCGCTCAGCTACGTCGAGCAGTGGGAAGCCGATACCCGGTGGGGTGCGCTGCGAGAGGACGCCCGCTGGAAGGCACTCTTCGCGGCGAAGCGTGCCGCTATTGGGCCGGTCTACGGCCAGCTTCACTACTTCCCGGGCTGGTAGTAGCCACCGCCGGGGATTCGTCGCGGTGCCGGGAACGGCAGAAGCTCCCCGGCGCTTTCCTAAGCCTTCCAAGGTGCGTCCCAGGCGCTTTCTGCCGTGGGCCACAGCGACCCCGCCAGTATCACCCTGCAAACCCTTGCGAGGATTCGGAGACCCCTTCGCGAGGACGGAGCCCACGTGTCGCGTACGGCAATTCCGCATGGAGTGCAACCCTCCTGGATCCCGTAAGTGTTGACGATCGGAGGGAGATAGCATACAGTATGTCCGCACAGGTAGGGACGAGAGGTGGCTATACAGACAACGTACACACAGGCCAGTGATGGGCTCGCAGAGCTGCTGGACAAGGTGACGCGGGACCGCGAGATCGTCATCATCCCACGCCGTGGAGAGGAAGAGGTGGCGGTATCGACTTGCTACAGGCACGGTACCGCTGCTCGGTTGCTTCGCCAAGCAGGAATCCCGTGCGACAGCCGCTGAGTAAGGTGTTGCTCCGCATCGCCCTGATCGTGCTCGCGCTTCCAGTGACGCTGGCAGCACTCGTGGCAGGGGCGTTCGTCCTCGTCAACCGCACGAACGGCACGCTGATCTCATCCGGCGAGCGGCGCCGGTATCTGCTCTACGTACCCCAGCGCTACGACCCCTCCGTCCCCACCCCGCTCGTCATCAGCCTCCACGGCTTCGCCGAGTGGCCCGCCCACCAACGCGACATCAGCGCCTGGAACGACCTGGCCGATGAGCACGGCTTCATCGTTGTCTACCCGATGGGCACCCGCTTTCCGCTACGCTGGCAGGTCGGCGGAGATCCGGGGCGCGACGTCATGTTCATCTCGGACCTCATAGATGCCCTGGCGGCGCAATATAGCATCGACCCCGACCGGGTCTACGCCAACGGCCTTTCCAATGGCGGGGGCATGTCGTTCGCGCTCGCGTGCCATCTATCGGACCGCATCGCCGCCTTCGGGTCGGTCTCGGGCGCATACGTTCTACCATGGGCGGCGTGCCGGGCTTATCGTCAGGTACCCGCCATCATCTTCCACGGCACAGCGGACCCGATCGTCCCCTACCTGGGCGGGCAGTCGGGGCCCTCCCACGCCGCCCTGCCGGACATCGCGGGGTGGGTTGAGGAGCTGGCACGGCGCAACGGCTGCACCGATGCGGTGGACCTGGCTCCGAGCGGAGAGGTCCGTGGGGTCCGCTACACCGGTTGTGACGCCGATGTGACCTTCTACACAGTCGAGGGCGGCGGGCACGCCTGGCCCGGCGGCGGCTGGATGCCGAAGTCCATCGTCGGCAATATCACGCAGGACATCGATGCGACACGGGTGATGTGGGAGTTCTTCGAGCAGCATCCTTTGAGGCGCGGGTAGCCCGTGCGGGCCATCACACGGATCGGC
>JALOOJ010000075.1 GCA_025454475.1 Anaerolineae bacterium
AACATCTCAGCCCTGGTCTTCTCGCCATTTGCCCTAGCCTATGCCCTGGTCCTGACAGCGCTACCTACTGCTGGCTCGACGCCTCGTGTGGCTCGTTGGGCCAGCATCATCGCGCCATTCGCCCTCGGGTTCGGCCTCACCGCATGGTTCTGGATCCCCGCTGTGACTGAGACCAAGTACGGTCAGATGGGCGCGGAGTTCACCGCAGGCTATTTCCACTATAGCCGGCACTTCCGGGGGCTCAACTTGGTCCAGGCGTCGCCCGTCTTTGATTACACCGTAGCTGCAACTGCAGCGGCCGGCGGCCCCTTCACGATGGGGCTGATCCAAGCTGTGACGACGCTGACGGGGTGCCTGGTTACGGTGGCACACCTCTACTGGTCGCGGCGAGCAGACGACGCAGTGGCTCGGCGCCGCAGGGCCCAACAGGCCTTAGCGTTGGGATCGCTAGTGCTGGCCACCATCATGATCACGCCTTTGTCGAAGCCGCTCTGGGACTACCTTCCCCTACTGGTGTTGGTCCAATTCCCTTGGCGCTTTCTGTCTATACAGGCGCTCTTCGCTGCCGTGTTAACCGGCTCCCTGGCCGAACACGGGCTCCATCTCTCGCGCCGGGTTGTTCGATGGCTCGTCGCCGGTCTCATCGCCGCGCTGCTGGCCTTGGCGGCACTCCTTGGCCTCAGACCGGATCGCTTGATGATCGCGTCGGAAGATGTCACGTGGGAGAGTCTGCTCTTCTACGAAGCCTTCACTGGTAACATCGGAACCACGATCCGCCACGAATACCTACCGGAGGCCGTTGTCCCTAGGCTCTACATCTCCGAGACTGTGGTCGATGGGCAAGGCAGCCTCATCGCAGCCGGTGGTCAGGCTGTGCAGAGTTCACTACTCCGAAGGACTCCCACGAGCCAGATCTGGACAGTGCACCTGCCGGAACAGTCTGCGTCCGTGGCCTTCCCGCTCAACTGGTGGCCTGGCTGGCAGTCATCCGTGGATGGCGTTCCTTCCACGTGTTACCCCATGTCTGGTTCGGGCAGGCTGGCGATGGATCTTCCACAGGGCGATCACAACGTGGAGCTACGCCTGCGCCCGACAACACTCCAGCGTGTTGCGAGTTTGGTTTCGCTCGTCACCGCCATCGGCGCGATCGCATTCACAGTGGTCAGGCGAGGCTGGATGCCCAGTCGCGGCAAGTTGATACCAGGTGCCATGGCCGCAGGTGTTATGGCCTTGTCCGCTCTGATCGGACCGGTACTCCTCCAGCGCAGCCCGCAAGGAAGCGCAACCTTCTTCGACTTCGTCCTGCTCCCCTTTCCACATCGCGGGCCTATCGACTTCGGTAATATACAGCTCCTCGAAGCACGGATCTCCGCAAAGACAGCGGCGCCCGGCGATACGTTGGCCGTGGTCCTCACCTGGGATCAGGCATTCACAGAACCGCTAACGGCGACACTGCGCCTGGTATCTCCCGCCGCACCCCGCCACAACGTGGACGCCACGATAGCGAAGACCTCAGTGTCCCTCGATCCCGTGAAACCGATCTCCCTGCACATACCCGATGACATAGCCCGAGGACTCTACCTCGTCGAGCTCACGCTGGTGGGTTCTGAGGGCGTGCTGAGCCCATCAACGCCGCGGGGCCGAGCGATGGGTACCCTTCACGTCGGCGCGATACGGATTCCCGAGGGACCTTCCTTGATCCCAGGCCCCACCGCTACTGCGGCTTTCGAGGATCTGCAGCTGCTCGAGGTTGATGTGGTCCAGCCGAACGCTGCCGAGCTGCGACTCAGGATGCACTGGTCTACACCAGGGACCCCGCGCAACTGGAGCTTCTCGCTGCGCGTTCTGGACCTTGATGGCCGCCCGATCGTCCAGCGCGATCTTCAGCCAGGCTACGGCTATCTCCCGACGACTATGTGGCATCCAGGCGAACAGATCGTCGACACGGTCGCTCTCCCCTTGCCCGAGGGGCTGGCGCCAGGAGATTACACACTCCGAGTGATCACCTATCTCCAAGCCACGATGCAGGATGGTGGCGAGGTGGACATCCCCATCCGCATCGACAAGCCGACCGTGCGACCGATCCGTGATGCCTGTTGCGAGCTAGTTCGCAGAGGTGCAACGATCCTGTGCCAGACCGACGAATTGGCGCTTCTCGGACTGGAGATGTCCTCCTCGATCCGGGAGGGCGAGGACTTGGGCTTCACTGCCGAGTGGAATGCGCTGAGGGCGCCAACGGAGGACGTACGCGCGGCCTGGACGCTCGTAACCACCAGCGGCGACATCGTCCGCGCGAGCGACGCCCCTCTTGCCGTCGGTAGTCGGACGTCCGATTGGCCAGAAGATGCCTATGTCGTCTCCCCCCAACACATCGACTTGCCCCAGCAGTTGGCTGCAGGCCCATCGGAGCTGCACCTGGCACTTGAGGGCAGCAACTCGGGCGTGACCGTTTGCGGGCGCGTTGCTGTGATCGATGTGTTGCCGCGCCCACGCGCCTTCGTGCTTCCCACGCCCACCCACCCCCAGGTCGCGGGTTTCGGTGATAGCCTAGTACTGCTGGGCTACGACCTGGTCTTGGCGCCGCTGGATGCCGGCCTTTCCCTGACGCTTTGGTGGCAAGCGAACCAGATCCCCGCTAGCGACTACAAGCGCTTCGTCCACCTGTACAGTCCCGAGGCGGAGGTGATCGCCGCACAGGATGACGCGATGCCTCGAGACTGGGCATACCCGACCTCACTATGGGCAGCGGGCGAGGTCGTCAGCGAGACCATAGAACTCGACTTGGCAGGGGTCTCACTGGGTGCGTACAGTCTAGGCGTGGGCTGGTATGACCCCGCGACCACTACCCGCCTCGCCGTGACTGCAGCAGATCCCAGCTCCATACAGTCAGATCGCCTCACGTTGGACACCGGCATCACCGTCAGGCGCTAGGCTGGCCGCAGCCTCGAGGCGCCGCGGACGGCGGAAGCGCCGCGGACGGCGGAAACGCCGCGTTGTCCTGACCCCCATATCAGCTATAATCGGCACTCGGTTGGTCCAGATCGCGGCATCTGCGGCCGCCTTGGTTTCGACCGCAAGGTGCCCGGTGCCATAGCCCAGCCCTGCCATACCTGACCGGAGAGCCCGTGCATGCCTGATGCGACCTTTCATTTCCCGCCTGATTTCCTATGGGGTGCCGCCACTGCTTCCCACCAGGTGGAGGGACATAACACCAACAACCAGTGGTGGGCTTGGGAGCAACTGCCCGGCCGTATCGCCCAAGGCCACAAGTCGGGCCGCGCCTGCGACTGGTGGGAAAACGCCGAAGCGGATTTCGATCGCGCCCTCGCGATGAACCTGCGCACGCTGCGGCTATCGATCGAGTGGAGTCGGGTCGAGGTCGAACCTGGGAAGATTGATACCTCCGCACTGGATCGCTACCGCCACATGCTGCGCGGGCTGCGTGAGCGGGGTATCGAACCAATGGTCACGCTCCATCATTTTACCGACCCCATGTGGCTGTCTGAGTCCGGCGGATGGACGAGTCCCGATGTTATCGCATACTTCGTGCGTTACGTAGAGCAGGTGCTCGAAGCACTCCGCGACTACGCCACACTGTGGTGTACGATTAACGAGCCCAATGTCTACGCGACGTCTGGCTACGTCCTTGGGAGCTTCCCTCCCGGAGTCCGGAACCCTGGCACCGCGGCAACCATTCTACGCCACATGCTTCGGGCGCACGCATCTGCGTACCGCGCCATCCACAACCTGCAACCCGAGGCCCAGGTGGGGCTTGCGCATAATCTGCGACTCTTCGATCCTGCACGGCCCAACCGCGTGATGGGTTCCGACCCGCGCGACCGAGCCGTCGCCTGGATCCAGGACCTCTGGTTCAACCAGACGACGCTCGCGGCACTCGGGGGAGCCTTCATAGCCCCCGGGATCCGGCCCACATGGTGGCTGCCACCTCTGGGGTTCGGGCCCGCCTTCGGTATGCGCAAGACCTTGGACTGGATCGGGCTGAACTACTACACCCGCGACCGCGTGATGTTCGACCGCCGTGCAGCCGACACGGGATACGGTGTCCAGTGCCGGACCGAGGGCGCAGAGCCGATGGATGGCGGCTATGGTGAAGTGTATCCAGAGGGCATCATCCGCGCAATCAAGCGCCTCTCGAGATTCGGTTTGCCCATCCACATCACCGAGAATGGTATACCTGACAACGATGACAGTCAGCGCCCGCGGGCACTGATGCTACACCTACACCAGATCTGGCGTGCGCTCCAGGACAACTACCCCGTGATGAGCTACTACCATTGGACGCTCGTTGACAACTTCGAGTGGGCGGAGGGCTGGACAGCTCCGTTCGGCTTGGTTGAACTTGACCCGGAGACTCAAACGCGCCGCCCAAGACCGAGCGCTGATCTCTATGCGGCAGTTGCGCGCGGAAATGCGATAACGCCCGAGCTGTTGAACGCATACACGCCGGAGCTCCGCCAGAAGCTCCTGCCCGGGTAACAGGCCTACAGCAAACCTCAATCAGACGATGAAAACAACCGCTTTGGACTACACACTGCCCGATGACCTGATCGCCCAGGTGCCCATCGAGCCCCGCGATCGGTCGCGGCTCCTGGTGCTCCACCGTGACTCTGGCCAGATCGAGCACCGCATGTTCATCGATATAGGTTCCTACCTGCGCTCTGATGACACGCTCGTGGCCAACGAGAGCCGTGTCATTCCCGCACGAATGGCCGCCCGCAAGGAACCCTCCGGAGGGCGGGTTGAGGTGCTACTTCTGCGGAAGCTCGATGACCTTACGTGGCGTGCCCTGCTGGGCGGCGCGCGGACACGTGAGGGGTCAAGCATCCGTCTACTGCAGGATGACCATGCCTCGTCGCTTACGGCTCAAGTTATCGAAAGTGGGGACCGCGGCGAGCGGACGCTGAGATTCGTCGAACCGGTCGAACGCTACTTCGAGACTCTCGGGCACATGCCGTTGCCCCCCTATATCCACGTGCCGCTCCGCGACCCCGAGCGCTATCAGACCATCTACGCCCGTACGCTGGGCAGCGCGGCAGCGCCGACCGCAGGCCTACACTTCACCCCTGATCTGCTCTTGGCTCTGCGCGATGCCGGAGTGAGGCTGGCCTACGTCACGCTTCACGTCGGGCTGGATACATTTCGACCGATCACTGAGCTAACAGTCGAGAGCCACAGAATCCACAGCGAGTGGTGCCGCGTCGACACAGCCACCGCAGAACGGATCAACCGAACCAAGGTAATGGGCAGACGCGCCGTCGCCGTGGGTACCACAAGTATGCGTGTGCTGGAAACAGCGGCACGCCAGGGTCTGTTGCAGACGCCTAGCGGCGTCCACAGCGCTGCCATTGGTGACGTACCGGTCGCCACGTGCCCGTGGCAGCCACTCTCCCCCTTCGAGGGCTTCACGGACTTGTACATAACGCCGGGGTTCCAGTTCCGGATCGTTGATGCGCTAGTCACGAACTTCCACCTGCCGCGCAGCTCTCTGCTGGCGCTGGTGATGGCATTTGCCGGTGAGGATCTCATACGCGACGCCTACCAGACGGCTATTCGCGAGCGGTACCGCTTCTTCTCATTCGGCGACGCGATGTTGATCCTCTAGTACGGAGACAACGACAGGATGAACAGCATCGCTACGTCGACCCGGTTCTGGAACGCACTTGCGGAGCTCGTCCAGGCCACCACTGTCGAGATCGATCGACCCAAGGGATCGCACCACCCACGCTATGTAGACACTATCTACCCTCTGAACTACGGCTATCTTGTCGGTTCGATGGCGGCGGATGGCGCTGGCATCGACATTTGGGTCGGCAGCCTGCCCGACCGGGCGATCACCGGCATCCTGTGTACCGTCGACGGCTTGTTGCGGGATGTCGAGATCAAGGTCCTGCTCGGATGTACGCCGGACGAGGTCGAGATCATCCTAGGTTTTCAGAATCAGGGTGGCCAAAGCGCCATACTGCTGCTTCGGCCTGTGGACCAGGAAGGGGCGTGATGGCGGAATCGTACCGCGAGCTTGTGGGCAATACGCACGTCCATTCCGTTTACTCGGACGGGTCAGGCACGTACCGCGAGATCGCGTCGTCGGCCGCTGCTGCGAGACTGAACTTCGTCATCATTACTGATCACAACGTCCGGCCTACTGGACTGGAGGGGTACCACGACCAGACGCTTGTCCTCTCCGGCGAGGAGGTGCACAATGTGCGCCGGCGGCCACAGTGCAACCACCTCCTCGTCTACGGCACCGAGAAGGATATGGCCCCCTACACGTTTGGCAGCACACGGACACTGGTCCAGGCCGTCCGCGAACGCCAGGGCGTCTGCTACATTGCCCACCCAGTTGAGCGTCGGAGCCCGATCCGGGCCGGGCTCGCGGCAGTTCCGTGGACCGACTGGCCCCCGGAGGGAGTGAATGGCCTCGAGATCTGGAACTACATGTCGGAGTTCAAGGGATTGCTCTGGAGCTGGCCCGCTGCCCTGATTTATGCACTTAGCCCCACCCTGGGCATCCACGGTCCATATCGCGCTACGCTGCGACTCTGGGACGAACTCCTGGGCCAAGGATATCGGCTGGCTGCGCTTGGCGGCGCCGATGCTCACGCTGCCACCTATGCCCTAGGCCCACTGCGCCGCAGGGTTTTCCGCTATGATGCCTTGTTCAACTGCGTCAACACCCATATCCTGACCAGCGCCCCTCTGTCCGGCGACGTCGCGGTGGACAAATCCCTGATTTACGAAGCATTACGCGCCGGGCGAACCTGGGTAGGATACGATCTTCCTTACCCCACACGAGGCTTTCGATTCCAGGCACGAAGTGGTTCATCCACAGCGGTACCCGGCGAGGAGCTTCGACGACTCGGGGCGATCAGCATAACCGTCACACTCCCTGCGCCCGGCGACATCCACCTGCTACGCGACGGGCGACGAGTTGCAGCCACCGGAGGCACCAGTCTGACCTATACGTCCATCGAGCCAGGCATCTACCGTGTGGAGGTATACCGACGTTTCCGCGGACGTCGTGTCGGCTGGATCTTCACTAGCCCGATCTACGCACTCTAGCGGCCTGACATGCAACGAGGCCGACTACCGTCGGCCTCGTAAGCCTCTGAACGACTACTAAACTAGCGCCGCGCCCGGGCCCTTCGCATAGAACGCAGCGTTGACATCAACGTATTTCTCGTACTCGCTGGGCAGATCCATATCCGCGAAGATCGCTTCGTTCGGGCACTCGGCCGCGCAGGCTCCGCAGTCAATGCAGGTGTCCGGGTTGATGTAATAGATCGGCCAATCTTTGTCGCCATCCACGAAGTGAATGGAGTCGGTCGGGCAGACATCGACGCAGAGACCGGCGCGCTCACACAACGCAGTAATCACATAAGCCATGGGAAAGCCTCCTATAGTTTGGTAGTGCGGAATCGTATGCTCAAGAAGATGAACGTATGTTCATTCTACATCAGTGCAAGGCAGTGTCAAGAATCGCACGACGCCTTCACCGTTCCATGGGCTGTTCGCGGATGCGATCGAGCACTGACCACGCTCTCCATCTCCTTGGCAAGGGCCATCGCCATAGCGATGGCATCAGGCGGCCAGCCACCTGGCCGTTCAACGTGTAACACGCCGACGACGGCGTCGCCTTGTAGCAGGGGGAGCCGGAGCATGTCCCCGTCGACTGCGCTCTGTTGTCCCAGGCCATCCGGAGCTCCGGGTAGCGGGACGCTGTCCGACGTGTTCGCACCCGATCCCAGGAGTTCATCGCTCACGGTCTCCCCAGCGCGGTCGGTGTCACCAGCGGCCTCCGGGACCAACGTAACTGCCTGCGTGTCTCTCACCTCCTGGCCTTTCCCATCTGACGGTACGGGCTGCAGCGCCAGAGCCACTAGATCAGCCAACGCCTGAAAGGCCACCAGGTCCGCGTCGCTATAGGCGCCGCGTTGCAGACTCTGCACAGTCATCGCGCCGAGGACCTGCGCCCCCAAGGTGATGGGGAACGCGGCCTCCGATCGAACGTCCGGGAGCAGCGGGTTTTCGAGACGCACGACGGTATCCCCTAACCGCTGGCTCACAAGGGACTCGCCAGTGGCTACACACTGCCCGATCATAGATGCCCCGCCACAGAGCAGCCGCCACCCGCTGGCGAGCATCGTAGCACCTACCTCGCCAGTGCCGGTATGCAGCACGGCGTAGCGGCTATCCTCATCCAGCAGGAATATCCCAACGTATGCCAGCGCGAAACGTTCCTGAATCAGGTCGACGATGCGACCGAGCAGCTCGCCCTCGTCCAGGCCGGAACACACTAGCTGGGACGTCTCCTCGACTGTCCGCAGGGCTCGCATCTGCACCCGCAGTCGTCGGTTGAGCCCACCCACGACATCCTGGATCTGCGCCGACATCACATTGAGGGATTCAGCCAGCGCTCCCACCTCATCGTCACACGCGACCTCTACCACCTGGTTCAGATCGCCATCGGCAATACTCAGCAAGGAATCTGAGAGCATCGACAATGGCTGCACGATATCCTGGGCTACCGCATATGCCATCGCACCCGCTAACAAGGCGGCAAGTAACGTCACCCCCGCATGAGTGAGCGGTGCGGCCTTTCCGACTGCCAGCGCTTCGCCGGTTGGCGTCTCGGACACAATCCCGACCTGCAGATCGGGATCCCACACATACGCGCCCAGTACTGGCACGCCTGTGTGACTCGTATACGACGCTCGGCCCGGCACAGAGAGTCGCTCCTCCAGCACAGAGTCGATTGCCTCGCTGTGAACGGGAACCACACTTCCGGACCACGGCTCTTCGGTGAGTAAGGCATAATCCGGCCCAACCAGGTACGTGCGTATGCGCGTGCCTTCGGGACCAGACCGCGCGATCTGCTGCGGCGCCGCAAGGTCCGCCCATGCAATCAGTGCCCCAAGTGTCTCGCCGTCGCGGACCAGTGGACGTGCGAACGTCAGCACGCCTCCTCTGACACCAGTAACATAAGCTGCCGAAGCCGTGGCTGGGCGTGTCGCGTTCTCCGGTAGGCCACCTTCTCCCGCGACCAACGTGCCTTCGCGCGCCGGATCCGTGGAGACAAGAATGATCCCCCGCGCATCGACCAAAGCAACTTCGGTGAATGCCTGCGCGTACCGCAGCGCAAGATGAAACTTGTCTCTCAGTGCTCCTGCACCTTCGCGATCGAGCTGTGCCACCTTGCCCGCTGGCGAACTATCCAGAATGTCGAACATGTCGCTGTCAAAGGAGGCAAGATCGTCCAGAACTCGATTGAGCCGATTGCCCCACGAAGCTATCGCCTCCCTCTTCAATACGATATCAGTCTCAAGGTGCGCATACACCCGATCTCTGGCATCGAGAGTCTCCAGCAGCGTTGAGACCCCATGCATCGCAGCGGCGGTAACAAGCACCACCGCAACTGCCAACACGGTGAGGCGCGTCGGAAGAAGGGTCGAACGACGATGCGCACGAATGGCCAACACCGTCAATACCACGATGACACTTCCCAGAAGGAGACGTACACCCAACCACGTTGCCGGCGATGCATTCACGTCGAATCGTGGCCACGGCACAGCCAACCAGCCCGACGCCCAGATCGCGATGCCACCCGCTACACTACCTAGCCAGAACCAAGGTCGTTGGCGAGGAGTAAGCACCATCGTAGCCAGCAGTATACCTGCGAGCGCCTCAGTCGCGCCCAGCGCCAGGCCGACGCCCGTCGACAGCAATGCGGCACCAGCGAAAGAAACCCAGACCGTCACGACCATCAGCGCGCCGCCTTCGCCCTCTAGACCCCGGCGTGCCAACAGCCTCGCCAGCAGAAACGCCAGCGCGTTGATCAGAAGCAGCACTACCGCAGCCAGCAATTGCCACGCCTTCGCCTGCTGATGCACGGCGACAATGCCGGCGCCTGTGACCAAGCACGCCACCGGTACAATGATACCCAGTCGATCAAGACTGACGGCGACGATCTCCAGCCGGCGCGGTGACGACTTCGTCATCGATCCTGTACTCCATCCTGCGATCCAGTAGCTTCCGAATCGCGGCCAGAGCCACCGGTTTCGGTGGGCATCCACTCAACGTACACCCGAGTAGCATGCAGCGCACGCCCGATCTCGTCCACGGCCGTCTGCACCATCCCGTCCCAGTCTTGGGCAGCGCCAGACCTGCCGGTCTCCCCGCGCGGAGGCTGCGCCTCCCCCGTGACTGAACGCAGCTCAGTGCGCAAGCGCGCACTCTCAAGTGCGTAGCCCACCTGCCCGACAACTGCATCTGCGAGGGCGATCTCACGATCAGTCCATCCGGGAGCTTCGGCGGGCTTCTGCAGGCGCACCGCACCTACTGCCATGTCCCAGATGCGGATGGGAATGACCAGCGCTCGATCCTGACGTACGGTGCTGTTCCCGGCCACGGCCTTGACAACGTCGTCCTCCCATTCGTCTCGAGTCTGTTCCACCGTCCCGTCAGGCAGCCTCCTGAGGCCCAAACCCTTATCGGGTAACAACTGCAGGAACGAGTCCCGGCTGTGTTGCCCGAGCGCCTCCCGGGCCAGTCCTAGAGCTCGCTCGGCCTCCTCAAAGGCACGAACTATGCCGATCGCACCACCAAGCTGATCGGCTATCTCCTGGAGTGCCGAGACCGTAGCGGCGTCAAACGCACCGGAATACTGATCCTGCAACACCAAGGCGCCAAATGCCCGCTCGTGATTGCGTAGCGGTAACACAACCTCGGTCACGCCTTCTTGCGTTGGCCCAACATCGCGCCGTAACAGCAGGTCGGCAGCATCCTCAGACCAGACGCGCGGCTGGGCATTCGCAATACACCAGCCCAGCCGACCCTGGCTCTCTGCCAAGCCCTGGGAATGGGGGGCAGGAGCCTCTCCGCTCTCGCACAGGCCAGCACGAAGCGAGATGAGACCGGGCTCATCGTCCAGCAGGAAAACCCCTACACAGGCTGGCTCAAAGTCCCGACTGATGGCCTCCACCGCCCCACGCACCAATACATCCAGATCTAGGACGCCAAATGTTGCCCGCCCGACACTCAACACCCGCTCCGTCAGCTTGCGTCGCCGGTCTGCCGCCTCCACGAGGAGCTCCGCGCGCCGGAGGGCTCGCTCACTGTGGTCAGTCACTGACAGATGCTCACCATGTGGCCTGGGCGCAGCAAGATGCGATGCCATCTGCACGACGCGCACCAGCGACCCGAGCATCAGCGCCACACACCCGATCGCCGCCAGGAGCATCCAGTGATCGGTTGCGAGGATCGTTCGATCGGCGGCGTTCTGCCTCTGTGCCAGCATGGCGGCGACCAAGAAGAGAATGGCAGCCACGCAGGCCGCGGTCGCGGCAAGGAGGACTACCCCTTGTAGTCGCCGGTGCAGATCAGGCTGCGGTCGACTGCGTCCGCTCATAGCTAGTCCCGCTCGCCCATAGCCTCAGGCGAAACTGCGGCCTTGATGCCAGTGGATGGCTCCAGGTCATCGCCGGGGTCTGACTGCCCCTCGGGCAAGACACCGAGCCGGACTGTACCGGTTGCGCCTAACTCCGCACCAAGCTCCTGGATGGTCGCCGCCAGCACTCGCTCAACGTCAGCGGTCGACAACCAGATACGCTCCGTGAGACGACCCTGGCGCAGTCGCCACTCATTGGTTGCCTGAGCCTCTCTCAGCAGTCTTGCGCGCTCCAGTGCCTGGCCGACATGGCCACAGATGGCTGCCACGAATGTGATCTCATCCTCACCCCAGGGCGGCGCTAGCAGGGACTGCCGGAATACGACGAAGCCAAGGATCCGGTCGCCCGCCACGATCGGCGCGCGCAGCTCGCGTAAGGCATTCGGTCTCTCTGTGATCTCGGGGCGCTGCGGCGGCGTCGCACTCTCCCTGAACCCCAGTGCTGTCACATCCAACCCTGAGTATCCGAATGCCATCTCAGTTGCTCTTGGGACGAGTGCCCATTCGTGTGCCGCCTCATCACTCGCACGACAGCGCAGCGCTTCAGTGAGCTGGCGGCTCTGCTCAGTCAAGCGCAGGGTCTCGATCGCCAACCCAAGCTGGTTGGCCAGCATCGAGAGCGCTGTCATGTCGTCCGGGTTCAGGGCGTCGGCACGCATCGACTGCAGGTCGAGAATCCCGACCACCTGTCCGTGTGCCGTAAGGGGCAATGCCAGCTCGAACAGGATGGATGGCTCTGACGCTCCGGATTCCGCCACCGTTGCCGCTGTGCGAGTCGTCTGAGGGAGTCCGGTCGCTGTCGCCCTGACCACGGGATCTTGGTCGAGCAGAAGCACCTGGCGTTCCACCAGAAGAGCACTCGTGTCTGCGGAAGAAGCCGCACTGAGCACAGGGCGCTGCGTAGCCTGATCCACGACAAACAGTCCCGCGTGTTCGATGCCCAGGCCTTCCGATACCAGGGCAGTCACTGCGTAGGCGATCTCCTGAAGGCCATGAAGCGACGCCACGGCCTTGGCAATGCGGCTCGCAACCTCGAGAGTCCGCAACTGCTGGTCCAGTCGGTCGCCTCGCCCGGTTTCCCGCGCGTCGTAACCAGCGGATGGCCTGCGTAGCGCCATGCTAACTACCACCCCAGGCCTTGACCTGACCGGAGGCATCGCGGTCAGGATTCTGCACGCTGCTACCTACAGGAACACCGGGACTCAGCCTAATCTCACCATCGACCGCCCGTAGCGCCCGTGCCAGATCTCGCACGGCAACCTTGAGGATCGACTCCACGTCTGCAGCGCGCGCAATGCGCGCCTCGATCACCACGCGCTGCTGTGCCAGATCCAGCCATTTCCGGGCACTCGCGATGAGCCGCGCACGCTCCAGGGCCGCGCCACCGAAATCGACCAGCAGCTCGTGTAGGCGACGCTCCGCTGAGCCAAAGCGGTGCGCCTTGCCGTAGAACACGATGATCTCGCCCTCAGCCCGCGTCGACTCGGCCCGCAACGGAATCAGAGCCAGCCCTGCTGATCGACCTGGTTCTGCCACATCGCGCAGGACTCGCCCCAGCTCAGGACTTAGCAGAGGGTCGAGATTGGTGAGGTCCTCAGCCCACAGGGGCGACTCGAGCGCCAAGCCGACAAGCGCCAGGTCAACGAGGCTGGGCGGGTCAAGGTCGCCGAGATCCGTCGGTACCCGATTCGCGCTCTGGCCTTGGTAGTCCATCACCACGCGCAATGCCTCATCGCCGCCCACGGACCGCACAACGAGAACCCTTGCGGGGCCCGCGTCACGGAGGACGTCAATGAAGGCATCATAAACATCACCCTCGCTGCGCGCAGTTGCCAGCAGATTCGCGGTTCCGAGCAAGGGGCCGCCAACCTCGGATGCCGTTGCCTCGTCCCGCAAGCCGCGCGCATAGTCGATCATCTGCGCCAGATGATCAGCAAGAGCCTCAAGAACGATCAGCTCTTCCCTGCTGGCGTCAGTTTCGCGCTGCGTTAGAAGAACGATGACACCGAGGATCTGTCCGCCGCTCTCCAGAGGCAGTGCCAGGGCCGACGGGCTTGTCGGAACAGCTTGTGCCGCGACGCCAGAGGCGCGGCCATCAGAGCGCGCCGCCTTTGGCTGGCGGTGGATAGCGACCCAGCCGACTAACGTATCGCCATCGGTCCGGAGCCGGTACCCTTGGGCTACCATGTCACCATCGTAGGCCCGAGAGGTAGACACCAACGTTGCCCACTCCCCCGCACTGTCGAGCAGGTAGATCTGAGCTTCATCGTAACCGAAGTGCGTAGCCACCACAGTGGGTGCACGCTCCAGTAACTCACCCAGCCGCAAGCACATCCCCAACTGCTGGGTCGCAGATAAGCTCGCCTCCTGGTATGAGATCCGCTTCTGAGTCGCGCGATGAGCGGTCGCGAGTGCATCAATCTCGTCAGCCAGCGCCTCGTTTCTGGAATTCGCTTCGCGGACCTCTTCTTGAGCGTCAGCAAGGACTGCAGCCCAGCGTCTCGCCTGTTGTCGAAACGCCATCCCGACGATAAGTGCCACTGCCACACTTGCCAGAATGAACGCCCAGATGGGGTAATCCCGGTACAGCAAAAGGACGCCTACGCCGAGGATTGGGACCACCAGGCGTAAGGCAGCCACAGCTATGTGACCCGTCGCTATCCGTGCCAATGCAGGAGTATTGCGCGATGCGCCCTCCGGAGTGACCTGCGGCCTTCAGACTACATGTGACCATCAGAATGGCGGCAGTTGGCGAACCTGCCGTCGAGCACTGCACGTATTATATCATTGGCAGCCTCGAGCCGCATCTGTAGATCATATCCGATGCGTTACTGTTTGGGGACAGATAAACACGCTGTCACGCCTTACGACGTCGAACCCACAGTACGACGTACAACCATAGACCAATGGTACCGATGACACCGATGGAGGTCCCCACAGCCAGACTATGCGCCGCATATGAGAGCGTCACGCGGTACTGCCCTGCGGCAATAGGCACCGCACGGAACAGGAGATCGGCCTGCAGCACGTCTATGTCCGCTGCTTCCGCTGGATAGTCGAGGCGCTGAACAGTCGCCTTCCAGCCTGGGTACCAGGAATCGGACAAGACCACATACCCCTCGGACGAGGCCTGCACGTCAATGATGACCCTGTCCTCTCTGACTCGCGTTAGCCGCACCCATTCATCTGTGTCATTAGCGCTATCTGAGCCAGGCGGTGGCGCCTCCGCGGTGCATCGCTGGCGGGTCCGCACGCCTTCCTCAATCAGCAGGACATTCCGACTTGGATCGAACGCGGGGTCGCGCATCAGTGCCAGCGCGCCCTTGGGATCGACGGAGCACGCCTGGTGGACTAAGGAGACCCCGAGGTGTTCGGACATGTGCACCCCGCCCCCCGGTACCACGCGCTCATAGATCTTGACGTCGCCAGAGTGCACCAGGCGGTATGCATCGGATAATACGATAGGGTAGAATGTGCCGCTGCGGCTGTGAACCAAACTCGCCGCCCCCAGGCGCAACTGGTTTCCCGCACCACGCAGCAGGACCTTAGTCACCGGGGCGGGACCGTCCCAGGCGACCGCACGACTCACGTCCAACGACTGAGAGGAAGGGAGCTCGAAGTCGATATCTCGACCGTCCGCGAGCCCGATCCGTAACGCGCCACTACCTTCGTACAAGAGAGTCAAGGAATCCGCCGCAAAGCTCCGGGGCAACCACGCCACGGCAAGGGCGTCATCTCCCTCTAGCAGCGGCTGGAACTGCCGATCATACAAGACACCTTCTATCCAGGCATCCGTGGTCTTGTCGGTCACCAGGTGAGCCACCCCGAGCAGGTCAAGCCAGCGCTGATCGGGGATCGCCGTGATGTTCTCGCGCAGCCGACCATCCACCGTCCCGCCGGGCAGCAGCAACTGCGAGAAGTCGATGAAATGGCTTAGCGGTAGCAACCCACCATCGTACCCATCGACGGCCTGCACCTGATACAGCATAGAAAGATTCGGAGCCATAATCTCACGGTACTTGGACGAGACCAGATAGGCCCACAGCGCGTCGCGAGACAGCGAGGCACCGTAGGCAGTCTCGATCTCAGGCTTGTCTCCTACCTCGAAGAGCGCCTGCGACATACTCAGGAACCGCCCTGGCATTCGCCCAGCTGCGTCTTGTCCACCTGTGACCTCCAGGCTGCGCGCGTCGTGAATCGCCGCGTGGGCAGCCAGGTCAGCCGTCGCAGGGCGTAGATCCGTGTAGGCTCGAGAGATGGTCGCAGCCGCATGCGGCAAACGCTCCGCGGAGAGGCAGACGTCGACCGCAACAGCCAAGGGAATCATGACCGCCAACGCGGCGAGGATACCACGCCTGATTCCCACCAGAGATCGATGAGCAAGATCGACCAGCCACTCATCGGCGCTTGCTGCGAGCGCAGCACTGCCCAGCACGAAGAGCACCAGGAACCGTGCGGGGGCACGGAAGTGAACGAACCCGGGGATGCCAAGACGCACCGCAAGCAGATAGAGAGGGTTGTAGCCACCAAGAGCACCCGCGATCCCCGCGAGACTCAGCGCTAGCCAGGGCCAACCCTCTCGGTTCCTGCCCGTCACGACGCGGCATATGCCTAGGGCCGCCGCGATCAGAGCCAGAATGCCGACTGTCGCCACCCCCTCAGGCAGCAGCGGACTTACGAGATAGGCGGGCAGAAGAGCCTGTGGGATCTGCCAAGGCGCTAGCGAGAAGGACACGGCTTCCCGCCAGTCGAGTCCCCCGCTCCGGCCCGAATAGCGCACAAGCTCCATTGTCGGCGCCAGTTGAACTGCTGAGATCGCAACGGCAACCACGTAAGGCGTCAGCCCCAGGAAGCGAACAGCCAGTGAACGACCCCACAGAGCGACGGCTTCGGCCGATCTTTGCAGACCAGTACTCAGCCAACGAGCCAAGGTCCAGACGCAGAGCCCCACGACGGCAATGAAGGCCATCTGCGTGTGACCGGCTAACAGAATCATCGCCAGGGCAGCAATCGACGCCGGATGCGGCAGATGTAGGCGCGGCCGCGTTCTGGCGCCAAGCCGTCCGGTTCCGACCGGCTCTGACGGCCGCGTTCTGACGCCCGTGATCCCTCTTAGCACTCCGGGACCAAGCCACTCCCATCTCGGCATGAACAACAGAGGCAACCATGCCAGTGCCTGCAGTTGGTTAAGATGCTCAGTGTGAACACCCACGAAGCCGCTTCCGGCGTACACAACGCCTCCCAGGGCAGCCGACCATGCGCCCAGCTTCCTGCGGCGCAGCGTGATGAAAAGGTTCAGCGCAGCCAGTGCTACGTGGAGGAGCACGCTCCAGTGGATCGCCTTGGTGATCGGCGCCGGTGCCGCGGGAAAGAGTAACCAGAAAGGCCAGTTGAGCGGGTAGAAGACCCCTACCTGAGAGTTGGCCAAGAGCGGCGCTCCAGCAAAGAGATAGGGGTTCCACATTGGCAAGCGTCCGGCCTGCAGAGAGCGCGCAACCTCCACCCAATAGGGATAGAAGTAGAGGTGCAGATCCCCGCCGGCAAGCACTCTACCGGCAATCAGTCGACGAAAGGCCACGCCCAGAACGCACAGCATCAATGCTGGCGCCGCAGCAGCTCTAACCGTCGCCATGCTGCCGACCACACGCGCACAATCTCGGAGCCGCGCAGCCCATCCCCGCCACTTGGCGGTGTGCGCTAGCGACATAGGTCGCGCGTCGTGAGCGCGTTAGTGTCTTCCGGATTGATGCGCAGCGCCACCTCGATGAGTGGAAGTGCCTTGTCGCATTCGTTCAGGAGGTAGTACGAGAGCGCATAGCTGTAGTAGTGCTCGATCGCTGGCCCCTTGACCGTTCCAGTCGTACCCAGGAGCACCGCCTGGCCATCAGGCGCCGGGAAAATGGGCTCCGTGCGGATGAGGGTCGACTCGGGTGAGAGAAGGCGCAGGAACCAACCTACGTATACCCTGCCCGACGGCGCAGGAGGCAACCCTGCGAAGGACGCTTCGTACCTTCCCGACATCACATCAAACCGGATCTGACCGCTAATGCCGGAACCGTTGCGGCGATCGGAATCGTTCAGAAGATCGCGTTCCAACGCCCCAGCCCCAGCCGCTCGAATCTGACCGCGCATCGGCGTCTGCAAATCCCCCGGATGGATGAACTCCGCAAAGGCAACCTCCGGCCCCCGCGGCGACTGACCAATCGCCTCAGTCTCCTCCACCGTCACCGAGAATAGAACCGTGCGGCGCCTCGCTCGCGCCTCAGCATAGCCAATCGCCGGCCCAAACGCGACAATGGCGTCTTCGTAGTTACGTTGATGAAAGTACAGCGTTCCCAGATAGGCATAGGCCTCAGCGAGATCCGGGTCGATCTCCAGAGCCGTGGTCAGGTTCTGCTTGGCAGAAGCGTAATCTCCCATCAGGATCTGAGTCCATGCCAGACGAGCTAAGGCCTCTGGATGTCGCGGATCAACGGCGACAGCCTCAGAGTAGGCGTCCAGCGCCGTCGTCAGGTTGCCCAGAGCCCCAGCATTACGCCCAACCGCTATGTAGAGATGCACGACCCTGTTGTTCGCAGCGATTGCCTTGCGGTAGGCTTCGTTGGCACCAACGTTGTTGCCTTGGTTCTCGAGCACATAGGCCTGATTCCTCAACACGTCGACATTGGTCGCATCGAGTCTCAGGGCAATGGCGATTGCCTCGTTGGCAGCAGACCACTGCCCATCGTCAATAGTGGCCTCGGCGAGGTAGGCATACGCT
>JALOOJ010000224.1 GCA_025454475.1 Anaerolineae bacterium
GGTTGGGCCCATCTCCGACGCCCCACGGGTAACGGAAGTTGCCCTGGCCCGCCAGCCACATCGTATCGAAGTCCTCCGGTGCCATGGAGTTCAGAACGACCTTGAGGCCGGCCTGTTCCCATCCAGGGGCAACGAGCTCGAGGCACTGGATATCGATGGCGCCGGTATTGGCCGGGAAGTCGATGCGGAGTTCATAGGGCTCGCCATCGGGTCGCTCGCGCCAGCCGTCGCCGTTGACGTCGACCATGCCGATCTCGTCGAGCATGGCCTTGGCCTTTTCGATGTCGAAGGCCACGTAAGCATCGCGGTGTTCGCGGTAGACCGCCTGGCCTTCCTCACTGAAGGTGAACTCGCGGCACTTGGGGCTGTGCGTGCCGGTGGTCAACTCGCCATATCCGAAGTACTTGATCTTCTGCACCGACTCACGGTCGATGCAGTGCGAGATGGCCTGTTTGAACTTCGGGGTGCGGTGCAGAGCCCGCAGCGCCTCGTCCGGATTATCGTTGTTGAAGAACCAGCACGGGCCCGTGCCGCCGCCGCAGTCCCACAGCTCGATATGATAGTTCCCCTTGTCCGCGCCTTCCAGGAGCGTGGCCATATCAGCCAGCGTGGCGCTGGCACCGTGGGGTCCGAAATCGATCTCGCCGTTTAGGATCGCGAGAATCTGGGCCTCCTTATTGGCGATCCCGGTCTCGTTCATCCGATCGATGTAGGGTAGCTGGTTGCCGTCCGTGTCGACGGCGTAGTAGTAGGGATTGCGAACCCAGACCCGCTTTACGGTTGCCTCATACGATTCGCACATCCAGGAGGTGAGCGTGGGGCATTCCGGATTCTCGCGGAAGATCATCTTCAGATCGTGCTCCAGGAAGTCCTTGACGTTGCTGTTGTAATCGGGGTGGAACTGCTTCAGGTAGTGGGCGGGGGCAATCCAACGCGGGCCAATGCCAGCATTGACCCACATTGCCAATCGACCCTCGGTCAGGGGCGACGGCGCCACGTACTTGATCTTGAGCGTTGTGTCATCGATCTTGATGAACTTCGCCAGCTCACCGCCGGCCTGCCCGAAGTCGGGCGGCGCGTCTGAGTGCTCGACATTGTTGACCAGGTCGTCCCACCAGTAGAGCACGTCATCCACCGTGCAGGGCTCACCATCGGACCACTTGAGGCCCTTGCGGAAGTAGAGCGTCCACTCGCTGGCATCAGCGTTGGACTCCCACTCCTCAACCATCCCGGGGCCGATGCCCAGACCGTCATCGATCCAGCGCAGTGGCGAGTGGCCATACTGGCATTCGTGCCACCAGTTGCCCAGACTTGAGTGGTAGACGCGCATTGTGCCGCCGTATTGGCCAATGTCGTGTACCGGGGAGAGGACCAGCGGATTCATGGGGAGCCGCTCATCGACCGTGGGAAGGTCGCCTGCGGCGACCATCTCGGCAAGCATCGGCGCCTCGTTGTACTTGGTCCCCGCGACCATGGTCGGGACGGGTGTCCCCGTAGGGGCCGCAGTCGGCTGAACAACGGGCTTCGGGGTCGCCGTGGCGGCAGCAGCCGGGGCCGTCGTTGGTTCGACGGGGGCTACCTCCTCGGTGGCCTGAGGCCCGCACGCTGACAGGGCGAAGCTTGCCGCGCCCATGGCAGCAGTATACAGGAACTGTCGACGATTCATCTTCACGGCCATATGCATTTCCTCCTGTGACTGTTGACTATGAAGCCTTTGACCACAAAGTCCGACCGCAGCCGGCACACTGCGTTAACAGCCGTCTTATCTCACCGAGCAATGAGGCGGGGCAGCATTCCAGTTGGAAATGTTCTTGGGGCACCACCATTCATCTGTGGCAGTGATGGTTTCTTGTCGGCTTCCATGAGGTCGAGTGTAGGATTGACTGATGATGATAATAATACACCAGCTCCTGCATTTCCGCCGTGATGGCAGGCTCAAATCCAGAGGAACACCGGCCGCACCAAGTTGCTTAATGTCCGATTGTAATGTAAGCTGCAGCACAGTGACCGCGGCGCGGTGGCACTGCAGTAAGAGCAGTGTTGTCTCCGTTACGGGTGACCGCAGGCCATCGACCCACGCGCAACGTGCTTGCAGGGACTGAAGACTTGCCGGCCGGTCCGTATGCGGTGAGAGTAGCTGAAATGCGCCGCCGATGTGATCTGACCGGACGTGGTTATTCCGCTAAGCGAATCAGGGAGGTCGATATGGAAAAAGTGAGGTTTGCGATTGTCGGCGTAGGTGGCATTGGCACAGCGCACGGGCGAGCGATGCAGTCCGTGCCCGAGATTGAGCTGGTAGGGCTCTGCGACATCATCCCTGAGAAGATGGACGCCTTCGAAAAAGAGCTCGGCAAGCCGATGAGGAAGTACGCTAAGTTTGAGGAGCTCTGCCAGGACGACGAGGTTGAGGCGATATTCGTCGGCACCCCCAACCAGGTCCACGTTCCCGTCATCTTGAGTGCAGTCGGGCATGGTAAGCACGTGATGAGCACCAAGCCATTGTCCAGCTCCAAGGAGGCTGCCCGGGAGGCCGTAGAGGCCGCCGAGGCTGCCGGTGTTGTGAACAGCATGTCGCTAACGATGCGCTTCAGCAACACCGTCCAGTACTTGGGTAAGCTCTGCCGCGGGGGTGAGCTAGGTGAGATGTACTACGCGCGCGCACGCAGCATTCGACGGGCCGGCATACCCGACTGGAATCTCGGCTTCATCGAGGCCGGCGGCGGTGCCTTCCGCGACATGGGCGTCCATGTCCTGGATTCGTCGTGGTGGCTGCTTGGAAAGCCGAGGCCTGTCAGCGTTACCGGCGTTGGAGGTGCCAAGTTCGGCCCCGTCGGCAAGCACTATTGGGACTTTCGCCAGCCGCCCGAGGATTACTGGTCGAAATACGACTCTGACGACTACGCCGGTGGCATCATCCGTTTCGACAACGGCACCGGGCTGATCGTCGAGAGCTTCTGGGCTAGCCACCAGTCGCCCGAGGTGCAGATTGAGCTCTTCGGCACCGAGGCCGGCGCTCGCCTGAACCCGCTCACGCTCTACAAGACTGTCAGCGGCGCACCGGCTGACACGGTCGTCGACATCAAGGATGCGCAGGTCGACTACGCCAGAAGGATCTTCGGTCACTTCGCCGACTGCGTGCGCAACGGTACGTCCGAGGAGGCCCCGTTGCGCCACGGCCTCATCGTCCAGGAGATGATGGAAGCCATGCTCGAGAGCGCTCGGACGGGTAGGGAGATCCGGTTCGACTAGGAGAACACTATGCGCAAGGTTCGTGCTGGGATCATCGGTTTTGGGCATATGCATGTCAACGATGTCGCGGCTCACTACGCGGAGCATCCGCAGGTGGAGTGGGTAGCCTGCGCAGACACGGTCCCGTTTCGCCCGGAGATGCGGGATGCACCCTACACGCGGGTCTGGAACATGCAGCACGCCCTGAAGGACCTCGGCGTTCCCAAGGCATACGGTGACTACCACGAGATGCTGGAGAAGGAGTCGTTTGATCTGGTCATCGTGCAATCCGAAGTCGTCCAGCACCCCGATATCGTCGAGGCGTGTGCCGCAGCGGGGGTTAGTGTCTGTATCGAGAAACCAATGGCGGACACGCTCCCCAACGCGCTACGCATGGTGCGGGTCTGCAAGGCTGCGGGCACCACGATGATCGTCAACTGGCCGCTGACCTGGTCAGTCGTGGCCCGCAAAGCCAAGGAACTGCTTGACGACGGCGTAATCGGTCGGGTCCTGGAGGTGAAGTGGCGGTCCGGGCACACCGGTCCACTAGGGCCGGGCGCAGCACACGATGGCGTGAGCGAGGTGGCGGCGCCGATGACGGGTCCGGAGCGAGGCGCCACGTGGTGGCATCAGGCCGATACGGGCGGCGGGGCGATGCTGGACTACTGCTGTTACGGCGCCATGGTCGCTCGCTGGTACATCGGCGAGCAGGCGATTGCCGCACTGGGGATGAAGGCGAACCTGAACAGCCACTGGGGCGATGCCGATGACAATGCGGTGATGCTCGTCCGGTTCCCCGGTGCGATCGCGCTGCTCGAGGGAACCTGGACCACGTGGGATCACGGTGTCCCTGCGGGGCCGATCATCTACGGGACGACGGGCACGATGGTCGCCGATCGCAAGGGTATAGAGCAGCTTGTCCGTGTGGAGCGAGGCCACGGGCAAACGGAGATCTACACTCCGGACCCGCTGCCGGCAGGACGCGATGACGTCGCCGCCGAAATCGTGCACCATCTGGAGACTGGCGAACCTGTGCATCAGACGCTGGAGATGATGTTCAACCTGGAAGCTATGGCCATTCTCGACGCAGGTGTGCGTTCGGCGGTCACAGGTAGACTCGAAGGTGTCGACAGCGCAACGTGGAGCATCGGGTAGGGCGATTGTTCACAAGATACCTAGACTGAGGAGGGAAACAATGGCAAAGACGTATCGGCTCGGGATAATCGGTGTCTCTCACATGCATGTGAATAGCCTGATCGATGATTTTGCCGCGCTCCCCAACGTGGAATGGATTGCGTGCGCCGACACAGTGCCGGTCGTGCCGACAACGACACGGAAGCCGGCCAGTCGACCATCGAGTATCCGGCGCGCTCTGGAGCATACGGGAGTCCCCAAGGTCTATGAAGACTACCACGAGATGCTGGATCGCGAGGCATTCGACATTATCATCTTCTGTCCTGAGAATGCACGCCACGGCGAGGTCGCTGAGGCGATCGCCTCGAAGGGCATCCACATGGTCACGGAGAAGCCGATGGCGGCCTCGCTTCCGGAAGCGCTGCGCATGATGCGTGCCGTGCAGGCCAACAATGTAGAGCTGATGGTGAACTGGCCCACAACCTGGCATGCGCCGGTACGCAAGATGAAAGACCTCATCGACGAGGGCATGATCGGCGACGTATGGGAGATCAAATGGCGCAACGGGGCGTCGATGGGGCCTCTGTCCTACTCTAAAGGCGATGATGCCTGGAACGATGTGGAAAAGGGCGCCGAATGGTGGCATCAGTCCGCGCTTGGCGGTGGCGTGCTGCTCGATTACTGCTGCTATGGTGCCTGCCTGGCGCGGTGGATGATCGGCGAACCTGCCGTCGCGGCTATGGCGATGAAAGCGAATATCACGAGCCACTATGGGGACGCCGAAGATAACGCCATCGTCACCGTGCGGTTTCCTAAGGCCCTGGCGATCTTGGAGGGCACCTGGACAACCTGGAGCCCAGGTGTCCCGACGGGCCCCATCGCCTACGGCACCCGTGGAACGATGGTCGTGGACCGCGGTGGGGTCAAGGTCTATACAACGCCAAGCTACTGGGGTGGGGATCCTGACTTCGCTGCGGAAGGAGACCCGCTTCCTGAGGGTCGAGCAACGCTCGCCGAGGAGTTCGTCCATCACCTTGAGACGGGAGAGCCGCTGCACCCCACGCTGCAGCTGCAGCAGAACATCGAAGCTATGGCGATCCTTGATGCGGGCATTCGCTCTGCCGTCAGTGGGAAGATGGAGCTCGTAAATACGCCGACGTGGTGCATTGGATAGGCCGAAGTAACAGGGGACAAGGGATAGGTGAGAGGGGGCACCGGAGGAGGTGCCCCCATACTTCTCCTAAGGGAGGCGAACTGATGGGCAAGACATACCGACTCGGCGTGCTTGGCGTATCACACGGGCACGTCAACACCCTGATCGATGCATTCAAGGCCCTGCCCAGTGTCGAGTGGGTCGCCTGCGCCGACACTGTTCCGTCGGTGCCCAAGAAGCCATCTTGGCGTCCGGCACAGATCCTCAGGTCACAGGAGAGAGCCGGCATCCCGAAGGTCTATCAGGACTACCGTGAGATGCTCGAGAAGGAGTCGTTCGACATCATGCTCTTCTGCCCGGAGAATGCGCAGCACGGCGAGGTTGCCGAAGCGATCGCCGCCAAGGGCATCCATATGATCACCGAGAAGCCAATGTCCGCCAGCCTGCCCGATGCGCTGCGGATGGTGAGGGCGGTGAGGGCTAACGACGTTGAACTGGTGGTCAACTGGCCTACGACGTGGAATCGAGCCATCCGCAAGATGAAAGAGCTGATCGATGCGGGTGCGATCGGTGAGCTGTGGGAAGTGAAATGGCGCAATGGGGCATCGATGGGCCCGCTCTCCTACGCGCAAGGGGCGAATGCCTGGTCGGATGTTGAGAAGGGCGGGGAGTGGTGGCACCACGTCTCTGCGGGAGGTGGGGCACTGCTGGACTACTGCTGTTACGGGGCGTGCCTCGCGCGATGGTTCGTCGGGGCGCCCGCCGTGTCGGCGACCGCGATGCGGGCGAACATTGCCAGCCAGTATGGTGACGCAGACGATAACGCCATCATCGCAGTTCGTTTCCCACGGTCGTTGGCTATTTTGGAGGGCACGTGGACCACGTGGAACGCCGGTGTCCCTACGGGCCCGATTGCCTATGGCACGCGGGGCACGATCGTTGCAGACCGCGGAGTGGTGCAAGTCTTCACAACACAGAGCTACGGACGGACGGAACCGGATATGGTGAGCGAGGGAGATCCCCTGCCCGAGGGACGTGCGACGCTCGGGGAGGAGTTCATTTATCATCTCGAGACTGGCGAGCCGCTGCATCCCACCCTGCAACTGCAGCACAACATCGAGGCCATGGCGATTCTCGATGCGGGGATCCGTTCTTCTGAAAGCGGCAAGGTGGAGCTCGTGAACAACGACGCCACCTGGTGTATCGGGTAGCGGAAGTGACAAGTGGTTGGGTATAGGGGATCAGGCGAGAGAGGCGCTGCATACCAATTTCCATCATCGATCCGAGGTCGACCGATGATCGAAAGACTGGAGATGATATGGACGAAGTTCGGGTCGGCATCGTAGGCTTAGGGGTTGGGCGGGCTAATGCACGGTCGCTACAGAAGAACTCGAGGGGGCGGGTGACCGCTATCTGTGACATTATCGAATGGAAGATGGAGAGGTTCGCTCCAGAGCTTCCCGAGCCGGTGAAGTGCTATGTGGACTACCGCGAGATGTGCGCAGATCCCGAGATCGACGCAGTCATGGTTGCAACGCCGAACCCGGTGCACGTCCCGGTAGCACTGGAGGCGGTCAAGAACGGGAAACACGTGCTGGTCACCAAGCCACTGGCGCATTCAGAGGACGCTGCTCGCGAGTTGGTCGAGGCTGCAGAGGCTGCCGGTGTCGTCAACATGATGTCCCTGGGGATACACGCGCTCGCAGCGTGCGCCGCAGCGGCATCCCGGACTGGAACTCAGCTTTCATTGAGCCGGGAGGGGGTGCATTCCGTGACATGGGTGTCCATGTGCTCGACCTGGCGTGGTGGCTGCTGGGCAAGCCGAAACCCATCAGTGTTGTGGGGGTAGGAGGCGCCAAGTTCGGTCCGCACGGCGAGGGCTACTGGGATTTCAGGGTTCCGCCCACCGAGTATTCCCGGTTGTTTGGTGTCGATGACTATGCCGGGGGTTTCATCCGGTTTGAGGGCGACGTCGGGCTGCAGATCGAGAGCTTCTGGGCGTGCCACCAACACCCTACCGAAGAGACTCAGGTGGAGCTCTTTGGTACAGAGGCAGGGGCACGCCTACGCCCGCTGACGATCTACCGCACCGTCGATGGCGTCCCGCATGACACCGAGGTGAGTTTTCCGCGGGTGTCCCAGGGTTTCGATATGGTAGCCGATCATTTCATCGACTGCGTTCTGGATGGCATCGCGTGTGAGGCTCCGCTGCGTCACGGACTGGTGGTCCAGGAGATGATGGAGGGGTTGCTGCGGAGCGCGGTGACCGGACGAGAGGTCCGATGGGACTAGGCTGGCGCTCCGTTGCAGATTGTGTGGGGCCCAAGTGACGAGTAACGACTATCCTATGACGCGAGGCGTGCGAGCGCTCCTGGAGAAGAAGGTCGCGTTCGTGGCGCATCTATACCCCTATGAGGAGCATGGCGGCACGCGCCATGCCTCGGCGTGGCTGGGTGTCGACGAGCACGCCGTGATCAAGACGTTAGTAATGGAGCCGGAGGGGGGTAAGCCTTTCCTGGTGCTGGTGCACGGGGATCGGGAGGTGTCCACCAAGGCGCTGGCACGTACGTTGGGTGTCAAGGCCGTTGCGCCCTGCACGATGGAGAAGGCCGAGCGGGTGACGGGGTATCAGGTGGGGGGAATCAGCCCCTTCGGCACGCGACAGCCACTGATCGCATACGTCGAGCAGACGGTGCTGGAGCTGGATCGGATCTGCGTCAATGGCGGTAAGCGGGGATTCCTGGTCGAGATCGCGGCTGCCGACTTGCGCGAGGT
>JALOOJ010000225.1 GCA_025454475.1 Anaerolineae bacterium
GCCGCGCCGCCATCCGCATATCCAAGGTACACCTCTCCTCTAGAGCTACGCTACCGTGCCGGCGTCCATGCGGGCCCCGAGCATCGGTTGAAGGGGGGAGCGCCGGCCTCATCGGAGATGCGCCGGCAATAGCAGACATTATATTTTATAAGTTTGCTATAGTCAATATAGTGAATAAGCGAATCGGAATCGGTGGATAAGCACAGGGAGACCGCGGACTGGTACCGACGGGGGAGGGGACCGGTGTGTTGGTTGCCCTATCTCTACGGCGCCCTTACTACTGAGCGCGCAGCCAGGCGAGGCAATCTCCGGGCGTGCCCACAGGGAACGGCATGTGCTCGGCCTGTGGGTTGCCCACCAGGTGTTGGCGATCGAGCGAGACGAGGTAGTCTGCGTCGGCTGCGAGCGCCTCAGCTACGATGTGTGCATCGGGCGCGTACAGTATGATGGTCTCGGCCCGCGTCTGTGTTACCGAGTCAGGCGATGGGCCGATCTGGACGCCGGCGCGATCCAGCGGGAGCGCCAAGCCCGGCCTGCTACCCGGCGACTTGTGCTCCAGGACCGCGTCCAACTCCGCCAACACGGAGGGCCCCACCCACAGAGTGATGACCGCCGCCTCGCCGAGTTTCAAGAGCTGACGTGCCCCGCCGGTGTCGGAAAAGATGGCTGCGACAAGTGCGCTGGTACTGGTGGAGTCAGCGGTACGGGTTGCGTAGCTGGGGCTCCGGGACATAATGGGCGCTTGATGACCAGCCAATACTGGAAGGTACCAAAGTGACGCGGGCTCACGACACCGCCGCACGCGTAGCGCGATGGACGCACTTCCTGTCCGACCCCGATGCTGGGCATCTGTATATGATTACCTATACGCCTGATGAGGAGGAGTCGCCCCGATCGTGGCGCGAACTGGCAGATGTGCGCGTCGAATGGGCGTGGCGCAAGTACGAGCGGCAACTGGCGCGGCAGACGTGGCTGTGGGACGACTCGCTGCCATACCTCGATATGCGCACGGGCACCGAGATCTTCGCCGAGGCCTTTGGATGCCCTGTGCACTTCCCTGACGATAACATGCCCTTCGCGCTGCCCCTCGTTCACTCGGCGCGTGAGGCTGAGGCGCTCAAGGTACCGGAGGTCAGCACGAGCAGCGTGGCCTACCTCTTTGACATGGCTGACGAGTTGATGCGGCGCGCGGGGCCCGGCGCTCTGGTGAAGGTCGTCGATGTGCAGAGCCCGATGGATATCGCGGCGCTGATCTGGGAGAAGTCGTCGTTCTACCCGGCCCTGATCGAGTCGCCCGAGGCTGTTCTAGAGCTGGCGGACAAGGTGAAGCGCTTCTTGATCGCCTTTCTCGAAGCCTGGTTCGCGCGGTACGGGCGTGACTTCATCGCCCATTACCCCGACTACTATATGCCGCAGGGCATTACGCTCTCTGAGGACGAGGTCGGCGCCGTCAGCGCGCGGGTGTTCAACGAGTTGTTCCTGCCCGAGTTGGCGGAGTTGTCTGAGCATTTTGGTGGCATAGGCGTGCACTGCTGCGCTCACGCCCGCCACCAGTGGGCCGGTTTCAAGGCGATCCCGGGGTTGCGGCTGATCAACTTCGTACAGCCCGAGGCTGTCCTGGTCGAGGCCTATCGCGCCTTCTCCGCTGTGCCACAGATGCACTCGTGGTGCGGCGACGGTGATCCCTGGACGTGGCCGATGCGCTACCAGCCTGGCTCCCGTGTCGTCATCCAGGCTACTGCTCGGACACAAGACGAGGCATGTTACATCGCGGACAAGCTCCAGCAACAACTCCAACCGAGGATGGTACTCTAGACCTATGACCGACCTAACCGGCATCGAACGCATGACCCGCATCCTGGCTCGCGAGCCTGTGGACCGCATCGGGCTGTACGAGCACTTCTGGGGTGACACGCACAAAGTGTGGACCGAGGAGGGTCACATCCGCCCGGGCGAGAGCCTGGACGACGCCTTTGGCTTCGATATGCAGGAGTGCTGGGCGTTCAACGTCACCGCCGACCTCGACTTTGTGCCCGAGGTGCTCGATGAGACTGAGGAGACGATCCTGACGCGCGACGGCAATGGCGCGGTGCTGCGACGGCACAAGCTGCATGACGCCACGCCCGAGCACATCGACTTCCTGGTGAAGAGCCGTGAGCCCTGGGAAACCCGAATCCGGCCGCTGATCAAACCGGAGCGCCGACGTATCAATTTCCAGGCCTACCGCGAGGCCAAGCAACAGGCCCACAGCGCGGGGCGCTTCTTTGTCTGGTCGGGCGTCAACGTGTTCGAGATCATGAAGGACGTCGCCGGGCACGAGCATATGCTGGCGGGGATGGCGCTCGATCCCGATTGGGTGAAAGACATGGCGATGACCTATGCCCAGCTCACGGTCGATCTTCAGGAAATCCTATTCGCCGAGGAGGGATGGCCGGATGGGATCTGGTACTATGAGGATATGGGGTTCAAGCAGCATCCCTTTATGTCGCCTCGGATGTACCGCCAGATCCTTCAACCGGCCCACGCGCTGACAGTGGGCTATGCCAAGGCGCACGGGATGCCTGTCATCATGCACTCGTGCGGCTATGTCGAGCCGCTCCTTCCGGGGATGATCGAGGCGGGCATCGACTGCCTTCAGGTCATCGAGGTCAAGGCAGGGATGGACCTGCTCAAGCTCTACCGCGAGTTCGGTGACCGGATCTCGTTCATGGGTGGCATTGACGTGCGGGTGCTCTACACCAACGACCGGGCCAAGATCGATGCCGAGCTCGAGGCCAAGATCCCGATCGTGATGCAGAACAACGGCTATGTCCTGCACAGCGATCACTCGATTCCCAATACCGTCACGTATGACACGTTCCGGTACTATATTGAGAAGGGGTTGGCGCTGGGCACGTACGTTCATTGACATCTCCCCATCCTATGCTAAGGTGGGGAACGTTCCTGCCGACTGAGTGGGTGAGGTCAGAACGCCAAATGGGCCGGCTGTGATGGTGGTGTGCGGCCGGGCGCGCAGGGCAGGGTGCGCAGCAGCGGGGGACCCAAAGGTACCCAGGGGCGAATCGGTGGAGCTGTGCTTCCGAGCACGGCCAGCGTAGGGCCAGCTTCTTCGGCCCGAGCCCGTCAGCTAACCTCGCAGGCGTCGAAGAAGGACACCTTGTGTGCCAGGGTGTCCTTTTTGGTTTGGGCCAGACTATGCGGTTAAGCGGGTGCCGAGGATGCGCGAGCGTATAAGACACGAGTGGGCCAAGCTGTCCCGTTTCTGGGCCGGCGCGCGGTACAGGCTGCAGGGCATAACCCCTGCGGGCGCGTTCCGTGGACGACGCTTCGTCGAACGTCTGCGCGGCCAGACCGAGCACAACATCTGGTATCTCTACGTCGAGATCTTCTGGGCGGGCATCCTTACCGCCATCGCCTCCTTCAACGCGACCTATGCGTTGCGCTTGGGCGCGACGAACACGATGATCGGATGGCTCTCTTCCATCCCATCGCTTTTGGCGATTGTGATGTTGATCCCGTCGGCGCGCTTCCTAGAGACCAAGAACGATCGCGGACCCTACGTCCGCGGCAGCCTGTTCCTCGCACGCCTGATGTACCTTGGCGTTGCCCTGGCTCCGTGGATTGCACGCGACCGAGCGGCGGCGCTGATCGTCGCGGTGTTGTTGCTCAGTGCGGTACCCGCCAACTTCTTCAGCGCCGGCTGGGGCCCGATGTTCGTGGATGTAGTTCCGATGCGCGATCGTGCGGTGGTCATGTCAACCCGCAGTGTGGTGCACGGGCTAACCGTAGCTGTCTGCACATTCGCTTTCGGGAAGTGGCTGGACGCCGCCGGATCGCCCTCGGCAGGCTCGGGTCTCGCGTGGGCCCGCCTCCCGATGAACTATCAGGTTCTCTACATCATCGGGGCCATCGCCGGGTTGGTGAGCGTCTATTTCGTGGCGAAGATCCGGATTCCTGAGACGCCGGTCCCGGCGCGCAAGGAGTCCAAGAAGGCGCGGCCCAAGCTGCGAGAGACCTTTGACGGTGTCCGGGTGATGGCGCGCGAAAACAGGGGTTTCTTTCGCATCATGACCAACACCTTCATCTTCAACTGCGGTGCCTGGCTCGTGGGGCCACTCTACATTATCTTCTTCGTCAAGCAGCTGGGAGCGTCGGATGGCTGGGTGGGTCTCAATACGACCTTCGCTTACGCCGGGCTCATTGTCGGCAATCTGGTCTGGCGGCGCGTCATGGACCGCCGGGGAATGCGCTGGACGCTCCTGCTGACCATTTTGCCGGCGGCATCCTATGCGTTTCTGGTGGCGGTGATGCCCAATCTCACGCTGATTCTCGTCTTCGGCGTGCTGATCAGTTTCATAAACGCAGGCGTCGACCTGAGCCACGCCAACACTTTCTATGCGACCTGTCCTATCGACCGCCGGGCGTCATATATGGCGCTGTATGGGACCGTGGCCAACATCGGGGCCTTTGTCGCGCCGATGGCCGGCGTGGCGCTGTCAGCGGTGCTCGATATCCGATGGATACTGGTCATCGGCGGGGTGATCCGGTTGTTTGGGGCGAGTATGTTTCACTGGTACAGGATACCGGTGGTGGAAGGCGAAGCGACCTAGATGCGCATGATGCAGTGGGCTGCAGCAGAGGCCTGGGCCGGTTTCCGCTACCGTGTGTTGGAGGTGCCCTGGGCGCGCTCGCTGAAGTCGCGGGTGGCGCGCAGTATGCGTCCGCTCGCCCAGCGGACCGAGCTGGAACGCAACATCCACTACCTCTACGTCGAGGTCTTCTGGGCAGCGATCTTCAGCGCTGTCTTCGCCTTCAACGCGACCTATGCGCTGCGGATGGGCGCGACAAACCGGATGGTGGGGTGGCTTTCATCGTTGCCCTCGCTCTTCGCGATCTTCCTGATGGTCCCGGCTGCCCGGATTATGGAGTCGAGCAGCAAGTCGCGGCTATGGATGATGCTGGGCTTAGGGCTCGGGCGATTCGGCTTTCTCTGGGCCGCCTTCATCCCGTGGCTGTTCCCCAACCGCGCGGCGCAGGCGCTCATCTACCTGTTTATCCTGAGGACCATCCCGATCACGATTTTCAACACCGCCTTCAGCCCGATGCTCGCCGATGTGATCCCGGAGCGCGACCGGGCGCGCGTGTTTGCGAATCGGAGCATTATCTCCAGCGGTGTGGCAGCGATCGCGGCCTTCCTGGCGGGTAGGTGGTTGGATGCCGGGGCGCAGTGGCCCTGGGCCGCCTTTCCCTTCAACTATCAACTGCTCTACATCGTGGGCGGCGTTGCTGCGCTCACCAGCGCCTACTATGTCTCGAGGGTCAGGCCTCCGGCGGGCGCGCTGGGGAGCAAGGAGGAAAGAAAGCGGGAGAGCGGAGTAACGACAGAGGTGCGCGCGCCGAGGCAACCCTGGACGTGGGCGCAGTTGCGCGAGACGGCGCGG
>JALOOJ010000226.1 GCA_025454475.1 Anaerolineae bacterium
GCTCCTCCGCGCGAAGGGCGAGCCCGTGCGCCGGGGTCGCTTGCACCATGGCTAGATCGCCAGGATCCCCCGCCTCGGCGCGCGCGCCCTGGTATAGGCGTCCCAGGTCACCCTGTAGCCGCTGAAAGGCCATCGCCTTGTTGGTGTCGCCACTGAACGAGAGCTGGCCCGTCATCGCGGCGCGCATACCGTTGACCTTGCCGGTGAAGATGCCGTCGAGGATAGCTGCCTTCATTTTGAGGTGGACGTTCGAAGGCTGTGGGGGGTCCCCAAGCCCGGCGGCAACGCGGCCATCGATGAAGCTGAGGTAGAAGTCCTGCGCCATATCGCGCAGCGTGAAGCGCATCGTCACGTCTCTGCCCCTCGCAAAGGCAGCCATTCCCTGCCGCGGTGAACCGCTCCAGAACTCGCCGCATGCCGGCCTCAACTGTGTCTGCCACGTCAACCTCCTGGTCTCTCGCGCCCAAGGACTGCGGAAAGTCCTTGGGCGCTTCTGCCGTCGCGCCTTCGGTGCCTGGCCTCTCTCCTCGAAGTCGTCCGGCCAGGCGCGAGAGCAGCCCGGCACGCGGAGGCCCCATAGCCGTGGAGGCCGAGCCGCCCCGTTCGCCAGGGCGTTCCTGCCGGGCCGCCACCTGCAGGTCGGTTACCCCCGGTCCGGGCCCTCGGGCCAGATCCTTCAGTGCCTCCGCCGATCCGCTCCGCTCGCCCGTCCAGCCAAAGCTCACCATCGCCTCGGGGTTAAGGAGCGTGCCGGGATTCTGCCCGACGAGCAGCCGCTCGATCGCCTCGACGACGGTCGCGCCCTGGTGTGCGGCGACCTCATGGGTGTTGCCCCCGATGTGCGGTGTTGCGATGACGTTGGGAAACGCCAACAAGGGATCGTCTGCGCCCGGCGGCTCGGCGGCGAACACGTCCAGCGCGGCGCCGCCGAGTCTGCCGGACCGCAGTGCGTCGGTGAGCGCCACGTCATCGATCAACGCCGCGCGAGCTGTGTTGATCAGGAACGCGCCCGCCTTCATCCGGGCCAGAGCATCGGCGTTGATGAGGCCACGCGTCGCGTCGGTGACCGGGGCGTGGAGGCTCACGATATCGCTCCGCGCGAGCAGGGCGTCCAACTCGACCTTCTCAACGCCCAATAGAGCAGCCTGTTCCGCACTGATGAAGGGGTCAGTCACGAGAATGTGGGCGCCAAAGGGCCGCAAGCGGAGCACAACCCGACGCCCGACCGACCCTGCGCCGACAAGTCCGATCGTCCGACCCCAGAGCTCACTGCCCTGGTAGCGCTCATGCGCCATGCCCATCCGCCCCATATCGCCGGCCTCGCTGCCTGGCTGGCGCAGGAACTCGGTTGCTTCGGGAAGCTTGCGGGCGAGCATCAGCATGAAGGCCAGGGTCAGATCGGCGACGGCGTCGGCGTTGCGTCCAGGCACACTGATCACGGGCACGCCCGCTGCTGTGCAGGCGGCGACATCTACATTGACCGGATCGCCCCGACAGACGATGATGGCGCGCAGGTCAGGCAGCTTCTGCAGCGCCTCGGCATCGACGATGTCCACCTCGGTGACGAAGACTTGGTAGCCCGCCAGCGTCTCCCAGAGGTCCTCGCCGACCAGCAGCCGGCTCTCGCGCCGGTAGCTGGCGAAGGTGACGTCCCCCAGTGCGCGCAACTGGTCCAGCGAGGCCTCGTCCACCTCGGCGCTGACGTAGATGCGGGGGTGGACTGGGGCTGCAGCCACAGCCACGGCCCGAGCTTCGGGCGCTTGCTGCATCAGCTCCTGGACGATGGCCTGGGCGGCATCGATGTCTGCATCGACGGCCTTCTCGAGGAGCGCGCGCCAGGTGCCATACCGCGACCGGTACGCTTCGGTGACGACAGGGTCCGGACGATGGCTGCGCGTGATCCTCGCCAGGCACTCGGATCCGCTCGTCAGGTCGGCGAACAACCCGGCGCCGACGCCCGCGCAGATCGCGGCGCCCAGGGCTGCCGCCTCTGTGGTCGGCCCAATGTCAACCGGGCAGCCAAGGACGTCGCTGACCATCTGCGCCCAGACGGTGCTGCGCGCCATACCGCCGGCGAGCCCGAGCGATTCGAGGGACTGCCCCGAGACCCTCACGATCTGCTCGACATTGGCGCGGATCGCGTAGGCCATGCCCTCCAGGACGGCGCGCGCCATTGCGGGCCGTCCGGCGCTGTCGGCGGTGGCACCGGTCGCTGCAAGCGTCAGCGTGTCGACCGGCAGGCTGAGTGAGGTCGCGTCGAAAACGTGGGCGCCTGCGGTGGACAGGATGCCGCGTGCGCCGGGCGGCGTCCCGGCAGCCTCGGCGCACAGGGCCGCGACCGGGTCCGGCGCATCGCCATACCACGCCCTGGCGAGCCAGTCGAGCGTTCTGCCCATGGCACCCGCATTGCTTTCCAGGACGGAGCAGCCCGGCACGATGTGGAGCCCGGTCCAGAGGTGCTTCTGGGGATCGATCACCGGCTGATCGGAGATGCCCATCACCGACGTCGTGGTCCCGGCGACGATGCCGACCTGTCCGGGCGCCACGATGCCCATCGCGAGGAGGCTGCACTGGGTATCCGCCCCAGCGGCGACCACCGAGGTGCCGGGCCTCAGGCCCAGATGGCTGGCGGCGGCACCCGCAAGATCCCCGATCCTGGTCCCAGCGGTGGACATCTCATGATAGAGATGTCGCGGCAGCCCCAGCGAGGCGATGAGGTCCTCAGCCCAAGCGCGGTGGTGAAGGTCCATGACCATCGTCTCGACGGCGAGCGAGCGCTCTGTTGCCAGCACCCCCGTCAGCCGATAGCCAAGCCAGTCGGCGAGGCTAAGCAGTGCATGGGCCCGCGCGAAGACATCCGGCCTATGTTCAGCCAGCCAGAGCAGGCGTACGGCCCCGAGGATCGGGTTGGGCCATCGGCCGGTGCGCCGGTAGATCGCCTCGCCCCGTTCCGTGCTGAGCTGCAGCGCCACGACGCCGGCGCGGCCATCCATCGTCGGTGTGGCAAACAGTGGGGCGCCTGCCGCGTCCACCACAACCATCGCGTGGCGCATCGAGGCGACACCTACGGCCGCAACCTGATCCGGCTGGATGCCTGCCCGCTGGAGCGCCTCCCGCGCGAGCGCGCCAACGGTGGCCCATATGAGATCGACGTCGAGGTCGAAGGCCCAGGGCCAATACTCGGGCACGCGGGCGTGCGTCCAGGCGCGCGTGCTCATCGTCGTGGCGCCGGACTCGGCGTCGACCAGCAGGCAGCGTCCACCGCCCCCGCCCAGATCGAGACCCATCAGGTATCGTGCAGGCATAGCGACTCCAGTGCTGGAAGGTTAGCAGGCCGGATAGCTGGAACGCTCCACCCCTGAAACGGGTCAGCCTTCGCTAGATCCGGATGCCCCCGTGGGAGTGGATCACCTGCCCGGTGACCCAGCCGGCGTCCGGCGACGCCAGGAAACGGATCAGCCGCGCGGCGTCGTCGGGCTGGCCCAAGCGACCCTGCGGCGCTTCGGCCTCCCATTTGGCCTTGAGCTCGGGCGCTATCCAGCCCGTGTCGGTAACCCCGGGGTCAACGGCATTCACCGTGATGCCCAAAGGCGCCACCTCGGCGCTCAGGCTCAGCGTGAACGCCTCAACGGCGCCCTTTGTGGCGACGTAGGCGAGCTCTCCGGGCATAGGGCCGAGGGATTGGCCCGAGGTGAGGTTGATGATGCGTCCCCCATCCGGGGGTGGGGCGGCAGCCCTGAAGCGCCGCACGAACTCGACGCACAGCAGCGCCATCCCCCGGAGGTTGACCGCGTACGTCCGGTCGAGCTGCTCGGCGGTCAAGGCGTCGATGCCTCCCTGCATCGAGTAGGTGGCATTGTTGATGAGGACGTGCACCGGCCCAAGCGTGCGCTCGACGGCGTCGAACAGACGCGCCGGGGCAGTGGGATCTGAGAGGTCCACCTCGAGTCCCTCGGCTCGACGCCCAAGCCCCCGCAGCTCGGCAAGGAGCTCTCCCGCGTCATCCGGGCTTGGGGTGTAGACCAGGCCTGATGTGTGGTCGTAAGGACGGTAGTAGGTGATGAAGAGATTGCCCCAGTCGCGGGCCAGCGCGCGGGCGATGGCTGCACCGATGCCGGCCTTGCGGCTGGCGCCGGTGATGAGGACGGTCCCTTCGTAGTGTGGACTCATTCTGTTGCCTCCCGGGCATCTTCCAGCGCCGCATCCAGCCACGCCTGCATGCGCACCGTCACCTCGGGGCGTTGGGGTGCGACGTTCACATCCTCCCACGGGTCTCCATCCAGGTCGAAGAGGAGGGGTGGGGCGTCGCCGATGCGCACGAGTTTGTAGCGACCATCGTAGACGAGATGCCAGCTCCGCTTGGGGGTCACGAGGCCGGAGATCACGGTGTCCCGGTGTGAGCCTGAAGCACCCGACAGGACTGGCCAGAGCGAACGGCTGTCCATCTCCGGCGGGATCGCCACGTCTGCGGCTTCCAGGAACGTCGCGGCAAGATCGTGTAAGCTCACCGGCCCATCGAAGACGGCACCCCTGGCGACACCGGGCCCGGCGATGACCATCGGCACGCCAACCGAAGGCTGGTAGAAGGTACTCTTGCCCCAAGCATCGTGGTCTCCGAGCATTTCGCCGTGATCGCTCGCATAGACCACCAGGGTATCGGCCAGCTCCTCTCGCGCGTCTATCGCTTGCAGATAGAGACTGAGATGGCGGTCGATGTTCTCCACCATCGCGGCGTAGTTGCGTCGGATGCGGGTATGGGCTTCGACGCCGAGTTGAGTGTTGGCGTGGGCAGGAGGGAAGTCCACGTTCTGCCAGTCCTGCCACATGCCCTGGGTGACGTCCATCGGATCGTGTGGCCCGGTGAAGTTGACCTGCAGGAACCACGGGCGGTCGTCCGGGAAGTCGCGGAGCATGCGCACGCCTTGGGCCGCGACCCAGTTGTCGCCATACGCGTGCTCCGGCAGGGGCGTCGGGTGCGTCGTGGTGTAGGGGCCGGCGCGTCGGCTGACCATGTCGTCGATATGGGTCTGGGCCAACCCGTGCCCATCCAGGTAAGCCAGGTATGCATCGTGGGGCGCACCGTCCCAACTGGTTACCGCATCCCACTTCCCTTTGCTGTCAATGCCATCGGAGAAGCCCCACGCATCGATCAGGGCTTTTCCGTCCAGGCTGTGCTGCGCTGAGCCTTTCTGGAGGTCGAACTTGCCCACGCCCGCGACGTGATACCCGTGGTCGCGCAGAACTCGATAGAACGTCAGTTGGTCGAGTGGGTAGTCATCCTGGTTATTCGCCACGCGGCACCGGTCGTAGGTCCTTCCCGCAGCGAGGCAGGCACGCGAGGGTGCGCACAGCGGCGATGGACAGAGCGCAGCGCTGAAGGTCGTGCCCTGTCCAGCAAGGCGGTTGAGTGTGGGCGTGCGCAGCGGAAGCGCAGGGTTCATCGCTGTCCAGTCAGCCCGGTGCTGGTCGGGCAGGAAGAACAGGATGTTGGGCTTCCGCGTTGCCCGTGGTTCAGGCATTTGCGCGGCGTTCCGCCATTCGCTCCGCCTGCCAGGCGGCCTCATCGAGCGGTGGGACGAGGATCTCGTCCTCTGGGCGACGGACCAGGCGAAGCGCGTCGACGGGACAGACGAGCGTGCACTGACCGCAGCCCACACAGCGCATCGCGTCGACGGCGGCGAGACCATCGGTCACG
>JALOOJ010000005.1 GCA_025454475.1 Anaerolineae bacterium
GCGGACAGGAATGTCAGCAGCGTGGTGGTGCTTGCCGCCATGCCTGAGCTAAAGAGCGCCGCCCCCTCGGCCCCCTCCAGCGTCGCGATCTTCTGCTCGACGACTTTCAGCGTCGGATTGCTGTAGCGTCCATACTCATCGCGGAGCGAGAGATCGCCGCCAGCTTCCCGGGCCTCCGTACGCTCGGCCTTGCGCTCCATGAAGGCAAGGACATCAGCCGTATTGGCAAAAGTGTAGGTCGATGTCTGGACGATGGGCGTGGTCAATGCGCCATAGGGCTTGCGCCGCTCCTCACCTGCATGTACTGCCTGTGTTGCTTCGTGGTCCGATGTCATGGTAACTCCTCTCCTGAGCTCTCAACCTTGCGTAGATCACGTGGCACCTGCTCGTGCCGGTGCTTGCGCGAGCGGAGTCGCCTCGTTGATGTGACCGATTCGTAACCTTCGCAAGGTTCACGGCGTGCAGCTTTCCCCTGGCTGAGGGGTGGTTCGCGTCGCGAGAGGAGGGGGCAGCAAAAAACCCCTCCAGCGCAGACCCATTGCTGCGGGGCGTCTGAAGAGGTGCTAAGCCGCTATGGCTTTGCTCTCATCTTCCAGAACCCGCTTCCGCCGGGATTCTGTCGGAGTTGGCACCGTCGGAGTCACGCACACTACGCGTGAGGCCGGGTTGCCGAGGTTTCACAGGGCCGGTCCCTCCACCTCTCTCGATAAGAACCGCGGCGAACTATACCACGTGACCTGCGCGTGTCAATGGCTTGGGGATGGGATAAGGGATTGGGGAAAAGGGAGAAGGGCGGATAGCCGGACAACCGGTCGCTGCCTTGGTGCGGTATCGGGAACAGGTCGAAGACCTGTCATCCCGCTGTCACAGAGCGGCTTTACGCAGCCGCGGGACTTAGCTACAATCATAATAGGCGGAGGCACTGAGGGAGAAAAGACAGGGGATAGGGGAGAAGGGACGATTGCGACACGGGTCCGACCTTTTCCCTTATCCCCTATCCCTTAACACTCGGATTGCCCTATGACCACAAGAATCCTAGTCGTCGACGATGAACAGCCCATCATTGACGTCCTGACCTACAACCTGAAGCGGGCGGGATATCAGGTGCTGGTTGCCTGGGACGGCGAGGGTGCGCTGGCGACCGCGCGCCGTGAGCGCCCCGACCTGGTGATCCTGGACCTGATGTTGCCGAAGCTCGACGGCATAGAGGTCTGCCGTACGCTGCGGCGGGAGCAGGCGGACATCGGAACATCCGATGTCCCCATCATCATGCTCACCGCTCGCGACGAGGAGATCGATCGCGTGCTCGGGCTCGAGCTTGGCGCCGACGACTATGTTGTGAAGCCGTTCAGCGTGCGCGAGCTGCTGGCGCGGGTCAAGGCAGTGCTCCGCCGCACGCAGGAGTCGCCAGCGGGCGCGCAGACCGTGATCCGCGTTGGCGATCTCCTCGTGGACCGCGGGCGCTACGAGGCGCGGCTCGGCGGCGCTCCGGTCGACTTGACGACGCTCGAGTTCGAGATGCTGCACACGCTGGCTGAGAACCGCGAGCACGTCCTGACCCGCGAGCAGCTCCTGCAGCAGGTCTGGGGCTATGAGTACCTGGGCGACCACCGCGTGGTGGACGCCGTCATCAAGCGCCTGCGCGCAAAACTGCGAGAAGCCGGCAGCGCCGGCGACTTGATCGTCACCATCCGCGGCGTGGGCTACAAGCTGGAGCCCTGAGACCGTGACGGCGAGCCTCCGCCTCAAGCTGCTGCTGAGTCACATTGGGCTCATCGTCCTGGCGATGGGACTGGCGGCGATCCTGTTGCTCACGTTCCTGCAGCGCTACTTCCTGGAGGCGACCGAGGAGAGCCTCGCGGCGCAGGCGCGGATCACGGCCCAAACTCTCATCCCGGGCGCGCTCGCTGTTGGGCCCACGTCGGAGGTACAGACGCCTCTCTCCAACGCGATCCAGCAACAGCAGACGAGAAACCTCGCCCTGCAGGCGGAGAACCTGGCGCTCCCCGTTGGGGTCGCGACGCTGAGCGATCTTGACCTTGGTTACCTTGCGGACTCCTCGCTCCAACTCGGCGCACAACTCGAGACGCGCATTCGTGTGTTGGACACATCGGGAATCGTTCTCGTCGATTCCTCTGGCGAACCGGAAGGCGCGAGCCTCCAGGGTGACGCATTGGTCACCTCAGCCCTCGCGGGCCAGTACGACAGCGGTGCACTGCGCGACGCCCAAGGCACGCTCATTGCAGTAGCGATGCCGGTGCTGGTTGAGGGTGAGCTTGCCGGCGTTGTCTACCTGACCCAACCGCTGCGCGACGTGGATGCTGTGCTCGCCGATCTCCGCACGCGGCTGACATGGTCCACCGCGATCGCGCTCGTGCTCTCGGGCGCCGTGGCGTTGCTCCTATCGCGGGCCATCACCCGCCCACTACACCGCTTGACGTCGGCGGCGGGCGCCATCGCCCAGGGGCAGCTCGATCAGCAGGTGCCTGTTCGCTCGCGCGACGAGCTGGGTCGACTGAGCCGGACCTTCAACGATATGGCATCGAGACTTCGCGCGGCGCGCCAGGCGCAGACGACGTTCGTCGCGAACGTGTCCCATGAGCTACGCACGCCGCTCACGTCGATCAAGGGGATGGTGGAGACTTTGCGCGACGGTGCGGTCGATGACTTCGTTGTGCGCGACCAGTTTCTGGGGACTGTCGAGGTGGAGACGGATCGCCTGATCCGCCTCGTCAACGACCTTCTTGTCCTGACCCGCGCCGACGCTGAAGCGCTGAACCTGCGCCGCGAGCCGTTGGACCTGGCTGAGTTAGCACGATCGACGATCGAGGGTCTGGGACCGCGGGCTGCAGCTCGCGAGGTGACGATAACGCTGGACGCCAATCCGGAGGCTCCGCTGGCGTGGGCCGATGGCGATCGTATCGCGCAAGTGCTGGTGAATCTGCTGGACAACGCGATCAAGTACTCGTATCCCGGAGGTACCGTCACGGCGAGCGTGGGACCGGATGGTGATGGGACGTTGGTCTCTGTGCGTGACGCAGGCACGGGAATCCCTGCCGAGGATTTGCCGCAGATCGGCCAACGCTTCTACCGCGCGGACAGGGCGCGCGCGCGAGCGCACAGCGCCGGGAGATCCGAAGGTGCCCCAAGTGGCAGCGGGCTGGGGCTTTCGATCGCCACCGCCCTCGTCGAGGCGCACGGTGGGAGCCTCCGCATCGAGAGCGTGGAAGGCGCCGGCACGACGGTCAGCTTCACGCTCCCCAGCGCCTAGTACAAGATCAGGCTACGTCTTCGGGAAAGCGACGACGGTCGGCGAAGACCTTTGGGGTTCCTTCACAAGCAGGGGTTTCCTCGACAAGGAAACCCCAAAGGTCTCAGCACGGTCGAGGAAGTCATTCCCGAGGATCTCTTCTGTGCTTGCCCTAGGCGCCCGGAGGCCAACGCCCGTTCCGGGTGCCGGCACGACGATTCGTGTCCGCATGTAGGGCGGCTCGCCTGAGCCGTCCCACATCCGGACGGACGCGGACTGTAGCGTTGGCCCAGCGGTCGATTCCCAATCTGTCTTCGGAGCATAGAGTGCCTGTCACCTTGCTGTCACAGTGGCCCTCTATAACGAGAGCATAGCTGCATTCTGTGACAGAAAGGAAACTCCCATGGCGCGCGCACGTAGTCTGATCCTATGCTCTCTGACTCTCCTGTCGTTGTACCTGCCGCAGGCCGTCCTCGCCGACGGCATGGTGTTACCTCTCGAGGCGAGCACGGCTTACCTGGTGGTGCTCTATCATCACGTCACCGTCGACATCGTGGACACCCGCGCGGTGACGCATGTTGAGCAGGCCTTCTACAACCCCCACCCGTTCGAGGTGACGGCGCAGTACCTCTTCCCGGTGCCGCCGGAGGCGGTGGTCACGGGCTTCGAGGCGGTCGTCGATGGCGAGGCTCAGACGGCAAGCCGACAGGACGCCGCCGCGACGAATGCAGCACTCACTACGCTGGTTGCACAGCGGCGCGACCCCTCGTTGTTCCAGTACGCGGACTGGACCGCGCTCACGTTCGAGCTCGTGTTGCCTGCCCACGCCACACGGACGATGTCGCTCGAGTACGACGAGGTGCTGGCGCCTGCGAACGGCATGGCGCATTACCGCTACATCCTCGGCACCGAGCGCTATACCTCCGAGCTCCTGGATGAGGTCTCGATGACGGTGCGTCTGACCTCGTCGCAAGGGCTCGGCACGATCTACTCGTCCTCGCATCCCGTCTCGATCGAACGTCAGGGGGCTGGGCGGGCGGAGGTCACGTGGGAGGCGGAGGATGTGCAGCCCACGGAGGACTTCCACCTGTTCTTCTCCCCGGCGGAGGGCGGTTTCGGCAGTGGCCTGCTCCTGGGCCGGCAGCCCGACGCCGATGGCGAGACGCAGGGCGCCTTCCTGTTCCTCTTTGCACCGGAGAGGGCTCGACACGATAGCCCTGCGCTCCCCAAGGACATCGTATTTGTAGTCGATCGGTCGGGCAGTATGGAGGGTGAGAAGATGGTCCAGGCTCAGGACGCTCTGCAGTACATCCTGGGGCAACTCGGGTCGGACGATCGCTTCTCGATCGTGGGCTTTGACGACCGGTTGGACGTGCTCGCTACGACGCTCCAGCCCGTAACGAGCGAGACGATCCGCGGGGCGCGCGACTTCGTGGATGACCTGTTCGCGCGGGACGCAACCGATATCGCCGCTGCGCTGGAGGAGGGCTTGGAGGTCCTGCGCAGCAGCGAGCCGCGGCGAGGGGCGATGCGGCTGCTCGTCTTCCTCACCGACGGGCTGCCCACGGCGGGCCTGACCGATACCGGCGATATCCTTCGACGGATAGAGCGCGACAACCGCCGGGTGGAGGCGCGTCTGCACGTCTTTGGCGTCGGCTACGACGTCAACACGCACCTACTGGACCAGCTTGCGACGGCGGGCGGCGGCTCCATCACCTATGTACAGCCCGGTGAGAACCTCGAGCTCGTGCTCTCAGCCTTCTATGGGCGTATCGCGAGCCCGCTGCTCACGGATCTGGAGATCACGTTCGACGGTATGGTCGTTGAGGACGTGCATCCCCAGTCGCTGCCGGATATGTTCGAGGGATCCAGCCTCTTGCTGACTGGACGCTATCGCCCGAGAGGCGGCACGGCAACGGTGCATGTGACCGCCCGAGCCGGTGAGGAGAAGCAAATCTTCGAGTACGACTTCGACCTCGAGGCTGCGGAGACCTACGCCTTCGTGCCACGACTCTGGGCGACGCGTCAGATCGGTCAACTCCTGGATGAGATCCGGGTCAAGGGTGAGAGAGACGTCCTCGTCGCCGAGGTGCGTGATCTGGGGCTCACCTACGGCCTCGTCACGCCCTATACCACCTTCGCCATCGCGGCGCAGGCCGGGGGCGCGGCTTCGGTGGAGAATATGGCGCTCTACGGAGATCAGAGCGCGCTCAACCAGTCGTCCGGTCAGGTCACGATCCAGGCGCGCGTGCAGAACCAGAGCTACCAGCAGGCCGCACAGGCCAACCTGGCGGGTGGGGCCAACGTGACGCAGAGCGGATACCACAACCTTGCGCAGGTCAACACACAGCACATCGACCTGACACTACTCCAGGGGCGCGAACACCCGGATGGTCCCGTCACGGAGGCGTGGATCGAGAGGAACGTCGCTGTGGACCGGCAAGTGGACTTCGGGTCCGAGGCGTACTTCGCGCTGGGTACCGACCCTGAGGCGCGGGCCTTCCTTCAGGCCGGTAACAACGTGCTTTTCAGGTATCGGGGCGAAGTCATTCAGGTCATAGACCCTGAGACGCCTGAGGCGGCCTTCGATCTGCAGTCGCCCGAGTCATCCGGCAATATGCGGCCCGAGCAGTCGGTGCCAAGTTACACACCGTTGACTGTCGGGCCGCAGTCGTCGAGTAGCCCGTGGACGCGGTTGCTTCAAGCGCTCGTCGGCGCGCTCAGGAGCATCGTCCAGAGCTTGGCGGAGTGAGGTGACCGCGGAAAATGCCGGGGCCTGCGGAGCCTCTTGCCAACCTGGTCATGGGCGCTCGTCATCGTAGAGGCAGAAGCGCCCAAGGGCCTTCCGCGGGCCTTGGGCGCGGAAGGCCGCGGCGGGGCGATGGGCGAGAGTAGTGATATCGTCTCAAGTGCCGGGGACGCGCCTCAGAAGGCGGGGAAAGTCCCCGACACTGCAGAAGCTCTCCTGTTTGTGGGGTGCACCTCCCAGCCCTATAATAGGGGTGATCAGCGAACTGGAGGTGACCGATGCATAGGCTCCGAAATCCTAGAGCGTTGTGGATTGTCGTGGTGGTCGCGCTGCTGTCGATGAACTGCAGCCTGTTCACGAAGGCGCCCTCGACCCCGGTCCCGCCGACGAGTGCGCCGGCCGATACGCCGGTGCCGGGCGAGGCGACTGCAACGATGGCCCCGGTCAAGCCCGATGTCGAGTTGCCCGACTACCCCAAGCCGAGGTTCGCTGTGTTCCGCGAGCGGCCCATTGACACTGAGCCTAGCCTGGATATGGAGAAAGTGTCGTCCGATCTGAAGAACGTGGTCAACCCCTTTGTTTTGTCGCCGGACCAAATGGCACGCTTGTATGCTGATGGGTTCGTCGTCAGTCCGGGCGCGGAGAAGGAGTTCTTCAGCCTCTATGAGCAGGCGCGCTATCGCAACGTCCCCATCTTCGTGACCAGCGACTCCCTCTTGCACATCTACCATCTGCTGTTCGACAAGGTGCTACGTACTGCGGAGGTCGAGTACTTCATTCCCCTGCTGCGCGATCTGAACCGTGGCCTGTTGACCGAGACCGACGCAAACTATCAGTTGCTCCGGACAACCGACTGGGAGGACCCGGCGCGGCGCACCGTCGCGTTCGTCGCCGTGGCCGGACGGCTGCTCGATCCAGCGTTTGAGGTGCCCGACTATGCCCGTGATCTGGTCGAGGGCGAATTGGCCAACATCAAGGCCGCGTCAGGGATACTCTCCTCGCCTATCTTCCCGGGGTTGCCCTTCGGTGAGGATTACACCCAATATATCCCCCGCGGTCACTACACGATCAGCGAGGACTTGACGGCTTACTTCAAGAGCATGATGTGGTACGGGCGGATGACGTTCCGCATAAGCCCGTCTGAAGGGGAAATCAGTCGGGCTGAGACGCGATCGGCCCTGCTCCTCGTCCATGCGCTACGGGGCGCCGACGCGGGCGGGCGTCCGGCTCTCACTGTGTGGGATGAGCTCTACAATCCCACCGTTTTTTTCGTCGGACGGAGCGATGACCTGACGGCCTACCAGTACCTGGCGGTGATGGGCGCCATCTATGGCAAGGAGGTCCCGGTCACCGGCCTGGTCGATGAGGCCAAGCTTGACGAGTTCATTGCGATGGCAGACCAGTTGCCGCCCCCCAAGATCCTGGGCATCGTCATCGAGGATACGGACGATGAAGAAGGGACGACCAAAGGGTTGCGTTTTATGGGGCAACGCTTCGTGCCTGATGCCTACATCTTCCGTCAGTTAATCTACCGGAACGTGGGCACGAGGGACGAGCCGCGTGGCCTGCCTATGGGGCTGGATGTCTTCGCCGCGATGGGATCCGAGCGAGCCTACGAGCTCCTCGACGAGATGGGCGAAACGTCCTACGCCAACTACCCCGAACAGATGACGGGGGTCCAGTCGTGGCTCGGCGGGCTTACTGTCGACGACTGGACCGAGACGCTCTATAACACCTGGCTGTTTACGTTCTACCCCCTGATCGACGTGCCCGGTCAGGGCTATCCCACCTTTATGCAGTCCACGGCCTGGCTGGACAAGCAGCTCAATACCGTTCTGGGCAGCTGGGCCGAGTTAAAACATGACACGATTCTCTATGCCAAGCAAGTCTACGCTGAGCTTGGCGGTGGACCGCCTGCGCCCGACCCCATTCCTCCCCGAGGGTACGTGGAACCGGTGCCCACCTTCTACGCGCGTCTGGGGGCGCTCACGCAGATGACGCGGGAGGGACTCGAGAGTCGCGGTCTCCTGGATGAGCAGGACTCACAGAGCCTCGGCCAACTCGAGGATCTGGTGACGTCCTTGCAGAACATTGCGGAGAAGGAGCTGCGGGGCGAGGCCCTCACTGAGGATGAGTACAGCCGGATTCGCTACTATGGCGGCGAGCTGGAGCACCTGACCATGGCCGCGGCTGATACCGAATCGGAGGGCCCGGGCGGCGGTCCCTTTATGGATGAGGAGCCACAGGCAGCCGTGATTGCCGATGTGGCGACCAACCCAGGGGGCGAGGATGGGCTGACGGTCCTGGAGGTGGCGGTCGGACGCATCAATGAAATCCACGTCGTGGTGCCCATCGTCGAGGACGATGGCAGCGTCATCCTGCAGGTGGCTCTGGGTGGGACCTTCTCCTACTACGAATTTCCGTGGCCCGGGAGCGACCGCCTCACTGATGATGCCTGGCGCAAGATGCTGGATGATGGGACTGCGCCTCCGCAGCCCTCGTGGACGGCATCGTTCCTCACCGAGGCTGGGGAGTACGGTGAGTTGCAGGAGGCAGTTCTCAGCTTCCAGAAGTCCGTAACAACGGCGTACTGGGAGCAGCGGGAGGCGTTTCGTGCCGAAGATGAGCCAGCCCTGATGCAGTTCGAAAGCGAGATCCGGGGCTTGACTGCCGCCAACCAGTATATGGGCCACCAACTCGTGCGCACCCACTTCCGATCCTTTGATTTACAGACGTCAGATCGTGCCGTGGTAACCGTGCGTGAGACCTGGCAGGATGCACTCTACTCCTACGGCGCCTCCGGCCCGGACTATGGTGAGCTGCCCACGGCAGAGCGGGGACCCTATACGCTGGACGTCACTTATACCATCGAGGCGACGACTTACGAGTGGGGCACAGTGTGGCAGGTGACGCGGGCGGTGTACGCCAATACGCCGCCGGCATGGTAGGAGTCCCGACATCCTGAGGACAGGCGAGACCTCTACGAGAACATCCTGGGCGCGGCGCCTGCTATGGCTTCTCTTGGCCGCAGCAGGCGCCGCGAGTGTTGGGGTTGCCGTTGGCCTGATTCCGACACGAAGTGCCAGTACCAATGTCGTCCATATATTCGCTTGCGATGCCGATACCTGCCGGCAGGTCGATGGGCGGCACAGCGGTGCTGCTGGCCGATTCACGTCCGGCGAGATCGACCTGACTGGCGACGGCATCCCAGAGGTTGTCCAGCTCGAGGACGCGGCGCTCGTGGTTTTGGAGAGTGGCGACGTTGTGTGGCGCAGCGAGCCTGGTTGGGTCGTGGTCGATGCGGCGCTGGGGGATCCGAATCAGGACGGGCGGTACGAGGCCCTACTCGCCTTCTGGCGCAACGACGCGACGGGCGTGCCGCGGAGCCAGCCTTTCATCATCGGCTACCGCTGGGGACTCTGGCGCACGTTGTGGGGCGGGTCACCGGTCACGGACCCGATCCTCGAGCTCGCGCTCGGCGATGTGGATGGGGATCGGGCCGAAGACCTCGTGGTCATCGAGGCCACTAATGCAGGCCCGCAGAGGATGGAGGACATTGGCGCGTATGTTGGTATCGCGGACAGGCCCTCGACCGTTGCAGTCTGGCGCTGGCACGGTTGGGGGTTCAGCCGGATCTGGCGCAGCCCGGTAGGGGTATACCGTGATCTGGTGCTGCTGCCGGGCAAGGACGGTGCGCCTGCGACGATCGCGGTGATAGGCCTCCCCGAATAGCTCGAAAACCCGAGGGGATCCAGGCTCTGTGCGTGTCGAGCAACGATAGCGGGTGCAGGGCACCGGGTCGGAGCTGCGCAGCGAACTTCTCAAACGGCTAATATCGCCGTGGTTGTTTCGTGTAGGTCTGAAAGGGCGTTCGGGGCTCGTGGCTTACCCAATCGCCCGCAGCGTCAAGCCGCGAGAGCGTTCGCAGTAGGTCGAAGGTCACCCAGCGGGAGGCCTGCGGCGGCGCGACGTCCCAGAGCCCGTAAGGCCCCTGCAGCCCGCGCACGAAGTCGACGATATCCGCAACCCGCGGGTCCTCCAACGTCGCGCCGACGCGCCGACACAGGTCTAGGACCTGAGCCAGGTCGAAGCGTCCGTAGTAGGTGAAGAAACCCCGCGTCGGCGTTGCGCCGATGAGCCGCGTGATCTCGAATCCAAGCGTGCTGGCCTCGCGGGTCTCGCGCCCCAGGAGAAGGTCCAGCGCGCGCCGCGCCTCCGGCCCGCTCCGTCGTTCGGGGTGATACGCCAGACAGAGCAGCGCGCCGGTAGTATTGGATCGGCAGCCCCAGCGGGAATGGGGCATCTTGCGATATCCGGCTACGTAGCCACGGGTCCCGCCCGCGGCAATGCCGGTGGGCCAGGCGCCGTCATCGAGCCGCTGTGCGAGAAGCCAATCGTATGCGCGTTCCGACCGCGGGTCTCGAGCGTGCCCGCACATCGCCAGTGCGCGCAACGGAAGTGCGGTCTGCAGCGGCGCCATCGTGTACCCCTCGGTCCCGTCGGTCTCAGGTCCGCCTCTCGGCAGCTCCCATGCGCCATCGTCACGCTGAAGCGAGAAGAGAAAAGCTACACCGTGCCTAACAGCGGCATCTTCCGGGCCAAAGCCTAGGAAGCCGAGTCGCATCAGCGCCAGCATTGTCAGCCGCTGCGCATCGCCAATCCATGCCGGGTCCCCGCGACGCCACGCGCCGTCCTTCTCCTGCGCCGCGAGCAGAGGGGCCACCAGCGGGTCGCGTTCGCGCAGTGCGGCTAGCTCCCGTACCTCCAGGTCGTCGGGGGGCTTGTCCAGAAGTTCGCGCAACACGAGCGCCCTGAGGCACGGCGAGCGATCAGCGAGTAGAAGCGGAAGCCAAGTCATGGGCTAGACTCCGATCAGCGAGTGAGCGAATAAGCGAAAAGGCGAGAAGGCAGAGAGGCGATTGGACGAGAAGGCGAGAAAGGGAATAGGCGAAAGAGCGTGTGAGGGACAAGACACCATGGGCAACGTACTCCGTCCAGGTATGAAAACGCAATGGGCTGGGAACGCCGTTCCGAAGATGTAGGTGGACCGCGGGCGTCCTTGCCCGCATCCGGATGCGGGCGAGGATGCCCGCGGTCCAAGAGAACTCGTGGGAATGTCGGACTCTCCGGATCTGCCTACTCGCCTTTTCGCTCATTCGCTTTTTCGCTTATTCGGCCTATCGCTTAGTTCCCCGCGCAGGTAGTGCGCCGTCGGCGTATCACCGCCTGCAAGCGCCTCCGGCGCGCCCTGGGCGACGACGCGACCGCCGTCAGGACCGGCGCCCGGCCCGAACTCCACGAGCCAGTCGCACGCCGCCAGGAGCAACGTGTGGTGCTCCACGACGAAAACGCTGTTGCCGTCGTCCACAACCCGGTGCAGCACCCTGATGAGGCGCGCCACATCCTCCAGGTGCTGGCCCACGGTCGGTTCATCCAGGATGTACAGTGTCCCAGTGTGTGCAGGGCGGCACAGCTCGTCCGCGATCTTGAGGCGCTGCGCCTCGCCGCCGGAGAGGGAGTAACCCGGCTGGCGCAAGACCAGATAGCCGAGGCCGACGTCCTGGACGGCTCGCAGCTTGCGAGCCAGACTGGGCTCGTCGTCGAGGTGGTCCCGCAGCAGCACGGCGATCTCGTCGATGGTCTTGCCAAAGGCATCGGGTAGCGCGACGCCGTGCAGGTACACGTCCCAGGACTCGGGTCGATACCCCGTACCGCGGCACGTCTCGCACGGCACATGGACGCTCGGCAGGAAGCCCATGTCCAATGTGCTGACACCACACCCACCACAGGTCGAGCAGCGCTCAGCGAGCGCCTTTGCGTCCAGCCCCAGGACCTGGGCGTCCTCCGTCTCGGCGTAGATCCTGTGCAGCGGTTGCGCTAATCCCAGGAAATCCGCAGGGCTCGTGACCCCGGCCTTCGCCTGATCCACCACGAGCACTCGAGAGGGTGCGTCCTCGATCGCGTCGTGCGCGCCCGGGTCGATGGGCTCGAAGGCAACCGATGTCGTGTGTTTCCGGGGCGCCAGCGCACGTCCCAGCGTGTCGATCAGGAGCGTGCTCTTGCCGGATCCTGAGACGCCGCAGATCCCGGCGAGCACCCCGAGCGGGAGCCGCACGTCCTCGCCCCGCAGGTTGTTTTCCCTGGCGCCGCGGATCGTCATCCATGCGGCAGGCGCGCGCCTCGAACGCTGCAGGTCAAGCCCACGGTCACCGCGCAGCCATAGGGCAGTCAAGGTCTGCGACTGGAGGACGGTGTCCGGGGAACCCGCAGCCACAACCTGGCCACCGGCGGCCCCGGCTCCCGGCCCAATATCGATGAGGTAGTCGGCTGCACGGATCACGCCAGGGTCGTGTTCGACGACGATCACAGTATTCCCCTCAGCGCATAGATCAGTCAGCGCTCCCGTGAGCGCTACAACCTCCGAGGGGTGCATCCCGCGCGTCGGCTCGTCGACCAGGACCGTAAGCGAGGTCAGGCCGCTGCCCAGCAGCCCTGCCAGCTTTACACGTTGCGCCTCGCCTGCAGATAACGTGGTCGTGTCACGGTTCAGGTGCAAGTAGCCCAAGCCCACCCGGCTCAGGAAGTGTAGTCGCTCGCGAACGGTGTCGAGACTGGCGGTGACCGTGGCGGCGACGTGCCGACCCTCGCGCTCGGTGATCCCGGTGGCGCCAATCTCGCGCATAGCGGCAGCCAAGGACGCTAGAGGCATCTCGCAGATCGCGTGGAATGGATGCCCTCCTAGCTTGACCGAGGCGTATTCTGGACGCAGTCGGGCACCACCGCAGGCCGGGCAGATCCTGGTGTCGGTGTAGGTACCTCCCGTGTCCCAGTCGCGAACCCAGCCATAGAATCCCGGACAATGCCCGCGGTGGACCCGCGTCGTGCCGCTGCGGCTCTCGTGGATGATGTCCAACTCTTCCGGATAGCCAAAGAGGAAGGCGTGCTGGGCCTCAGGGGACATCTCCACCCAGGGTGTCGTAGCCGGATCGAAGCCCAGGGCCTTTCCAAGCGCCTGTACAGCTTCATAGCCGCCGTTCATCGGCTGGCATAGATAACCCTTGGGGAAGAACCCCGGCGAGTGCATCGCCCCGCCACACAGAGGCAGTTCGGGATGGACCACCAGCTTATTGGGGTTCGGCTCGCGTAAGGTTCCCAGGCCGTGACAGGTCGTGCACGCGGCTGCATAGACCGACGAGGAGAAATGACGGGGTGCCCCTACTTGAAAGGTTGCCGCGCACGTTGGGCATTCCCAGGTGCCGCCGCGCTGTTGTCGCGCAGTGTAGCGGCTCGCTGCGACACGCAGGAGCGGCGTGCCGCAGTTTGGGCAGTCGCGCTCACCAAGCCAACTGAACAGGACTGCGAGGTGATGAGTCAGGTTCGTCGCCGTACCCACGGTGTTGCGCCTCCCAAAGTGACCCCGCCCTCCGCCGCCCACGGTGACCGTGACGCCCAGGCCAGTGATGGCGTCGACGTCGGCCTCGGCGCCCTCTCGCGTCCCCTGGCGCTCGTACATTGAGAGCGTCTCAAGGAACCGGCGGCGCGCCTCGGACTCAAGCACATCCTCCACCAGGCTCGACTTTCCCGAGCCCGATACCCCGGTGACCACCGTGAATTTCCCTTTGGGAAACGTCACGTTCAAGTCCTGCAGGTTGTTGGCCCTCGCGCCCTGAACACGGATTTCCCCGACCCCTTGCAAGGTGCAGAAACTTTGCGAAGGGTCTTCGGAGACGCCATTGCCTCGTGGAGAGACCAATGCCTCGTCGCGCAGCGCCTGCCCCGTGATCGAGCGCTCAACTGCCGGTAAGCCTGATGGCGGACCTGCATAGAGCAGCTGCCCGCCCTCGGGGCCGGCGCCGGGGCCCAGGTCGATCACCCAGTCCGCCGCGCGGATAATGTCGGTGTTGTGCTCGACGATGACGACGGTGGCTCCGACCCGAACGAGGCGGTCCAGCACCTTGAGCAGCCCGGAAACGTCCTGCGGATGCAGTCCGGTTGAGGGCTCATCAAGGATCAGCATTTGATCTGACAGTCCGCGCCGGCCCAGGAACTTCGCCAACTTCACGCGCTGCGCTTCCCCGCCCGAAAGCGTCGGCGACGGCTGTCCCAGCGTCAGATATCCTAGCCCGATGTCGCGGAGCGCCTGAAGGATCGGCCCAGCGGCCCGTTTCTGCTGCGGTGTCAGGTATGGGGTTTGCAGCACCGAAGGCACTACCTCGGCGATCGTGAGACCGTAGAAGTCGGCGATGGTCAGCACATCGTCGCCAAAGGCCACCGTCGCCGCCAGGACCTCGTCGCTGAACCTTTTGCCCTCGCAGGCGGCGCAGGGGATCCAGGTGGAGGGGAGGTAACGCATAGTCACCTCGACCGCGCCGATGCCCTGGCAGGCCGGGCAGGCGCCCTCGGGCCGGTTGAACGAGAAGTGCGACGCCGAAAGGCCGGTCGCCTCGGCAAACAGGTCGCGCACGATATCCGAAAGCTTGGTGTAGGTCGCGGGATTGGAGCGGGGGTTACGTCCGATCGGGCTCTGGTCGACCATCACGGCCTTGAGTGGTGGACCCTCTATCCTGTCACAGCCCACGGGAGCGTTGCCCAGGAGCGAGGCAGCGAGGACGTCCTCGACGAACGTGCTCTTGCCCGATCCGGAGACGCCAGAGATGACGGTCAGGCGCTCCAGCGGGATGCCCACATCGATTGCGCGCAGGTTGCGCAGGCAGGCGCCGCGCACCGTCAGGAACGCCTCTGGCGCGGAGCGGAGCTCAGGGAGTGTGACCCGCTCGCGGAGGCTGAAGTAGCGTCCCGTAGGTGTGTCCGACTCCCAGAGGCCTGCCGGCGTGCCGCTATAGGTGACCTGCCCGCCGGCACGGCCTGCGCCAGGTCCCAGATCGAGCGCGTGATCGGCCGCTGCGGCTGCGACCCGATCGTGTTCGACGTAAATCACAGGGCCCCCGAGCTCGCGGAAAGCTGGGAGGAGCCGGGCGACGTCGGCGGGATGCTGCCCGATGGTCGGCTCGTCGAGCACGTGCACGATGTCCTCAAGGCGACTGGTCAGCGCAACCGCGAGCCGTACGCGCTGGGACTCACCCCGAGACAGGGTCGGCGACGGACGATCGAGCGCGATATAGCCCAACCCGACGCGTGCCAGCGCATCCAGTCGCCGCACGATCTCGGCCTCAAGACGTGACGCGGTCGTCGGAAGCTCCGCTCCGCTCACGAGGTTCTGGATCTCCAGAACCGATTGCCCCAGCAGCTCCGGTAGGCGCAGTCCCTGCCAGCGCACGGCCAGTGCCGCGGGGTGCAGACCGGTGCTGTCGCATGCCTCGCAGCCGGCGCCATTGCAGGTAGGGCATGGCTGGTGGAAGAGCACGGGCGAGATATCGCCGAACCAGGTGCCGCAGCGAATGCAGACCGGCGCGCGTGAGAGGGTGACTGTCCGTGCTCCCCGGCAGGCGGACACAGCATTGGCCCCAAGCGCCCACACGTCTGTCAAGGCGCCGCGAACCTCGCCCACCGCGGCATGGCGTCTCAGATGGGCTACTACGATGTCAAGATCGTGACACTGGCCCGCCTCCAGCGTGGGCGGCGCTGCGGATTCGTCCAGCGCAACACCATCCACCCACACGGCGCCGGCCCCGAAGGCCTCGATCAACATCGAGAGGAGGGCTGTGTGGCTGCCCGGCGCTTGCCTGATGAGGGGCGCGACGACGGTGAGGGGGCCTTCCTCAAGCATGGCAGCCAATCGGCCGAGGATCTCATCCTCGGCGTGCACAGAGACCGGGGCGCCACACACCGCGCAAGCACGTTCGCCGAAGTGTGTGTAGAGCAGGCGGAAGAAAGGATGGAGACCCGAGGCCGTCGCGAGCGTCGATCCCGGATTACGGTTGAGCAGGTTCTGCCCCACTGCAACGGTTGGGCCGACCCCTGTGACCGTGCGCACGTCGGCGGGCGATAGGCGCTCGCCCAGCGAGAAGACCTCCAGGAAGCGCCGTCGCGCCTCGTGATAGAGCGTGTCGAAGACCAACGACGTCTTGCCGGACCCCGAGACCCCCGTCACGACGGTCAGGCCATCGCCGATATCGACATCGACGTCCTTCAGGTTATGCTCGTTAGCGCCTTCGATGCGGATATGCAAGTGGCTGCTCCGTGGCGGACGTCAAAAACCGGCGAGTGAGCGGAGAAGCGAGAAGGCGGAAAGGCAAGGCAGCCGATTCACGAGCAGATCACGGTGTGGATGATGACCCACAAGAACTGGCCTTCCGCTCCTTCGTACCGTATATTCTGCATTCGCTATCTCGCTCATTCGCTTTCTCGCCCCGCGGGCACCAGATCGATCACGACCAGCTCCGGGCGGCAGAGAAGCCGGAGGCGGGGGGCGTTGGCGCGCTCCATTCCGATGCCGCGTGAAACGATAAGCGTCCTGCCGGGTGCGATGGTCGTCACGCCGGCGGCCCAGCTCCTGGGCACGGATGAGAGCGTGAGCAAGGGCCCGATGAGCGGGAGACGGACCTGGCCTCCGTGCGTGTGCCCGGCGATAAGCAGGTCAGCCTCCACCGACCCCAGGCTGAAGTTGGGGCTGTGCCCGATGACGATATGGAAAGCATCGTGCCTCTCAACCCTCTTGTCTTGATCGTATGAGTCCCACAGACTGAGCCCCGTCAGCATAACAGGTCCCAGGTCACGCGAGGTCGTGGCCTCCATCGTTGTCACTGGTAGCCCGTTGAAGGCCTGGACCCAACCGCCAGGCAGGTCGACGTTCCCTGTAATGGCGTAGGCACCAAGGGGAGCCTGCAGGTGAGCTTCATCTAGGAGCGCGCGCAGGGTCTCGATCTCTACCTCGTAGCTGCCACTGCGGCGCCCGAGTTGAACATAGTCGCCCAGGAACAGGATCAGGTCGGGATCTTGCTCCATCGCGGCCCTGAGAACGCGCGCCTCGTAACGCCCCGGTTGATCGGTTTGGATGTCCGCCAGAATCACCACGCGGACCGACTCGGTCAGCCTCGCCGAGTGTATGGTCAACCTACTCACCTGGAGCCAATGCGGCTCGATGACGGAGGCATCGAGGACGATCAGCCCAAGCACAATCACCGTCGCCCAATGTGCCAGGGCCAACTTGGGCCACTGCCGCATCTGAATCACTCCGGCACACACAAGGAACAGCGGCACGTGTAGAAACGTCGTCCAGGCCAGCAACTGCGCCATGCCGAATACGTCGCCGCCATTGCCGAAGGCGCTGATCAGACCAATCACGACCAGAACGATGAGAGCGCCAAAGGCAGCCAAGGGTCCGACGCCGCCACTGGACGTCTGCCGCGAGCTGATTCTGTACAAGGCGACCAGCAGGGCGAGACTCAACAGTGACGAAACGATGTTGTGCGCGACTACCCTCATTGGGGGCTAGACCCCGAGGGCAGCAAGTGGCTGCGCCAGCAGTTCCGCGAGATACGGCTTCACGTGCCAGGTGTCGGCCAGGCCGTGGTACTCGGCGACGCTCTGGGGATCCCCGGGAGCGGTCGCCTTGACCGCACGGATCATCAGGTTCTTGGCGGTGTGCTCCGGCGAGATGAACTGCACGACATCGGTCGAATAGCCCAAGATGCGCAGGATTTGCGCTCGAAATCCATCCGTGAGCAGGTCGCCCATCCGTTCCTTGAGGATGCCATGCCGCAGCACCGGTTGGAAGGCCACCGGCAGGGCGTTCTGACGCCCCTGTTCCGCCATCTGCGCCTGCAGGTGGTGGTGGCAGCACGGCGCGCTAAAGATCAGACGGGCGCCCCACCGCACCGCTTGCGCGAGCGCCTCGTCGGTAGCCGTGTCACACGCGTGGAGCGCTAAAACGATGTCGGGCCGTTCCACGGGCTGATACGCGATGATGCGGCTGACCTCGAACCGTAGGTCGTCCCAGCCGAGCTCCGCAGAGACTGCGTTCTGCTTGGCCATGAGGTCCGCCCTGACGTCGATCCCCACGGCCTCAGTGGGATGTTTCAGGATGTGGTTGAGATAGTGGTAGGCGGCAAAGGTCAGGTCCGCACTCCCGCACCCACAGTCGACGATCCGGATTGGGGTGGGCAGGGCGTCCAGCGTGTCAGTTTCCACGATAAGCCGTAGAAACTCATTGATCTGCCGGAACTTGCGGTGCTTACTGGCCCTGATCAGACCATCGGGGGTCTGGATACCCCTGGCCTGCAGCATAGCGTCCGGTTCGGTGCCCGGAAGAAGGTAAGGCTTCTCGCGATCGTGCGTCAGAGAGGGCGTATCATCGGGCTCTTCAACACGCCGCCGCGATATGCGGGCGATGCCTTTGCGCGAGATTCGCACCTGAACCTCGCCCTCGGTGGTCACGACGTGGATCTGGCTGAAGGGCAGCCCCAACAGAGCATCGATCTCAGCCACGGCCTCCTGTCCGACGACATTACGAGTATAATCCTGCTTCTCATCAAGGTGAGAGACCTGCAGATAGCGATCTCCCTTGACTAGCACGGGGCGCACCGTGACGCGCCGCCAGGGCAGCTCATAGCCGCGGCGGCGCCCGCTGAACGTCGCCTTGACGAAGGTCACCTCGTCGCGCAGGGCGTTCTTGACGAGTCTCTGGTACTCAGCATCCATAGGCATTTCGATCACCTCACCCGTATTATACAGTGCCGACTGGCCCTGACAGCTTCGAGGCAAGGGCCTACGCGAGACGCCAGATAGCGTGAACTACACCAGCGCGACTGTCAGTAGCTCCCTCAGCCGCTGAGGCGAGACCTGTTCTATGGAGACCGTCGGACAGCCGTTGAACGCTGCATAGGCTCTGAGTTCCTCAGCCAACTCTGGCAGCATCTGGTCGAAGTCAGAGAAATCGGGCTCGAACGTGAGCTGCCTCACAATGAGTGTCCTGCGCTGACGGTCCGCCTTGGTGTCCACGCGCCCGATGAACCGGTCGCCCCAGAGGATCGGGAGCGCGAAGTAGCCATAGCGTCGCTTTTCCTGAGGTAGATAGCATTCCAGGCGGTAGTCGAAGCCGAAAACGAGCTCCATCCAGTTCCGGCGGATGGTCAGGTTGTCAAAGGGGGAGAGGATGTGTAGGGCAGAAGGCCCCGGACCGCTTCCGTCCACCGCATCCAGGGCTTCCGTCCAGGCATACCAGGGCTCGTCGCCCTGACCCTCGACCGACACGGCGGTGATCAGGCCCGCCTCGACTGCAGCCCCAAGCGCGAGGGCGCTCGGATGGTCGCGTCTCCACCACCAGATCTCCTTCGTCGGGAGCACCCCCAGACTGCCGACCGCTCTTCGGAGGATGAAATCCTCCACCTCCGACCTGGCGGGCTTGGGTACAGCCGCTCCCTCGGGGATGATACGTGCACTCAGATCGTAGACCCGTTCGAACTTGCGCCGCTCGGAGACAGAGACTACGCCCAGGTTGAACAACACCTCGAGCGCACGTTTCGCGGGCTTCCATCCGCTCCACCAGGAGCCACCCTCGTGACCCTCGGGGGCGTCGAAATCTGCCGTTGAGAGCGCCCCCTCGTCGCGGATGCGCTGTATCACAGTCTCCACGACGTCGTTGTTCTCCTCCCGCCACGCCTTCTGGCCTGACCAGAGCGCCCGTTCTCCCATCCGTGGGGCGTAGAAGCGGTAATCGGACATCGGGATATAGGAGGCCGCGTGGGTCCACCACTCAAAGACGCGCCGGTCCGCGGCGAGCAGCTCGTGCAGCATCTCCGGACGATAGTCGCGGCACCGGCTCCACAGCACGTGATGGTGAGCACGTTGTATCACGTGGATCGTGTCGATCTGGACGTAGCCCAGCCGTTCGATGGTCTGCGCCACGCCCTCCTTGCCTGAGTGGCACCGCTGTGCACCGTCGAGCCCCTGGCAGTGCAGGGCCAGGCTGCGCGCCGTGGCAAGCGATATCCGTTCCGGTGCCATCTATAGCTCCAGCCGATCGAAGCGCTTGAGGATCGTGAGCATGCGCATCGTGAGCCATCCGGACCAGTCCTGCTTGGCTTGCTCCCAGTCCTCGGGGTAGAGACCTGCCCAATCCCACCTGGGGCGCCAGATGCCATCCTCCGCATGGTGTGCGATCTCGTAATCCAGATTGGCCGACGCCACATCTGCCAGCAGTCCTGCGAACAGCGAGTCGGTGCCTTGCACAATCTCGATCGGCATCAGGCCATACTCTCCCCACCGTGCGGAATCCTTGATCACTGTCTGATCGACGACGGGGGTCAGCAGGCGCACGAGCTCCCGCTTCGTACCAGCAAGCAGGCCCGCGCTCTGCGCCAGGCGCACATAGCAGAGGATCTCGTGCATCTCGAGCGTCTCGGCGTGTGTCGCCAGATACTCCAGCGCTGCGGCGGTAAGGTGATCGCACAGGTCCGGGGGTATCAGCGCCGCATAGTCATGCAGATATCCGACAATCTCTGCCCTGGGATTGGCCAGGAAGGCGCCCCAACGCTCCGCGACATCCTTGTCATAGATCCACCACGGAGCGTGCGGCGCCTCATTCGCAGCGGGCGGGATGATGGGCCATGCCTCGATGGCGGCGTCGTACGTCGCCACCAGATAGCGCATGGCTCCCTGCACCAATGGGTGGTCAGGGGGCGCTCGGAACTCGCGGAGGACCTGCAGCCCTACAGTCGTCGCCAGCACCGATGAAACGGGCAGGCGCAGGTCCGGCTCCATCCCGTGCCCGAAGCCGCCATCGGCGTTCTGGAAGGCAGCCAAAGCCTCCCAGATTCTCTCGACCGGGCTATGCTCAAAGATGACCGTGTATTTCGCCTGCTCCAGAGGACGTCCGTGTTCGAAGATGAAGGCGCGCGCTCTTTGCTGGGCTTTTCGATTCAGCTTTTTCACTGTATTTCTCCTCTAAGCGGGGTCCGGATCGCACTCGACCTACGTCTCTAGCCGGCCAAAGCGCTTAAGAATAGCCAGCATGCGCACGGTAAGATACCCGGACCAGTCCTGTCTTGCTTGCGGCCACGCCTCCGGGTACATCCCGTACCAGGTCCACGGGGGTTGCCAGATCCCGTCCCCCGCATGTCGCGAGATCTCGTGGTCCAGATAGGCTGACACCACGTCTGCAAGCGGCCCCATGAGAGGCGAGTCGGGTCCCTCCACCAGGTGGAGCGGCGTCAGCCCGTACTGCCCCCAAAGGGCCGGATCCTTGACGACTGCCCGGTCGACGACAGGCGTAAGCAGGCGAACCAGCTCCGCACGGGTAGTCTCAGGCAGGGCTTCGGTCTGGGCAAGGCGGACGTAGCTGGGGATTTCCTCGCCGTTGAGCTTCTCTCCACGTGACCTGAGGTCGTGCATGCACGCTGTCGTGAGGTGATCGCGCAGCGCCTGTGGCACCAACGCAGCATAGTCAACCATGTATCCCACGATCTCGGCCCGCGGGAAGGCCCGGAAGCCGCCGAATCGGTCCGTGAGTCCCTCGTCGAGAAGCCACCACGGTGCATGGGGTGCGTCATTGGCAGTCGCTGGGATGATGGGCCACACTTCTGTGGCGGCGTCGTAGGTCGTGAGCAGGTAACGTATGGCGCCCTGTACGAGCGGATGGTCGGGCGGCGCGCCGAACTCACGAAGCACCTGCAGCGCCACGGTTGTTGCGTAGGCCGATGAGTCGGGCACTTGCAGATCGGGCTCCAGCCCGTGCCCAAAGCCGCCATCGGCGTTCTGGAACGCGGATAGCGCCTCCCAGATCGCCTCAACCGGACTATGCTCGAAGATGCGTGCGACCTTGGCCTGCTCCAGGGGACGTCCGTGCTCAGAAACGAAGGCTCGCGCTTGTGCCTGCGCTTCTCGACTCAAGATCTTCGTCACAGCCCTCCCACATGCGGTTGTCGTTGATTACGGAGTTCCTTGAGCACTGCAATCACGGCAGCTTCATCGACAATGACTGCTTGGATGTCTGTAGACTCCGGCGTGTAGGTGCACCGAGATACTGTGGCCAGAATCCCGCGAAGGCGGGCGCCCGCCTGCAGGTAGTTGCTGAAGAGGGGTGACTCCTGCGCCGTGGCAAGGTAACGTCGCAACTGGGTTTCGTGCTCTGAGGTCAGCCCGCCTCGCTTGAGCTCAACGAGGACGAGCGCAGCGTTCTGAGGATCCCAATAAGCGAGGTCCACGATGTTACGCTCGACGGCTGCCGTGATGAAGAGGTGCTGGCGAGCCAACAGGTCGACGGGATGATCGAACAACAGCGAAGGCGCAACCTGGATAGCGTCTTCCAGATTCTGCTCGGTATCGACCGCATCGTAGTCCGCGTGCAGGACGCGATGGATCTCGGCGGCGCGTGCCGCGCCGATGCCGCGAACTTGCTGCAGCTCGTGGACTGTCGCCCGGACGATGCATTCCACGCTCCCGAAGTGCTGCAGAAGATCGCGGGCCGCCACCCGCCCACAGCTGGGCAGCATCTCGACCACGCGCCGTTCCAGATCGGGCAGATTGACGGCCTTGCGTTTGGGCACGAGTGAGATCTCGGGGATGCCCACCTGGGCGTGGCGCGCCATCATCGCCAGCAAACTGGCGGTCTCCTCAGCGTCGGGCGTGGAGACCACGCTCAGCCCATACTCCAGCATCATCGACGAGAGGGCGCCGCGAATAGCCTGTGGATGGAAGCCGGAAGCTGCGTAGTTGATGGCACCCTCGACCACAACTACCGGAATTTCGAAGTGCTCGCGGAGGTATATGGCGGATGTGAAGAGCGTCTTGTCCTGGATGCCCAACAGAAAGGTGCGCGCTGTCCGGCGCTCAACGGCGAGTTGCGGACCGAGCACATAACGATCCACGTCGCCCTCGTCCTCCTCTATGGGGACGACATCGAGCCCCAGCTCCCACAGCCGGACCGACACCGGGCTCGCAGGCTTCGTCGCCCAGATCCGTAGGCGAGTCACCTCACCGGTCATATTGCCCACGGCTGCCTACAGGTCCAGTTCCACAACGGGTTCATCGGCGATGATCCCGGCGCGTTGAGCGCGCCACCACGCCTGCTGCCAGGCTGGTGCATCGGCGCTGCCCCAGCTATCGGCAAACACGGTGAAGAGCAACAGCCGCCGGTAGGCAAGAAAGGTGGGGAGCTCCTTCCACCAACGGTCGTCGAGGTGATTCTCCTTTTCGTACCCACCTATGAACGCAGTCAGGAACTGCCGGGCGAACGCCTCTCGGCTGGTCATCCGCTCAGTGGGCGTCATCCATAGTGCGTGGAAGAGCGCAATGCCGATGTCGGTCATGAACCAATGATGCCCACAGACATCGAAGTCGAAGACAACGATCTCGTCCTGGTTGACCATGAAGTTGTAGGGGTGGAGGTCGTTGTGGATCAAGCCGTAGCTAACCCGATCCTTGGGCAGGGCGGCAAGGTGATCTCGCATGTTTTCCCAGTGCGGCGATACCTCGGCATCGTGACACCAGGCCATCATCGCGGCGACCTCGTCGTGCCAGTGCATAATGCCTGCACCTCCCGCGTAGCTCTTCGTAAGCGCGTGCATCCGTCCGACTACCTGTCCCCACCTCGCGAAGAGATCATCATTCCATTCCTGTGGATTGTCCGTCCGTGGGTGGCGACCAGGCGCCTTGGCCGCCTTTGTTGCGGCAATAACAACGGTGCCCGAGCGGACGATCTCGATCATCGCGCCTTGTGGTGAGGGCAGGGGTCTGGCTACGCGCATCCCAGCATCGGCTAGATACTGGGCGAAGGCCAGTTTCTCCAGTGTTGGAGTGGCCCCAAGCTCGTCGGTCGGCACCAGTTTGAAGATGAACGCCTCGTCGGCATCCTGGCCCTCGTAAACGTCCCCATCCTCGCCGCCGAGGTACTTGAGCCGTGAAAGGTCAAGCCCAAACCGTGCGGCACCTTCGTCTGACAGCGTCTTGTCGACCTTCATGCTTCGCTCCCATCGCCACCCGTCACGATCGGCAACAGCTCCAGGAGGCTTCTGATCTCGTAGCGCACGTCGACCTTGGGGTCGCGTGGTAGGCCTGCCGGGTTGACCCAGCAGGCGTCGATGCCGTAGCGGTTCGCCCCGCGGATATCGGAAGTCAGACTGTCGCCGATCATCAGGACCTCGCTTCGGAGCGGGTTCCCCATACGGCTGAAGATGACCTCGAAGATGCCTGGATCCGGCTTCGCCACGCCCTCCTCCTCAGAGATGACCACAGCCGCGAAGTAGGCGTCCAGGCCGGAATACGCCAACCGTGCCCGCTGAACTCTGGTCAGCCCGTTGGTGATTAGGGCCAGGTGGGCCTTGCCGGCCAGCGCGTTCAGAACCGTCAAGGCGTCGGGAAGCAGGTCGACACAGGTGCCCAGGATCGTCAGATAGGCGTCCCCCATCAGCACTGGATCAGGGGTCGGCTCGGACAGCCCCAGTGCATCGAGGAGGAAGGTAAAGCGATCCGTTTTGATGCGGTCAGGGGTGGTCAATCCTTGCTCGAAGTCGCGCCAGAGCTGCCCATTAACCTGTTGATAGGTTGCTAACACCTCCGGGCCGAACGCCACGCCGAACTGTGCGAGCGTGGCGCTGAGCGCCTGTTGCTCAGCAGCTTCATAGTCGAAGAGCGTGCCGTCCGCGTCAAAAAGCAGCCAACGATAAGTCATCGATGTGAGTTCTCCTTGAGGAGTGATCAGGGACTGGGGCTGGAGATTGGGATCCGGACAGCCCTGGCGACAGGAAACCGACGAGGAGCGGGTTGACCAGGTCCGGACGCTCGAGGTGTGGGACGTGACCTACACCTTCGATGGCATGGAAGTCGGCATTCGGCATAAGAACCCGGACACGCTCGCTCAAGGCAAAAGGCACCGTGCGATCCTCCCGTCCCCAAATCAGGAGCACCCGGCGCTCCTGTCGGCCCACGCGGGCGTAGGCATCAGCCATCGAGCCAAGCGGGCCATACCGGATGGTCGAGAGCAGCGCGCGCAGAAACCCCGGATATTGCATCTGGGCCAGGTACGGGTCACGAAAGCGCTCCATCGCCTCAGCCATCGGTCCTGGTCTGTAGAAATCATTTTTCAGCCCCGACACGAGCATATGCTTGCCGATCGTCGCCATCACCACTTCGCCCAGCAGCGGGATGCGCAGCAGGCCGAGCTTCGAAGACGAGGGTAGCGGAAGGCCAGCAGGATCGATCAGCGCCAGGCTGCGGACGAGAGTCGGGTGTCGATCTGCAACGCCCGCCGCGATCGCGCCGCCCATCGAGAGGCCCACGAGCCCAACTGCGGGCGCCAGTTCTAGTGTGGCCACTAGCTCCACCAACTGGCGGTCAAACCGCGCAAGGTCATACCGTCCGTGGGGACGGTCGGAATACCCGCGCCCAAAGAGATCATAGCGCAAGACGCTGAATCCGGCCTCCGCCAGCGCGGCGAAGGTCGGGTCCCAGATGAAAGCCGGGACCGAGAACCCGTGGATGAGCACGACGGGCGGGCCGGATTCCGGCCCGGCTATCTCGTAATGGGTGACCCCTTCTGAGAGCCGGACGAACGCGCCGGCAATGGTCCTTCGAACTTGATCGGTCAGGGACGGCACTTAGCCCTCCTACTTCGCAAGAGCCATCCGGGTTGCTTCGGGCATCCCGGATGGTGGACGCGGAGCTAGTAAGCCTGCACCGGGAAGCCGATGCGTCGCGCGGCGACCTCTGCCAGCTGGCGTAGGCGAAATGTCGGGACACGCTGCACCGCCACGCTCGGAACGGGATAATCGGTGCTGTAGATCTGTACCTGCGCGGGCCTCAACTCAGCCAGAACCGCCAGCCATGCCTCAAGAGCATCCCCTGCGGCGTTGGTCACCGAACCGTCGACAAACGCAGTCTGGACCACGAAGTTCGGAACTTGGCGCATAGCACTGATGACTTGGGCGAAGTCGACCCCTTGCGCGGGGCGGTTGATCCGCCCGAAGGTCACTACGTCGCCCGCGTCCAGTTTTAGGATCGGGGTATCGATGGTCTGCAGGCACGCCCGAATCTCGGGCCTGGTGATCGTCGTCGCGTTTGAGAACAGCGACACCTTTGCATTCCGGCAGAACCGATCTCGCAACCGGCACACTTCGAAGACGATGTCCCGGAAGTAGGGATGCAGCGTCGGCTCCCCATTTCCTGAGAACGTGATGCTGTGTACAGCGTCGTGCGACCGTAGCGAGGCCTCCACCGCCCTGACCACTTCGCCAAGATTAGGGAAGTCGGCTTCTCGCGTCGCTAGCGCTTCCGGCTCGATCTCCTTGACGTCTGTTGCCCCATAGTGGCAATAAATGCAGTTGAACGAGCAGACCTTGTGTCGCGAGGGCAGGAGGTTCACGCCCAGCGATCTCCCCAGCCGACGAGACACAATCGGCCCGTACACGATTGTCGTCTCCAGGTGGAGCGGACGAGACGTAGCTGACCTTGGCTCTGCGGTCATCACTCAGGCATCGACCGCCTGCGTCGAGGCCAACTGCTGATCCATCCACGTACGGATACTGACACCCGCCGCGCCAGCCTGCGCCAGCAGATCCTTGTGACGTTGTCCCCATCGGTAGAGGCTTGCCGGAGGTTCCAGCACAACCTTGTACCAGAGGCACGCGGCAAGCCATCGTTTCACCGGCGCAGGGTCGCCCAAACAAGCATAGACGCGCAGGATCTCGTTCCTGGGATCAAAGCCCAGATCGGCGTGACCCAGGTCCAGCAGCAGGAACTGCATTGGGATCTCACGCAGCCACGCGTCGAGCCCCAGAGCGTAGCCGAAGAAGAGCCTTCCCAGGCGCGTGCTCTCGGCGTTCGGCTGGCGCGTGGGGATGTCCCACGTCAGCGTGCCAATGCCGTGAATCCAGCGCTCGATGCGGCGGAGCATCGCGTGATGGCAGTCCGACAGCTCAGCGATGCAGTCTGCGACATGACAGCTCACCGTGTAAAGCACACGCTTCTGAGGGTCCGCGATGGCGTCCAGCCGCTCGCGGTATTCGCGGCGGTAGTTGGGTACGATCTTAGGAATCCCGGCTAACGCCGCGATGCGCGCGTCCAGCGCCTTCCCCGGTCCTCCCTCGTCAAAGCAGGTGTGAAGGACATCCTCAGGGACCGGATTGTGCCCGGCGAAATACTCAAAGGGCAGCAGCATTCTCTCCAGCATCAGCCGCTGCACCTCAGACAGGCCCTCGCGGGGCCCCAGCCAGTCGTAAGCCCGCTCTACGAAACCGCGCGCATAAGGATATTGCGCCAGGAAGGCCACCTGCGGCTGACCGTCAAGATAGCCGCGGAGCACCGTCTCGATGGCGCGCAGGGCCTCGGTCTGCCTAGGCTGCGTGGTGCGCGTGCTCCGGCTCATCCAGCACCCCGCGTGGAACGCCGACGAGGGCAGCTTGCCGGTGCCGATCGCGGTCAGCAACTCGTCGATCGTCACCGGCACCCCGTTGTCGCAGCCGACCAGGCTGCCGATCTGCACTCGGATCTCGCGGACACCGTAGTCCAGAGGGCCAAGCCCGGCCTGCATCGCGTTGATCACGCGGATCTCATCGTCCCATGTGTTCTCGGTCGTCCTATCGAATCCCCAGAGCGACCAGCGACGGGCGACGTGGCCGTCTTCGTCGGCGAAGAGCGCGGTGTAGGGTCCGAGCGCATCGACGACATCCAGGCTGGTTCCGCCCGTGTAGACCGCCTCGAACCCGGGTGTGACGAGGTCATAGGGCACCAACACCCCTGGGTCAGGTCTTGCTTCAGTCACAAGCGACTCCATCGTCGATCGGACACGCCAAGCCCTCGCCGACAGCGGTAGAAGCCGCGGGCGCACGTCTCGCCGCCTGCCGCAGGCCACGCTGTTTGGCGCACGCGGCGTGCCGCGCGTCTACATCACAACAGGGATGTAGATCGACATTTCCGCGCTGAGATTGAACTTCTCGTCGTAGTACTCGAACTCCGGCCCGCCGGCGTGCTTGTAGCCCGACTGCGGGAGCCAAGTCTCGTATATCTGGCCGTAGGTCTCATGTAGCGTGGGCAGCGTGGTGGGCAAGACCGCATAGGTCTGCGCAGGAATCGCCCAGGAGGTCATACCCTCCGGGATGTGGTCGGTGGCGCTGACTTCGTACCCGGCGACATAGTCAAACTCCCCCGTGGCTTCGTCGTAGTTTCCCATAACACCATAGGCAACACGCTCATTTACCTTCGCCGGAATCTCGTGAGCACGCGGCATGAAGACATCCCAAAGCGCGGGAATCTGGTTGGCCTCATTTCTGCCCCGGTACTTCATACCAACAACCACAAATGCATCCCTCTTCCGGATCTCCGCTTCCATCGCAGTGCCTCCTTGTCTACCTGATGACATCCAGTGTCGCACGGATACCCTGGATCCCTCTCAAATAGCTGTCGCGCGCCAGGCTCAACAGCCGGTGAACTTCCTCGACCGCATCAGGACCCAGCACCATTGCTGCCCCCCAGCTGAGATAAGGCTCGCAGGCATCCAACGCGTCCGCCTCCGCAACGAAGGCATCGGCAGCCTGCAACAGCGAATCACACGCCTCGGGATACTTCGTCGATAACTCCTGCAGAAACCCGGCCGCGGCACGGTGGGTGCTTCGGTAGATGCCATAGCAGTACCGGCTGCCCATCGACGCCGCGCTCTTGGGATCGGCCTTCAGGTCTTTCACCCAGCGATCATAGCACTGGATGCCCTCGAGGAATACCCATTCGCCAGTTGGTGAAGGGATTTCCTTGTGCGTGTCGGCGTGCCTCACTGCCTCCTCCAGTGCGGCGATCTCAGCCGCACGGGCATCGAAGGTACCGGTCTTCTCGCCGATCAGGATCGCCCCGAACGCCGGGCAGAGCTCAACTGCCCTCGTCATCCGCATCTGGTCGGCTGCGGCATAGGCGTCAAGGCCGGCATAGGAGCCGCGACCAAAGAACTGGTGCTCAGTGTCGTCGAATCCGGCGACGACATCCCACTCGGCGTTTGTGAACGCATGCCACACCAAGACGGGCCGTCCGGCGCGGATCTCGTCCTTGACCCGAGCCACGACTTTCGCTCCCTCTGCCGAGAGGTCGATACCCTGGGCATCGAGGGGCAGAGGATCGATCTCATAGCCGAGTAGCCTGGGAAGTGCTTGGGTGTCCATAGCTGCAGTACAGGTCGGCGCGCAGGGACAGATACCGCCGATGCGGAACGCTGCACCGGAAATGCCTTGCAGATAGGCCGGGGAGTAGGGCTCTCCGCGAAATGATAGCGCCACCCGCACACCCTCAAACAGAGCTTCCATAACGCGGTAGCGGTCAACGTCTTCGAGCAGAACGCGATCCCGGTTTCCCATCACACCCTTCTTCTCCCTCGTCACTCACCACACTAGGTTTATGATAGGGCATATACCTGCCAGAATGCGTCATATTGGAGTGGAGTCAATAGGATCTTTGTTCTATTGACTCCAGCTGAGACAACTGGCGCAGGAATGGCTCCGGGATGAGCCCCTCCGGCGTGTGTGGCACATCCCACGTGATGACGCCCTGGTTCCGGTTGACGTACTGCGTGTAACCTACCACGAGCGCGTTGGGAAATCGTGGTGGGCCCTGGCACCAATACTGCCCGAGGAAGGTGAGCACGTGGAACTGCGGCCCGTCGTCACTCCGACCCAAGGGGTGGGCCTGCCAAGGAACGTCCACCGCGACCGGAAGCATATCTGCTATCTCGCCGGATGTGTAGTCTTCATACGCCGTGTTGGCATCGAAGGCCTCACGCACCCCGGGGTTGAACGCGACCAAACCTACGGGGTTACCCGCCTTCACTGCAGCGCGGAAGCTGTGGAAGTTGGGCTCGTCCTCATGCACGTACATGCGCTCCGGAAAGTAACAGCCGTCGAACCACCATCCTGAGACGTGCTCAGCCCACCGCAGCGACCACTCCCGGATCACGGCCTCCCAGTTGCGCTGGAAAACCGATAACCGCTCATCTGTCTCTAGTGTCCGCAAGTACCGGCCCGGGCGGAGCTGCCACTTCGAGGCGTCCCAGGCCGGTGTACACCTGAGGCCCTCCACGGCGAGCCGGTCGTCCGCCGGCGCGTGGCTGGGCAAGTACGCCATCAGCCGAATCCCGCGTGGCTTAAGGGCGTGTGCCAGATCGGCAACCAAGTCGCGTTGAGAGCAACGGCTGGGTCGACGTCCCACCAGGATGTCGTAGGTCGCATTGGGCGAGAGATAGAAGCCCGAATTCTGACCTAGGGTAATGAAGAAGTAGCCGGCCCCTACATCGACCAACTGATCGGCGAGACCAGCAACATCGAAAGCGTCGACCTGTCGATTCCACGCATCGACCGCGCGTCCCCCTTCGGTACCATCAGGAAAGCTAGGCGCAAGGAAGTGCATGAAGACACCCCAGCGAGCGGCACGGAACCAGGCCATGTCCGGTCGTTCAACCATAAAGACCTCCCTAACGTAGCCTCGTGCACTTTACCCTTGCGTAGGTGCATGAAACCTTCGCAAGCGTTAGCCAGCAAGGCTCTTCCGCATCCGGTCGAACCGCTCCCGAATCTCATCCGCTGTCAGGAAATCCGAATCGCGGAAGCCCATCGCGCGCGCCCAGTTCATGGCACTGTCCAGCCGCTCGAAAGCATCGGGATGATGTGCGTCGGCGGTCACAGTAAAACGCGCCCCCATCGCGCGCGCCAACCTGAAGAACGCCTCGGCGGCCTCGCGGTACGCAGGGTCCAGCGCGGCGCCACCGTTGATCTCCACAGCAACCTCCCGATCATTGGCCAGCTCGATCAGCTCAGCCTGCGTCGCTGTGCCTATTGCGGCCATGATTGGCTCCAGGGGCTGCATCACACTGTCATCGAAGGGGTGCGCCCACACTGTGACACCCGGCACCGATAACATTCCGCGTGCCATGTGCACCAAGAGGTCGGCCTTGGCTCGTGGTGACTCGTCTGCGGGCTGGGGCGCAGCGGGCAGATGAAAGTGACTTGCCGCACAGATCACGTGCTCCACCAACCCCAGTATCTCCAGACTCAGGCATCCGGCACCGGTCAGGGTGTAGTCGGCCTCCACACCTAACAGGATCTCGAAATCGTCAGGGAGTGCCATCGCCTCCAGCCTCGCGCGCTGCCGGCGCAGCACGTCCGGCTGCTGTCCGTTGTAGAAGCTGCAGCCTGGGACGATGGAAGGGGTCACGTGATCGGCGAAACCCAGAGCCGCCAGACCCTTCTCGCGCGCTCGCGCGATCATCGCCTCCAGTGTTGCCTCTTTACGCCCGCAGGGCGAGTAGGTCGTGTGAACGTGGAAGTCTGCGTAGATCGGATCCGTCATTTTGGTCCCTTTGCTCCTCTCCTGCCGTGTCTGGGTCGCACAAGATCTAGACCCTATTGCCGGCCTGCCATGTTGTCCAGTTGCCACTGATCTCGCGGACCTGCGCGGGTTCCTCGAAGATCAGGAGTTTCGTTGCCACCTTGTCGATAAAGAACCGGTCGTGGCTGACGACGATAACGGCGCCGGGGAAGTGCGCCAGCGCGCGTTCCATCACCTGAGTGCTGGTCATATCGAGATGGTTCGTTGGTTCGTCGAGGATCACCAGCCCGGCCCCAGAGAGCAGGCACTTCGCCAGCGCCACGCGCGCGCGCTGCCCACCAGACAGCGTGCGGATCTTTTGCGCCAGGTCCATCTCCGAGAACTGCATCATCGAGAGGAACCGGTTGACCTGCTTGCGCGGCGCGATATATGCCAACCCGACGATGTTGACCGCGTGGCTGACCGTGTCGTCAAGGTCCAGCTCCTCGAAGATCTGGTTGTAATAGGCATAGCCCACGCCTTTGCCCCAGGTTAGGTGGCCTGAATCTGCAGGCACAAGCTCGCTCAGGACCTTGAGCAGCGTCGTCTTTCCGCAGCCATTCGGACCGAGGATGGCCACGCGATCGCCGCGATAGACCCCAAAGGTGAGATCCCTGAAGAGTACCTGGTCGCCATAGGCCTTGCCCAGCATCTCCACGGTCAGGATGTCATTGGGCACGTAGAGCCGATCGTAGATGGAGGTAATGATCTTGTCGACAGGGCGCGGGTCGGCTTGTTTCCTGATGTTGGCTAGCTTTCGCTGCAGTGCACGTGAGGGGTTCCTGCGCGCCTCCTCGCGATCGGCAATTGCCTCCGCCTCATAGAGCAGCAACTCCGCCTCGTGCTCGTACAGCCGCTCAAGCGACTTGAGGCGCGTCGGCTTTTCGCGCACGTAGTCACGGTAGTTCCCGGCGTACTCCTGGACGTGGTAGGCCTCGACCTCCACGATCCGGTTGGCAACGCGGTCGAGGAACTGCCGATCATGGGTGACGAAGATCAGGGCGCCCGGGAAGTCGCTGAACCAGCCCTCCAGCCACGCCAACCCCTCGACATCGAGGAAGTTGGTGGGCTCGTCCATTAGCAAGATATCCGGGCCTTCCAGGAGGATCTTGGCCAACGCGGCGCGATTGCGCCAGCCGCCGGATAGCGAATCGATTGGACAGGTGCGATGCGCCTCGCTGAACCCAAGGCGCGACAGCGCCGTGTCGATCTTGTACTGGTACGTCCACGCACCACTGTGCTCCATAGCCTCGATGAGCGTCGATTGGTGTGCGATCAGGCGGTCCAGCGCCGCGCCGCCCGGGTTTTCCTCGAACGCGATCTCCACTTCGAGCATGGCCTCTTCCAGCGCGTGGATCTCGGCGAAAACATCGTCCAATACCTCCAGGATGCTGAGCGTCCCGTCGAGCTGGGAGAACTGGGAGAAGTACCCGATCCTAACGCCGGCGTCGACATCGATCGTGCCCTCCGTGGGTGTTTCCAGACCCAGGATCAGCTTGAGCAGCGTGGTCTTGCCGGCGCCGTTCTTGCCGATCAGGCCTACGCGATCGCCCTGGTCCAGGCGGAAGTAGACCTCGCGCAGGACAGGCACCGGCTTGTCTGGCGCTTCGCCGAAAGTTTTGTGGATATTGTTGAGCCGGATCAAGCTCATAGGGCGGTGACCTCTTGTGGCCTTAGTGTAGGCACAGAGCGCAATTCGTCGAACCGTGTGAGACCATTGAGCTCTTCTGCTGGAGCAGGTGATTGCTCAACAAGGAGAGCTCAATGGTCTGTCCCCGTCAGCGGCGGGCACGAATGCGGATGTCGCTGCCGTCCGAGATGACGTCGATCGTGCCTTGCTGCGCCGTACGGTAGAGCGCCACATCCATCAGCTTGGCCTCGGTCACACCATCGAGCCGGTCCCCCTGGACAACGGCGACCACGGGCGCAACAGCCTGAAGGAGGGCCACCGAGCAGCATGTCTTGGCGCCCTGGCGGGGGAGCTGTAGCACCTGGCTTCGCAGGTTCGGACCATACGCCTCGGCGAGCGATGTCTCGACCACAGTCGTCGCGTCGCCCATCAACAACATGCGCGTCGTGCCGTAGTCGAGTTCTAACACAAGCGGGCCTTGCTCGTCCGGGGGCGGCCACAGGACGCTGAGCGCCGCGCCCGATCCAAGCTGCCAGACATCCCCCGCTTGCAGCGCGCCGGTCGTCCCCGGCGGGCGTTGCTCCAGTAGAGTGCGCCATCGGGAGTAGGTTGGGTCGACGTGAACCTCTGGGCCGTGCCCGACGAAGGCGACCTCATAGCGCTCAAGCACGGGCACGAGCCCACCGAGGTGGTCATCGTCAGGCGAGGTCAGGATGACCAGATCCAGACTGCGGTCATAGAAGGGCATCTGCCGACCGATCTCGGCCAACGTCTGTCGCGAGTCCCCGCCCCCGTCGATCAACGCCTGTTGCCCTGTGGGCGTCCGGATGAAAACGGCATCGCCCTTCCCGGTGTCCAGGAACACCACATGCAGCTTGCCATCCGGCCGCACGGCAAGGAAAATCGCCAGCAGAACAACTACGGCGGCACCCGACGCAAGGACGTAGGGATTGGCGCACCCCAGAAGCGTGCGCAGTTGGCTGGCCCAAGCTTTCAAGTGCTCCCTGTCCAGGAGTAGTGTCGTCAGCGTCGCGAGGAGTAGGTAGTACCCCCAGATCAGCACCGGTGGCACCGCGGGCACGGGAACGCTGGCCAGCGGCAGCGAGGCCGTAAGGGTCACTGTTCCCGTTGTGTAGGCCAGGAAGACCCAAGCGATCCAGGCAAAGAACCGGCCCAGTGGCCACAGGACCAGGCCGAATCCCAACGCCAGGCCGCCGAACACCATGATGAAGGGCTGTGCCGGCAGGATAAGGAAGTTCGTCAAGGGCGCCACCAGCGGAATGGCGCGGAAGCTGCTGACTGTGATGCCCAGTGTGAGGACCTGGACAGCCAGGGTCACGATCAAGACATCGCCTAGCGCGCCCACGATGCGCTCAGCACGCTGCTGGTTGAGCAGCCGCGCGAGAAGTGTCGTGGCCCAAGTTGCCATCAGTGGCGCATACACCATCATCCCCAACGTGGCTGCGGCGCTCAACTGGAATCCCGTGTCCCAGAGCACAAAGGGGTTAGCGAGGGAGAGTGCGACGACCGCGGCAGCAAGGGATGTGGGGCCGTGAGCCCGGCGTTGCTCCTGCTGGCCCAACGCGATCAGCGATGACATCACGCCCGCGCGGAACACCGATGCGTGTGCACCCACCAGCAGCACATAGCCCCAGATCCCGAGCAGCGCCGCCAGCAACGCGCCTCGCCGCTGGAGTAACCTGCGCGCTATCTGCGTGACTAACGCGGCGACCATCGTCAGGTTGAAGCCCGAGATCGCGACGATGTGGCTGGTGCCGGTGGTCTCGAAGTCCTCCTTGAGCGCTTGAGGAATCCCCTGTTCGATACCTAGCAGAATCCCGGCCAACAGCGATCCTTGGGGTTCAGGGAGCAACGACTGCAGGGTTCGATGTGCGTGCTCCTTGAATCGCAGCAAGCGATCGAGGATTGGATTGCCCTGATGCGACGCTACTACAGTGGCGCCAGTGCTGCGCAGCAGGGCATAGATGCCCTCGCGCGCCAGATAGTCCTCGAAGGAGAAGTCCGCGAACACAGGGGGTGTTTCCAGATTGCCAGCGACCTGTATGCGATCGCCGTAAGCGACCTCGGGGTAGCGCGGCACGTACACGAGTAGCTTCCCCTCAACGTCCCGAACCCCGATGGCGTATGAGCTGATGCGTTCGACGCGGACGCGCAGGCGAGTGTCTGATGTACGCCGATCAGGCTCTGCGACGACCACGCCCTGGATCTCGACCGCGCCCTGACCGCGGTAGAATGCCACGTGATCGGCCGTGATCTCCGTCCGTGCCGCGCCAAGCCGCAGCGCCCCCAACGCCAGACCTATCAGCATCGCGGCAGCGCGGCGAGCCATATGACGATCGCCCCAGCCGATAAGTAGCGCCAGCGCGAGCGGGAGGGGCGACAGGAACCAGACGGCGGGGACATCCACCCAGCGGGCGAGTGCGATACCGCACATCCAAGCTGCTGCGAACAACATCAGGGGCGTCATAGCGCCAAGTCCTCGTCGCAGGGATGGGTGACTGGTGATAAGGGACTAGGGACTTGTAATGAGGGACAAGGGATAGGATGCGTCCGGACCCTTTCCCTGATCCCTGGTCACCAGTCCCTGCCGAGCGCATTATAGAGATGAGTGCTATGCGCGTCAAACAGTCCCCGTCAATACCAGTAACGTTGTCGCAACATGCAGGTAACCCCTTACGACCCCGACTGCGCTATAATGAATAGTAAGAGAACGGTATGATCGTGTCGAACACAAGTCGCTTCGATGAAACGGAGTTGCCAATGCTACTTGCTGAGTCGCCGGCCCTCCGGCCGCATGAAAGGACGTGGTCATTCATGATTGAGCGCACGATTCGGGACATCGCGGATGTGGAGAGGTACGACGACGCGGCCATTGTGACGTTGAGGGATCGCATGGATGCCTTCAGTGCGCCACTCCTGACCGAGGCGCTTGACCGGTTGCTGGACGCAGGTGTTGTGCGTTTCATCATCGACTTATCCAGCGTCCGGGTCGTCGACGCAGACGGGGATTACCCGCTCCTGCACCTGCTCAAATGCACGCAGACGAGCGACTGTACGGTCACGCTGGTCTGTCCCGAAGGCAACCCTATCCGGATCTTCTACGAGATGATGCATCTCGATACGCTGTTTACAATGGCGCCCTCACTGGACTATGCCCTGGCGACCTCGGAGTTCGCCGTCGAAGTGTAGGGAGGCTCTGGTTGTTGTAGGCTACAACACAGAGCGCTCCGAGCATCGGTTATGCCTGGAGCGCTCTGTGTATTGGGGCGTGATTTCGTTAATAATCGGTTAGGTCCAGAGTGTCTGGGCGTTGGTCTCCAGTCGGGTCATCCCTGCTCTTAGCCGGTTCTCAGCATCCTCTTACCCGTTTCTCAGGGTGTTCTGGTAGGGTGAAGCTGTACAGACTACAAACGACATGGATTCGGTGGGGATGCGCTTAGTGTGAAAGGAGGTGCGGTATCGCAGAGCTGACCTAGATGGAACGACACCTGGATGAGACACGGCGAGCCAGCCGGAGTACATGCTCCGGCTGGCCTGCTCCCGGACCTCAATCACATTGGGAGGCCGCGCTGGCTCGTCTGGGTTTTGCCAGCTCCTTTCATCAACTCAGCCCTCTCCCTGAGCTGATCTGAGGATACTCTTCCTTCCGGCGGGCTAGTGAGAGCATTCCGCCTGCTCCCACTGGCCCGCCCCTCTCTGGGCCGGACCGGATAGGCAGGACTCTCAGCATACTCTTAGTCAGCTTACAGGTAATCTTCAGCCAGATGGGGTAGTCTAGTCATAAGAACGCAGGTTGCGAGGGAGACGAGCAGCCACGCGCAGAATAGAGCGCACGCTATGCGAGCGTGCATTGGGAGGTAATACTATGAAGAACATACGAATCGGCAGATTGGCTAGTGTCGCCATGGTAGTCATATTGGGATTGGCGGCCTGCGCACCCTTATCGACTGAGACTGGTCGTATCGGGACAACCAAAGGCTCGCCGCAGGGCGTGACGACAGGCAGGGAGTTGGCATCAACTCTCACGGAGCGGGTTGACGTCGTGCCCGTGGTGCAGCCGGCTACACCTGAGGTCGAGACAAAGGCGGCGAGTGCAGACGCTGCGACCGTCCTGCAGGATACGCTGGTCACGCTGTACAAGGAGGTCAACCCCTCCGTCGTCTACATCGCTGTGACCTCCGGCGGCAGTGGTTTCGCCGCATCGGGTGGCAGCGGGAGTGGTTTTGTTTATGATGAGGACGGCTACATCGTGACCAACAGCCACGTTGTGGCTGCCGGCAACACCTACGAGGTCGTGTTCTCGAACGGCGACCGGCAAAACGCCGAGCTCATTGGCACCGATCTGGACAGCGACCTGGCGGTCCTGAAGGTTGCGGCCCTTCCAGATGGGGTCAAGGCGGTTACCCTGGCCAGTGCTCCCGTCGAGGTCGGCCAATACGCAGTCGCTATCGGCAGTCCCTTTGGCGAGCAGGGCACGATGACGCTGGGGATCGTCAGCGGGCTGGGGCGGAGCCTGCCCTCGCAGCGGACGACCACGACGGGCAGCACCTATAGCCTGCCCCAGGTGATCCAGACTGATGCTCCGATCAATCCCGGAAACTCAGGAGGCCCGCTGCTCAACCTTGAGGGGGAGGTGATCGGAGTCAACGCCGCCATCGCGAGTACGTCGGGCACCGGCTCAGGTGTCGGCTTCTCGATCCCGATTGATGTCGTCAAGCGCGTAGCGCCAAGCTTGATCGAGGACGGCGAGGTAACCTACTCCTATATGGGTGTCAGCTTTGACGGTGAGATCACGTTGGCCGACATGGAGCTCTACGGTGTGTCGCAGACGCAAGGCGCGTACGTGATCAGCGTGACGCCAGGCGGCCCTGCGGATGAGGCAGGACTCGTAGGCGCGGACGTGGAGACGGGGAAGGGTGGCGATCTGATCATCGAGATCGATGGTCGACCGATCCAGAACTTCTCAGATCTCAACACCTACCTGGTCCTGGAGACCGAGCCTGGTCAGGTACTTGAAATCACGGTGCTACGGGGCGACGAGCCGGTCACGCTGTCGGTGACGCTGGGCGCTCGCCCATAGCAGGTAATCCAGCCAGCTGGGAGCTGGTATAGCGCACAAGAGGGCGAAGCGGATGCTTCGCCCTCTTGTATTGCGCGACCGATAGGCCGTCGCCATACCGTAATGACGGCGACATGCACCTACGCCGCGTAGCGCCGTCTGACCTGCTCTTCCCTGGCCCTCGCTCGTTCCCATGCGTGGGGGAAGCGGGGATTAGCCACAGTGTTGGGCCCGGGGATATAGGGGAAGCGCTGCGCGGGATGGTCGATCAGCTCCATGCCGAATCCTGGCTTGTCGGATAGGGTGATCATGCCATCGACTGGGCGATAGGGGTCCTTGAAAAGGCCATCCCGAAACTCGTTGGGATACATAAAGAACTCGCACATAGTCCCGTTGGGCACGCCGGCCACCAGATGCGTGTTGGCCATAGTGCCAAGGCTGCTGCTCCAGTTGTGGGGCACCATCCGCACACCATACACATCGGCGGCACGGGCCACGCGCCAGTTCTCCGTGACTCCAAGCCGGTAGCAGTCTGTCTGTACCGCATCGTAGACTTGGTGCTCCAGCCAGGGGCGAGCTTCCGATAGCCCTCGGAAGCGCTCACCGCCCCAGAGCATCACGTTGGGCATTCGCTCTTTGATCCTCAGGTAATCCTCAAACTGCGCCGGCCCCTCGTCTCCCATCGGTTGCTCGAAGAACAGGAAGCCCAGGTCATTGATGATTGGAGCAATCTCCAGGCATTCATCAAACGTCCAGCTATCGTAGCCCTTCTTCTCAAGGCCGAGGTCGAAGTCGGACCCGACTGCTTCTCGGAGCTTTCTGCAGATGTCCCCCAACTTGGTTGGGGTCATCTCGGCCTCTTCCCAATCGGTTCCGGGACGCCACTTGAAGGTGTCGAACCCCAGCGCTTTGTAGCGCAGCGCCTCCTCGATCAGGGCGTCGACCCCATACGGCTTCCCGTCGCCGCGATCATAGTAGGTCCACATCACGCCGCCGCTGGCGTAGACGTGGACCTGTGGGTTGGGAGTGGTGTCCGTCGCCAGTAGCGCGTAGACCGGTTGCCCTTTGGCCTTGCCGATGATATCCCAGCAGGCCACATCGAGACCATTCGCCAGGCTCCGGCGGACCACGTCAAAGGGATTCTCTCCGACCAGGCACGAGACGTCGCCTGTAAGCCGTCCCTCTCCAGGACCAATGCCTACCAGGCCCTGAGCCGTGAAGACCTCCACAACGTTGACGTCAACCTTGGTCAGCACCACCGGACCGCACTCGTGCACGTAAGAGCCATCGCTGGGGCGGTAGCTGAGGGGAGTTACCCTGATGTCGGTGATCGTGATGTCCTCACGCCCGATGCCATCGAGCAACGGCTCTGCGATGTCAGTGACTTTCCCGTCGCTCACCGTGATCCCTTACTGGCCAACAGCACGAAGGAAAGCGGGAAGCCGCGGTCGTTCAGGTGTCCGAATCCTGCGGAGATATCCTCGGGATACTCGTGCATTTCGGCAATCGTCAAGCCGCTCTGGGCAACGGCATTAACGATTGTCTCCATCGTGTATGAGAAGCTATAGAACGGCTTCGAGGGATAGGTGGTGCCGCCGACGTAGTCCATACCGTCGGTTTCCACCCACGGGTCCGCCCTGAAGTAGGAGTACACGACCTTGTCGGGATGGTCCGCATCGAAGCCTGGCTCGTCCTTGGTAGCCAGCATATTGACGAAGGGGTGGATCTCGTGGACGAGTAGGTAGCCCTCAGGGGCCAGGACCTGCGAGGCCTTCTCGAAGAACGCCCCGAGATCCTGAAACCAGGTCATGGCACCGGCAGAGACGAAGACGATATCGAACGCGCCATTATATCCGGGCGCAATGTCCGCGATGTCGGTACAGACAAAGCGCCCATTTAGCTCCGTCTTCTCGGCGAGCGCCCTCCCTTCCTCGATGAAGTTCGCGGCGATATCGAAACCTACACCGGATCTGGCACCCAACTTGACGATCGAGAGCAACTCCCGCCCGTTGTTGCAGCAGAGCTGTCCGACGGCTTTGCCGGCGACGCCGATTTTGCCGAGGGCCGCCAACACCGGCGCGTCGAGGAACGTTCCCTCGGGGGCCAGAAGCACGTCGACCAGGTCGACCTTTCGGCCCCGCTTATGTACCTCGAAGGCCTCTTCCCAGGCCTCTTTGTTTGCCGCGGCATAGTTGCTCACAGGGCTCAGGGCCTCCTTATCTATCGCATTAGGCGAACGTGACGTGGAAGCACTGCGTGTAGTCGCAGGGCTTCTGCTCGGGAAGGTCGATCACTAGCCCGCGCGCCGTTTGCCGGAAGGGCACGGACCCTGCGCCCAGCAGCGATACCGCGGCTACCTTGGGCACAGCGCCCTGAGCCAGGCTGCGGATTGCGGTCGTCCCGCCCTCTGACCACTTCATCATGAAGGCGTAGACATCCCCGTTCTTGGTGGTAAAGCGGAAGTCCTCAGTCGTCCAGGCGACGGCATCCTCTCGGAACCTGTCGATGATGACGCCCGAAGGCCCCTCCCCGGACATCTTCCAGGGTCGGGTCCCGTAGATGCCATCGCCATTCACCTTGATCCAGCGCGCCGTCGAGGTCACGATGTGCATGCACTCGTCATCGAGCGTGCCGTCAGGGCGCTGCGGGATGTTAAGGAGAAGGTTGCCGTTCTTGCTGACGATATCCACGAGCGTCTCCGCTACGTGCTTGGGGGTCTTGTACACGTCTCTCTTGTTGTAGAACCAATCGCCCACACTGGTGTCGGTCTGCCAGACAAAGGGGCGGATGTCGGGCTGGTTGCTGCGCTCCAGATCCAGCACGCCGACGGCAAAGACCTCAGGTTTGCGGTCCTTCTGATTGTAGACCGCCTCGTTCTGACCGTGCAGGGCAGCGCTCGAGTTATAGAGGTGCGCGATGATGTTCAGGCCGTAGTCGCCAAAGGGCACACCGCCGTCCGAGTAGAGCAGATCTGGCTGGAATACGTCGATGATCTCCTTTACGTAGGCATACCACTTCTCGTGCCACCACGGGTTGTCCGTGTACCATTCCCCTCCCTTGCGCATGTCCGGGGCGTCACTGTTTGGGATGTAGAGATCCGCAAAGGCGGGATCATTGCCGTCATAGGGCACGCCGGCATAGGGTCCAGCAGTGTCCGCGTTCTTGCTGGGTCGGTTCCAGTGGTAGCTGGCGCCAATATGCTCTGACAGGCCAAAGCGCAGGCCCCGTGCCCGCGCCGCCTCTCCCCAGAGCGCGACAATGTCCTTCTTGGGGCCGAAGTTGACCGAGTTCCAGCGGTGATGCGTCGAATTCCAGTTGTGGAAGTTGTCGTGATGCGCTGCCTGAGCAACGAAGTACTTGGCGCCGGCATCGACAAACAGATCCATCAGTCCCTCAGGGTCAAAGGCCTCGGCCTTCCACTGCTGGACGATGTCCTTGTAGCCGACCTTTGACGGGTGGCCGTAGGTGCGCCAATGGTAGCGGTACTGGTCGTGGCCCTCCTCATACATGTGCCGTGCGTACCAGTCTCCGTACATGGGCACGGCCTGGGGTCCCCAGTGCGACCAGATGCCGAACTTTGCATCCCGAAACCAGTCGGGACACGTGAACTCCCGCAATGACGTCCAGGTGGGCTCGAAAGGCCCTTTTGCGATTGCCAGCTCTGTCATCGGTCATACCTCCAGGTGTGGTGATGTGATGTGTGTCAGTGATTGGGATTTGGTGACGAGGGATCAGTGATTAGGGATTGGGCAAGATCGGACCTGATCCCCAGTCACCAATCACCAGTCCCGTGACTCGCGAGGGTTGTCGTCATATCATAACGCTCGCCGGTGAGCGAGGATTCCAGTGCGCCGGCCATCATTTCCGTGATATGCAGGCCCCAGTCGACGTTGACGATGGGCTCGCGGTCCTCCAGGATACAGTCAATCAGGTGTTGTGTTGACGCGTGGTAGTAGTTGAACGCACCCGGCGTGGGTTGAGGCCACTTTGCCCGGCTCGCATCGCCGCGTGCCGGGATGTGGAACCACCCATCTGCGTCGACATGCGGGAGCAGGGCTTTGTGCCTGGAGATGATGGACGCAGTGTAGCCGGCGCCGAAGAGCAGGTTGCCGTCGGTACCGAACACCTGCAGCCCACCGCCGCCGGTCCCGGGCAGCACCGGGTGGTAGATCCGGCCGACGTGACAAGTGCCCACACTGCCGTCTGCCATCTCGTAGAGCGAGTAGGCCTGGTCGACAGCCTCCATCTGCACGTGCTTGGTGCGTGGGAGGTCGACGACGACGTCCCAGTAGTTGGCGCGATTGGGGTCCGTCACGCTTGCCAGGAACTCGTCGTACTTCTCCTCCGGCACGATATCGGCTTCCTTGACGCCGATGGTGGCCTTGGCATAGACGCTCTTGCAGGGTCCCAGGGCTGAGACGATCTGGGTGGGGGCGTAGGGCAGATCGAAGAGGAAGCCGCCGCTGTCCTTGGTGTAGAAGGCGTCCTGTCCATAGGGATTGCTTCCCAGTGCGGGACCGTAGATCGCAGGCCCGGTCCAGGCGAGGGAGAACCAGAGAACGTCGCCCAACACGCCCTTCTTCACTAGATCGTGCACGAGGGCGGTGTCCGGGTCGAGGAGCGTATTGGAGCTGGGCTCGATGATGGCCTTGACGCCTGCCTCGCGGATGGCGGCCGCGATCCTCCGGGCATCGTCCATGTCGGTCGCCATCGGCTTCTGGATCAGCACATGCTTCCTTGCTCCGACGGCCTTCAGCGTGAACGGCACGTGTGTCCCCGGCGCGGTGAGGATGAAGACGGCCTCGATGTCGGCCCGGTCGATCATGTCATCGTAGTCGAGGTATTGCTCCCTGGCGCCGAAGAGGCGCGCGGTCGCCGCCGTGCGAGTCTCGTAGCGGTCACAGACGGCGACCAGGTCCACCGTCTCCATGCGCATAAGATAGGGCAGGTAGTAAGCCGTGGCGACCACGCCGCAGCCTACTACGCCGACTTTCACCTTCTGTTGGGGCATAGTGTACCTTCCAGAGGACACTGTGGCAGACGCGCTGCAAGAGACCAACGACTATGCTCGCGGTGCCGGGGACCTTCCGAGGTCCCCGGCACCTGGGTGGGCACCACTTGGGCTAGTGGTCGTGCTCCGCGGCGTCGGCTTCGGCCTTTGTCTTGTGCACTGTGCCATCCGGGTGGTTGGGCGGCGTGTAGATCGTGTAGAGCCTAAGCCTCTCGGTCGCGGAGGTGTTGATGACGTTGTGCCAGGTGCCCGCCGGCACTACGACGGCATCGCCATCGCCAACAACATGCTCTTCGGCGCCGCTGAACACGAATTTCGCCTCGCCCTCCTCGATTCGGAAGAACTGATCGACATCGCCGTGTATCTCGTTGCCGATCTCCTCGCCCCCTTGCAGGCACATCACGACGAGCTGCAGGTGTTCACCAGTGAACAACACCTGGCGGAAATAGCCATTGTCAAGGGTCTGCTTTTCAATCGGTCCAACGTATCCGGTCATAGTATCAGCCTCCTTGTCGCTTGATTACCACGACCTAAGGGTATGCCGCACCGGCAGATATGTCAATCCGGTCTCCACGCCGGCTTGCCGCTGAGCTTAGCAGAAACTGCCGGGGACGCGCCTCAGAAGGCGACGGAAAGTCACCGGCACTGAGAGCACTCCTGGTGCGCGGTTGGCAAGATGGCGTTCCTCGTACGGCCCCTATAGGCGCGCTCGCGCTATAGGACTCTCGTCCAGCAGTTGGTGGTATAGAGGACCTCGAAGCCGAGCGCCTTGTAGAATCGCTGGTCCGAGCCGACGAAGGCGACGGTGGCGCCCTCTGCGCCGCAACGCCGGATGCCCTCCAGTACGGCGGCTCTGCCAAGCCCCATCCGCCGGTAGTCGGGATCGGTTGCCACGGGCTCGACGTAGGCGATGGCGTTGGTGCGATCGTGCCACATGCCGCAGAACGAGACGAAGTCGCCATTCGGCGCCTCGACCACGATCTTGAGGTCGTTACGGTAATTGGGGCTCGACGCCTGCTTCCGCCGCCCCTCGATACCCTCCTCAACCGGTTCGCCCGCGTGGTTGAAACCGCGCCAGAGAACCCTGTGAACCTTCCACAGGTCGTTCTCATCGGCGAGGCTTTTCAGCCGGAAGCCCTCAGGGACCTTGATGGCCGGGAACAGATCCGGTATCATGAACCGAGACATCGGCCTTCCCCAATCCGGTTTCAGCTCATAGCCACGGGCTCGGACCAGGGTCTCGAGCTCCGTATCGAAGTCATTGACGTAGGCGTGCAGATATCGCTGCCCATCGGGCGTGACGCCATGGAGGTTGGCTTCTGCGTAGGCCAGCATCTCGGGCCTCAGGGCTTCGTGCCCTGGCTTGACCTGGAAGTAGGCTTCACCGAGCTTGCTTTCGTAGTTCACAACACCCACGATAGCGCCGGCCTCGCCGGTAGGCGACACCGCTTCCCAGATGCGAATCCTGTCGAGGGCGGTTACGTCGAGATTCGGGTGGGTGTGCATATACTCCCATTCGGGCTGAAGCCAATTGCCGTCTTGGTTGTTCGGTAGGTAGTGCGCAATCAGGAAGTTGCTGATTGCCGTAAAGTCATCGGGACCTGAGTACTGCCGTGTCTTGACTGTCACTGCATCATCCTTTTCTGGGTGCGACACCATAGCTTGTGGACACTATGCGAATCACAGACCCGCTGGGTACGCTTGCTCAACCCCATATTCGGCGCATCTCCTCGTTTGTGGCCAGGAGCTCGTCAAGCGTGCCTGCCGCATCGATGCGACCATCCCGAAGCACCAGGATGGTATCGGCGCGGTGGAGCGCCGGGCGACGGTGTGATACGACCAGGCACGTCGCGCCTCGATCACCGACTGTCTGAGAGAAGATGCCCTCCCACAGCGCCTGCTCCGTCTCCACATCCAGGGCGCTGGACAGATCGTCGAAGACGAGGAGCTCCGGCTCCCGCACGAACATGCGCGCAGCGGCTGTGCGTTGGCGCTGTCCGCCCGACAGCCGGACGCCTCTTGGCCCGATGACGGTGTCCAGGCCGTTGGGCATGTGAGCCATGTCGGGTTCGAGGGCCGCGAGCCGAATCGCCTGGACCAGGTCGACGCGATCCTCCGGGAGGCCCATCAAGATGTTGTCACGTAGCGATGCACTGAACAGGTGTGGGATCTGTGCGGTGTAGGCCGTGCGAGGCGGAGCAAAAAACGAGGCCGGGTCCTCGACCGGAATTTCGTTCCACAGGGCCGTTCCGCCTTGCGCGGGAAGCAGCCCCAGTAGGGCCCGCAACAGCGTGGTCTTTCCCGACCCTACGCGTCCGGTGATGACGACAAAGTCCCCCCGGTGTACCGTGAAGCTTATGTCCTCAATCCCGTGCGGTGTTCCGTTGCCGTTGGTCATGTACTTATATGTCAGGCCGCGCACGCCAAGCGACGCCAGCCGATCCCGGGCGTCCCTGTCCGGCATAGTGATCTCGGGAAGTGCGCCGCGCAAGTAGATCGGGTGGGACGCCACAAGCAGCTCGCTGAGCTCGGCTTGTGGGACCGACTGGGTGTCGCCCTGCATGAGCGCCATCAGGCGTTTGAACGCGACGCCGACCTGCTTGAACCGGGTCGTGAAGCCGCCGGCCTCGACGATGAGCATCGTGAAACTGTCCAGGCAGGTGGCAAAGAAGGCGAAGTCACCGATGGTGAAGGTGTCACTACGGATAGCATCCGCGATGAGCATCAGGATGAAACCGGTGCTGAGTGCGCCGGCTTCTTCGCACATCGAGTAGAGCACCTGGTTGAGCGACCGGTCGCGCACCATCGCATCCTGCCTGCCCTTGGCGAGCCGGTCGACATGCCCTGCGACGTGGACGTCGGCGCCAGCGACTTTGACTGCCTGCACGGCACCCAGGATCTCGTTCAGGGCTCCACTGAAGCGGGCTGTCGCCGCACGACTGATCTTCCGGTAGCGCTCGGCATGGGTCGCCATCACGCGGGAGATCAGGATCACGGCGGCAAGCGGGATCAGGGACAGGAGCGCGATCCTGGCATCGATGGCGATCATCAGCCCCAGGGTCACGAGCGTATAAGCCATGATCGCGATTTGGTCTGCCAGCCACCCGAGTGTCATCTCTATCTCACCGACGTCGTCACGGATGGTGTTTAGCGCCTCGCCGGGTGAGTCCGGGATCGCCTTGGCACCGGGCTGGTTCAGGATGCGGGCCAACAGGTTTCGCCGCAGGAGCGATCCTGCGGTGAACTTGCTTCGCGCGCAGACGACAGCGCCGGTGCCGATGGTGATGATGTGAGCGATGCGTGTGACCAGCACCAGGATGACAATACCCGTGACTCCGAAGCGGAAGGGTCTGTCGCCGGTGAGTGTGTCAAAGAAGAGCTTGGTCATGATGCGAGGCGCCAGCTCGCCGATATGGATCACCACCCATACGGCGAGGAAGGCGACCGACAGCCAGGGCTTGTACGCGATCAGGCGCCAGATCATCTGGCCTGTGCGCAATGCGGGTCTTGCCGCGGGGATACGTGAGGCGCTCTGTGGGATAGCAGTCATCGGAAGTCTTCCTTATGCGAGCACATCCTGCATGCCGGTCTGCAGGAGATGGTGAAAGTGTGACCCGGGGTCGGCAGCCAGTCGTGCACGGTCGCCGAACTCAATGCTACGACCGTCCTCCAAGATCAGGATCTTATCGGCGCGCTGAACCGTGGGCAGGCGGTGAGCGATGATGATACCCGTCCTGTCCGCCAGCAACAGATCCACGGCGCGCTCGATGAGCTGTTCTGTCGCCGGGTCCAGCCGCGACGACGCCTCATCGAGGATCACCACATCGGGGTTAGCCAGGAAGGCCCGCGCGAAAGCCAGGAGTTGCGCCTGTCCTGCCGAGAGCCCGCCGCCATCGGAGGCGAGTTCGGTGTCCAGGCCACCTGGAAGCGCGCGCAGCCACTCTCCGAGGCCTAACTGCAGCAAGGTGCGCTCGATCGCGGCATCGGAGACGGCAGGGTTGAAGAGCGCCAGGTTGTCGCGCACGCTGGCCTGGAAGAGCTGCACCTCCTGCGTCACCAGGGTGACCCGATCGCGGAGATCCTGAACCGTTGTGTCAGTCAGGGCGCGGTCACCCAGGCGGATCTGGCCCTCGGTGGGATCGTAGAGGCGTAGTAGGAGCCTGGCGAGCGTGGTCTTGCCGCTGCCGGTGCGCCCGAGAAGCCCCAACACGCGGCCCGGAGCTACATCGAAGGTGAGTGCATGCAGAACGCGATCATTGCCATTTGGTGCAGCGCCGTCCGCTGCTGCCAGCGGTGCCTCGACGCGATCGTCATAGGCAAAAGAGACATCGTGGAAGGCGACCGAGAGTGCGCCAGCGGGCAGCGGACCGCCCGTGCCATCGACCAGCCGTGACCGCAGATCAAAGAGCTGCTGGATGCGGCCGATCCCGGCCTCGGCATGCTGCAGGTCATTGACCTGCCAGCGGATGTCGGCGATTTGCCCGAAGAGCAACCCCATATAGCTGCCGATCATATAGGCCTCGCCGATGGTGAGCTCCCCGCGGAAGAAGTAGTAGCCCGAAAGCGCATAGGCCAGCATCTCTCCTGCGGCGACGAGGGCGGCGTTGGTCATCCAGCCGGCATAGCCGGCCAGGCTGGCATTGCGGTTGATCGGCAGCCATTGTTGAAAGTACTTGTACAGGGAGCGCATGACATAACCCTGGGCGCCGTTAGCGCGGATGTCCTCTGTCCCTGAGAACTGCTCCTCCAGGAACCCGTAGAACTGGGCCTGGATCTCGTGGAGCCGGGTCCAGAACGGCGTGGCGAGATCGGCGAGCCGGACCAGGACGAGCATCCCGATTACGGCGTAGAGCGTGAAGGGTACGCCGTAGCGCCACCCCTGCCGGAAGAAGAGGATCAGGATGCCGCCCGCCAGGATGCCGTTTCCGATGATGCTGATGACGAAGCTTGAGAAGAAGTTCGACAGCGCGTCGACATCGGTGTCGATGCGCTCGGTCAACTCGCCGGGCCGGTGGGCCTTGTGGAACACCATGTCGAGGCCGAGGCAGTGGCGCAGCAGATCGAGCCGCAGCGCGTTCGTGGCGGTCCACGCTACCCGCTCGCCAACAGTGACGTTGACAATGGTCAGAATCTGGGTCAGGGCAGCGATGGCAAGAAAGAACGCCCCATAGCGCAGCAGCGAGGCCGTCGGCGCACCCGCCATGGCCTGATCCAAGAACCCACGCACGATCTGCGGGTTGATTAGCCGCGACGCGATCTTGAGCGCTAGCAGCAGTGCGAGGACGAGCATCTGTCGCCACAACGGGCGCAGGTACGTGTGCAGCAGCTTCCAGTAGCGGTGTAGCGGTATCTTCATCGATGGTCCTTTGTGTGTCCGGAAAACAAAAGGCCGCGGACGTCACAGACGTCCACGGCCCAGAGATCAATACGCACGAAGAGACGCACTGCGACAGCGCACTCCCGCAACACCGACGGCGCCGGACCCGATTCAGGGGCCTGGCGAACCACGACCATGGGCAGCACCTGCGTGGGCTATCACGCAGATTCCCAAGGATCTTGGGTTAGTGTCGGGAGTTGCTGTCGGTCACCATCGGATCAGATACCTCCAGAACTATGCACAGTATAAAGGTGAGGCGCGGAAATGTCAATCTGGAACTCGGCAGTCCGGCGATCCTGAGTCCCCGCAGAGTCAGGAAAGAATGTGTTGCAGAAACGCGCGAAGCTCGGGTGTCTGAGGGTCTGTGAAGAGTTGTTCGGCCGGCCCGTGTTCCACCAGCTTGCCGCCATCGATATACAGCACATGGTCGGCGGCGATCCGGGCGAATGCCATCTCATGGGTCACCAGGATCAGGTCGCGACGCTGCTGCTTGAGCGCCAGGATCATATCCAGCACTTCGTGCGTGAGCTGGGGGTCGAGGGC
>JALOOJ010000227.1 GCA_025454475.1 Anaerolineae bacterium
CTACCAATGGGTCGAGACCTATGAGCCTGAGCTGTTCGCGCGAATCCAGCGCCTGGTTCGCGAAGGGCGCTGGCACATCATGGGGGGCTGGTTCCTCCAGCCGGACTGCAACATGCCCAGTGGAGAGTCGTTCGTGCGCCAGATCCTGGTGGGCAGGCGCTACTTCGACGGGGAGTTCGGGGCGCATCCGACCACAGCAATCAACTTCGACCCTTTTGGCCACACGCGGGGCCTGGTTCAGATCATGGCCAAGAGCGGGTATGACAGCTACGTCTTCTGCCGCCCCTCGGAGGGCGACTGCCACCTTCCCGACAGCGACTTTGCCTGGGTGGGCTACGACGGCTCGGAGGTCGTAGGCCATCGTACGATGGTGTGGTATCTGTCAGCGCTCGGTGGAGCGCGAAAGAAGGTCGAGGGCTTTCTGGGAGAGTATCCGGATCGCGATGTCAGCCTGCTGCTATGGGGCGTAGGAGACCATGGCGGAGGGCCGTCACGGATAGACGTTCAGGACCTGGAAGCGTTGATCGCTGAGACCGAGCAAACGCAAATCGTGCACTCCACACCTGAGGCCTACTTCGCTAACCTATTGTCGGAGCGAGGCTGGGATGCCCTGCCAAGGCACGAACGTGACATCAATCCGTGGGCCGTGGGATGCTACACAAGCCAGGTGCGGATCAAGCAGCAGCATCGGGCCCTGGAGAGCGCGCTGTATTCGGCGGAGAAGATGGCATCGACGGCAGCGCTGCAGGGGATCCTGGACTATCCGAAGGCGGACCTCGCGGCGGCGCAGCGTGATCTGCTTTTTTCGGAGTTCCACGACATCCTTCCCGGTTCCTCGGTGCAACCGGTGGAGGAAATGTCTCTGCGCGTGTTGGGACATGGACTGGAGACGTTGTCGCGGTTGCGCGCGCGGACGTTCTTCGCACTGGCTCAGGGGCAGCCCAGAGCTGCCGAGGGTGAGATCCCGATCCTGGTCTACAACCCACATCCCTATGCCATCACCACCACAGTCGCTTGTGAGTTCCAGATGGCGGACCAAAACTGGGACGACACCTATACCCAGGCGGTTGCGATGCAGGATGGCGTGGCTCTGCCGACGCAGGTTGAGAAGGAAGCAGGGAACCTGAACCTGGATTGGCGGAAGAAGGTCGTGTTCAACGCGGTCTTGGCGCCAAGCCGGATGAGTCGCTTTGACTGCCGCCTCGAGGTACTGCCCGAGAAGCCGTCTGTGGCGCTGATGGAGCAGGATGGCGTCTTCCACTTCCAGACGGACGAGCTGGAGGTCATCATCAATGCCGCGTCGGGCCTGATCGACCGGTACCGGGTTCGGGGGGTTGACTACCTGGCGCCAGGCGCTCTCGCCGCTCTGGTGATCAGCGATGACGAGGACCCGTGGGGCATGCGTACACGAGCCTACCGCGACGTCCTGGGTGCGTTCTCATTGATGACACCTGTCGAAAGCGCTGCCTTCTCCGGTGTGCGCGTCGCAGAGCTACCCGCGGTGCGCGTTATCGAGGATGGCGATGTCCGCACGGTGATTGAGGCCGTCTTCGGGTACGGGCGTTCCGCGATATGTACGCGCTATCTGCTGCCCAAGCGGGGGACGGAGTTGGGCCTGGACATGCGGGTTCTGTGGTTGGAGAAGGATCGGATGCTCAAGCTATCGGTGCCGACGGCGATGCCGACTGCAGCCTATATGGGCCAAGTCGCGTACGGCGTCGGGGAGCTCCCGGTCAATGGCGATGAAGCTGTGGCTCAGAAGTGGGTTGCGGTTGTCGATCCGCTTGCGGACAGGGCGCTAACCTGCATCAATGACGGGACCTATGGCTCAGACTTCTCAGGTGGCGAACTTCGGCTCACCCTTCTGCGGTCACCGGCCTACTCGGGGCATCCAATCGGCGATCGGCCCGTGGTGCCTCAGGACCGGTTCACCCCACGCATCGATCAGGGAGAACGGCTGTACCACTTCTGGCTCAATGCGGGCGCCGTGCAGGAGCGGCTTGAGGCCATCGACCGCGAGGCGCTGGTCCAGAACGAGCGTCCGTTCGCGCTCTCGTTCTTCCCCCACGGGGAGGGCGTCAAGCCGCATCCGGGACTGCTCCTTGATGACGACGTCGTGCAGCTAGCGGCGTTTAAGCAAGCAGAGGATGGGAACGGGTACATCATCAGGCTGTTCGAACCGACCGGTCACAGGCGACGAACAGTGCTCTCGGTGCCGGGTCTAGAGGTGACGATGCCTGTAGCGCTGAACGGATTCGAGATCAAGACCCTCAGGCTCGATCCGGCTACCGGTTCAATCGTCGAGACCGATCTGATGGAGTCCTAAGTGATCGAAGGAGATGAGATGACCCTTTCGTGGGAGTTTCCGTACCGGTCGCAGCGGATGCCGGTGCTGGCGGACAACGTCGTCGCGACGTCGCAGCCGCTAGCGGCGGAGGCAGGGCTACAGGCCCTGCGCAAGGGGGGCAATGCCGTGGATGCGGCACTGGCGACAGCGATCGCGCTGACGGTGGTGGAGCCGACGAGCAACGGGATCGGGAGCGACGCGTTTGCGATCGTGTGGGATGGGCGGCAGCTTGTAGGCCTGAACGCATCGGGGCGCTCACCTCGGGCACTGACACCGGAGCGCTTTGCCGGGTTAGCGCAGATGCCCACGGTGGGCTGGGATCCGGTGACGGTGCCGGGGGCGGTGAGTGCGTGGGTGGCGCTCTCTGACCGGTTTGGAGAGCTATCCTTTTCCGAGTTGTTCGTGGACGCCATACGGTATGCGCGCGAAGGGTATCCGGTGTCGCCAATCACGGCTCGCGGTTGGGCGGGAGCGGAGCGGCGCTATGCGGCATTCCCCTCGTTTGCGGACACATTCCTGCCCGGGGGACACGCGCCGAGACCTGGAGGGCGGTTCCGGTCGCCGGACCACGCGGCGACGCTAGAGTTGATCGCAGCCACACACGGCGAGGCGTTCTATCGCGGGACACTGGCTGACAAGATCGCGGCGCACGCGCGCACCACCGGAGGGTTGATGACGGAGGAGGACTTGGGGACTCACGCGCCGGAGTGGGTGACGCCGATGGCGCAACCCTACCGGGACGCTTGCCTCCACGAGATCCCGCCGAACGGTCAGGGGCTCGCGGCGCTGATCACGTTGGGCATCCTGGAGCATTTCGAATTATCTCGGTATCCGGTCGACTCCATAGACAGTATCCATCTACAGGTGGAAGCGATGAAAGTGGGCTTTGCGGAGGCGCACCGCCATATCGCAGATCCGGGTTGGATGGAGGTTGCGCCCGAGGCACTGCTTGAGCCGGGGTTTTTGGCGGACCGCGCCCAGGAGATCACGCTGGATCAGGCACGGTTTCCATCATCGGCGCTGGAGACGGATCACGGCACCGTCTATCTCACCGCTGCCGATGCAAGCGGAATGATGGTCTCCTACATCCAGTCGAACTACATGGGCTTTGGATCGGGTATCGTCATTCCCGGGACCGGGATCGCGCTGCAGAACCGAGGTGCAGGCTTCCGCCTTGAGGAAGGACATCCCAACCGCGTCGCCGGTGGCAAGCGTCCGTACCACACAATCATCCCAGCCTTCGCCACACGTCCAGGGGGAGAGCCGCTGATGAGCTTCGGCGTGATGGGCGGGCATATGCAGCCGCAGGGGCACGTGCAGATGATGGTGCGCCTCTTCGACTACAATCAGAACCCGCAAGCCGCCTCCGACGGACCACGGTGGTACGTAGATGAGGATATGAGTCTCAAGCTCGAGATGGGATTCGCGCCTGAAGTGGCGGAAGCGCTGCGTGTGCGTGGGCATACAGTCCAGGAAAACGTTGGTCCGGGGCTCTTCGGCGGCGCCCAGCTCATCTACCGCATGAATGACGGCTACTGCGCCGGTACTGACTGGCGCAAGGACGGGCAAGCCGTCGGATTTTAGGGACCAGTGAGAGTGATTGGGACGGATGCTCCCGCCGAATCCCCCATCCCTTAGTCCCTTACCCCGCCTCCCTAAGGAGACGTCAACCATGACATGTGCTTGGAAGCAAGAGTGCGAAACCACCAGGCGGCACTTCATCGACTGGTGGCGACACGATGGGCTGATCCTATGGGGATCGCCTCTGCCGCGGGCGATTCCCCACGAACCTGTGGAGGATCCGGGCGTGGCGCCGGATGTTATCCATTACTATACCCAGCCGGAGTGGAAGGCGCGCTGGAACCATCATCGTTTGGCTAAGCAGACCTACCTGGCGGACTTGCTGCCGGTCGCCACAACTGATGTTGGCCCTGGGTCGTTGGCGCTCTACCTCGGTGGTGAGGCTAGTTTGGCTGAGGATACGGTATGGTACCTCCCGATGATCGACCCGACCGACCCCGAGAGACATCCATCGCTGCGGTTTGACCCCGACGGTCGCTGGTGGCGTATCACCGAAGCCACGCTCAAGGCGTGCACAGTGCTCGCCCGTGGGAAATACCTGGTGGGCTGTCCCGACTTGATCGAGAACATCGACATCGTCGCGGCATTGCGCGACCCCCAGACGCTCCTGATCGATATGGTAGAGCGTCCCGACTGGGTGCTCCAGAAGGTGGAAGAGGTCAACCAAGCCTTCTTCACGATCTACGATCGCGTCTACGACATCATCAAGCTGGAGGATGGAAGCTCGACCTTTGGGGCATTTGGGCTTTGGGGGCCAGGGAAGGTGGCGAAGGTGCAGTGTGACACATCGGCAATGTTCTCGCCACGAATGTTCGAGCGCTTCGTGCTTCCAGCCTTGACCGAGCAGTGTAGCTGGCTGGACCACTCACTCTTCCACCTTGATGGCCACCAGTGCATTCGCCATTTGGATCTGTTGCTCGGCATCGAGGCCCTCGACGCGATCGAGTGGACGCCAGACCCGCAGGTGCCAAGCGGTGGCAACTCAGCCTGGTACCCTATGTACCGCAGGATTTTGGAGGCTGGAAAGTCCGTACAGGCCATCGGGGTCCATCCAGAAGAAGTGGTCCCCCTGCTCGACGCCGTCGGCGGCAAAGGGATGTACATCATGACCTACTTCACGGATGAGCCACAGGCCGAGGCGCTGGTCAAGGCGGTCGAGCCGTATCGCTGAAGGCAGAAGATCAGGTATGGGCGGTGGGGGTCGGCATGACGTCCTGGTTGAGTTTACGTTGTTCGGGTAGCGCGAGTAGCATGTCTTCGGCATCAACGGTCTCAGTTCTCCCGGCCAGGCAATGCCAAAGTTAGCTTGGCCTCCTAGATCTTTCACGGAGGTGATGACATGAAGATCGGCATTATGAGTGCAGCCTTCCCGACGTTGAGCTTCGTGGAGCTGCTGGACTTCCTGTCCACAAACGGATTCGGCTCAGTGGAAGTCGCCTGTTGGCCTGCGGGCGC
>JALOOJ010000076.1 GCA_025454475.1 Anaerolineae bacterium
TGGCGTGAGGAGGTAGCCTCCACCAGGCGGCGCGCCTACAGGGACTGCCTGTACTGGGGAAAGCCTGTGCCCGGATTCGGCGATCCCGCAGCTCGCCTCCTGATCCTGGGGCTGGCTCCGGGCGCACACGGATCCAACCGCACCGGGCGCATGTTCACCGGTGATAGCTCGGGCAAGACGCTCTACGCCGCCCTGCACCGCACGGGCTTCGCCAACCAACCAACATGGGAATCGCGCGACGATGGCCTCGAGCTCTCCGACGCCTTCATCACCGCGGTTGGTAAATGCGCTCCGCCGCAGAACAAACCCACTACCGAAGAACTCGCCAAATGCCGCCCGTTCCTCATACGGGAACAGGCGCTCCTGCCCAACCTGCATGTGGTGCTTGCGCTTGGCCGGATTGCCCTGGAAGGCTACGTGCGACTGCTGCAGCAAGCCGGGCACGACCTACCTGCTGTGGCCTTTGGGCACGGACTGGTCACCCGCCTCCCTGCACCGCTTCCGACCATCATCACATCTTACCACCCAAGCCGCCAGAACACGCAGACGGGCAGGTTGACCATCCCGATGTTCGACCAGGTGTTCCTGCAGGCCCGCGAGCTCCTCGCCTGACAGCGCACGCGCCATTTCCTGCGCCCCGCGACCCATCGCTAATCTTGTCAACACTGGCAAAGGGCGTATAATACGCGGTTAGGTGCAGGGAGGTAGATAGCATGCCACTATATGAGTACCAATGCCAGGAGTGCGGGTTACGGTTCGAACGACGGCAGACCTTTGCTGAGGACCCCGTGAAGGCCTGCCCCGAGTGCGCTGGACCTGTCGTGCGGCTGATCCAACCTGCGGGCATCATTTTCAAGGGCTCCGGCTTCTACGTTACGGATCATCGGTCGAAGTCCTCGACGGCGATCCCGGGCGGGCGTAAAGAGGAGAGTGACCACACGCCACCCAAAAGTGATAGCGAGACCCCGAAGGCGACTACCACGCCCTCCTCTGACACGAGCAGCGATACAGCCAAGAAGTAGCCACACCACACACATGAAAGGGCCTGACCTCCGCTGGAGGTCAGGCCCTTTTCCGTGCCTAGCTCGCTGCTCTCACCGCGTGACGCGCTACCCGCGAACCAACGCGTTTTACCTTGCGGTTACCAGATGGATGATCGTAACGCCCTCCCCACCTTCGGGCTGGGGAGCGATCTCGTACGAACTCACTAGTGGGTGACGCGCCACGTGACGTCGCACCTCATGACGCAGCTTCCCTGTACCCTTGCCGTGCACGATGCGTACCCAGGGCAGCGACGCCATGGCAGCCTCGTCGATGTGGCGCTCCAGACGCTCCAACGCCTCCTCAACCGTCTGTCCCCGTAGGTCGATCTGCACCCCCGGGGATGCGGCGCGCGGCGGCACAGAGATGCCTGCAGACTCGGCGCGCGGCACAGCGACGCGCGGCACAAGCGCAACATCCGAACGAGGCACGCGGGTGCGAATTGACCCAGCCTGCACGCTCACCTCGTCAGCGCCCACATCGAGCACGATGCCTTCGATCCCCAACGACAGCAACGTGACCACGTCACCCTGACGCACATCGCGTGCCTCAACCTGGGCGGGCAGGGCTACGACGTCCTGTATCAGCGGCTCAGGGGCGGCGATCGCGGTCTCCAGAGCATCCAGCTCCTCTTCCACCGCATCGAGGGCCGGCACAGCAGCGCTCACCGGCGCCAACAGCATCCTGGTGCGCAGCGACCGGAGTTCGCTACGCAGCGTCTCGACTTCCGCCTCGGCGGATGCCTCCGCCTCACTCAAAATGGCGCGGCGCTCCTGATCGATCTTCGCCAGTCTCTCGCGAAGCTGCTTTCGCAGCGTATCCACCTCTCGGTGCGCATCGCGCGCCGCATCGCGCGCGCCGACCTCCTGGATCCGTAAGTTGTGCAGGTCGGTGAGCATATCCTCCGCCCGCAGCTCCTCCCCTGAGATCATTCCCTGCGCCTTCTTCACGATGCTTTGCGGCATGCCCAGTCGTTGTGCGATGGCAAAGGCGTTCGATCGCCCTGGCAGCCCAATCGTCAGCCGGAACGTCGGAGCCAAGGTCTCGACGTCGAACTCCATCGACGCGTTCTGCACACCCGGGGTGTTGTGAGCATAAAGCTTAAGCTCCGGGTAGTGGGTGGCTACGAAGATGAAACAGCGCCGCCGCCTCAACGCATCCAACAGCGCCCTCGCCAGCGCCGAGCCCTCAGCAGGGTCGGTCCCCGCCCCCAGCTCATCCAGCAGAACCAGAACGCGATGGTCGACGTCATCCAGAAACGATAGGATATTCGTGAGGTGCGATGAGAAAGTCGATAGGCTCTGCTCGATCGACTGCTCATCGCCAATGTCGGCATAGACTGCCCCGAAACACGACAGCTCGGAGCCGGCGTCTACCGGGATGTGCATCCCCGACATGGCCATCAGTGTGAGCAGCCCGACGGTCTTGAGCGCCACAGTCTTGCCGCCTGTGTTGGGCCCAGTGATAATCACGGCGTGGGTATCCGATGCGACATCGATGGACACTGGCACGACGCGCGTCGGATCGATGAGTGGATGGCGAGCGCCCTTGAGGCGCACCACAGTGCCGGGATTCTGATTGTCACCTTCGGGAGCAGGAGGCGTTTTCGGTACATCGACGAGCGTTGGAGCAGTGGCCATCAGCGCCTCAGCGTAGCGCGCTCGGGCCATGACTAGATCAAGTTCCGCCAGTGCCTCAAGCGTGTGGGTGATCTCATCCGCCGCCTGCCCCACACTCATCGACAACAAGCGCAGAAGTCGGATGACTTCCTCCTCCTCTGCGAGCTTCAACTCACGCAACGCGTTGTTGAGCTCAACCACTTGCGTGGGCTCCATGAACAGCGTCGCACCGCTGGAGGATCGATCGTGAACGATCCCCTGGACGTGCCCCTTGAAGTCCGCCTGGACGGGAATGACGAACCGCCCTTCCCGTCGCGTGATCAGCGCCTCTTGGAGGTAGGGCGCCACCTCTGCCGACGAAATCAGCCGGCGCAGTCGATCCTGGACCCGATCCTGGGTCACGCGTAGCTCCCGCCGGATGCGCGCCAACTCGGGAGAAGCACTGTCCCGCACCTCACCACGGTCGTCAAGTACGCGTGCGATAGCATCCGACAAGCCAGGCAACACGTGGATTCGGGACGCGATGTCCGCCAGCATGGGGAACTGCGCCACAAGGCGACCTACAACCCGCTGCACACGTTCCGCCCCGATCAGCGTACTGCGCACCTCAAGGAACTCGGCAGGTTGCAGTGTGATCCCGTGTTGCGCACGGGCAGCCATCGGGCGGATATCGCGTACGCCCCCCAGCGCGAAGTCCGGATGAGCCTCCAGTAGCGCTCGGGCCTCACTCGTCAACGCGAGGAGTTCCTGGGCCTCCCTCAGGAAGAAGACCGGTTCCAGCGCCAGCGCTAACGCCTCGCCGCCGGAGAAGTCGGTATGGCGCGCTAAGCGCTTCAGGATCTCAGGATATTCCAGTTTGACCCAATGACGGTTCATGCCCCTACCTAACGCGGCAGCAGAACGGGTGGCAGTCCTCTAAAGAACGGCACAAAGGCCCATGCATAGATACTGAGGGCGCGAGAAGTGATCGCACGGATGCCCGACGCCGTATACGATGCTCTGAGCGACGCCCAGCCACGGTCGTTCGTCTCCCAGCGTTCCATCACCATGACGCCCATGCTGTTAAGCAACAACGCTACTAGCAGCAGCGCGATCACTACACCGACCACGAAACCGAGCGTATTGTCCAGGAATCCCAGCTTCGGCAGCTTGGTGACCGGAAAGGCAAGCCGGGTCAGAACGTAGCCCGCAATCAGGAAGATCATCAACAAGGCGTCGAAGACCAGTCCGTACGCCAACGATTCGTTCGGCCCAGTTACCGACTGGAGGCGAAATGCCGTCTCCTGGTACAGCGCCGCGGCCGCCAAGGTGGCCGACCAGAGCGCGAAAAGCGAGAACAGCGCCCGCAATAGACCCTGAAAGACGAAGCTAATGGCCAGGCCTGCCCCGAAGAAGATCAGCAGCCAGTCGTACGCCGTCATGGGTGCCTCCTCCGACTCGAGAGAGCGATCGGTGACTTGGTCGATTATACCACGGGCACGCAGATGCCGCGCCGGCCCAGCCGTTCCGACGGCCCTGATCTCTACGGCGTCGCGCTTGCGTAGAACACCCGGAAGATACGCCCCCCGTAGTCGTCTGAGATCAGCAGGCTCCCATCCACATCGGTGAGGACATCGACCGGCCTGCCCCAGCGTGAGCCATCGCCCCGTAGCCACCCGACCGCGAAGTCCATCACCGGACCTGGCTGCGCAACACCCGCTCCCTGGGTGCTTATCGGTACATGAATCACCTTGTAGCCAGTCGGCTCTGTCCGGTTCCAGGAACCGTGGAATGCCACAAAGAGACCGCCCCGGTAGGCTTCGGGAAACTGCGCTCCGCCGTAGAACGTCAACCCCAGCGGTGCTGAATGCGCCTGCATCTCCACAACCGGCTTCGCCACGCCCTCGCAGGCGTCAGCATCGCCGAATCGCGGATCGACGATCCTTCCGCTGTGGCAGCGCGGCCACCCGGCGTCATCGCCTTCGTTCACCAGATAGACGGTCTCAGGAGGCTGATCGTCGCCCATGCCATCAGTACCGTTATTCGTCACCCAAAGCTCAGACGTCCCCGGCCTGAATACCATGCCAACGGCATTACGGAGTCCGGCTGCATACAGCGTCTCGTCACTGCCATCGAGGCGGTACCGCAGGATCGCGGCCCGGCGGGGATCCTCCTCGGTACAGACGTTGCACGAAGAGCCTACCGAGACATACAACCATTCCCCATCGGGGCTGAGGAGCACAGTCCGCGTGCTGTGTCCCCCGCTGGGCAGCCCGTCGACGATCGTTTCCACCTCATCAGCCACAGGCGGAACGCCGGACAGCGAGATGCGCAGCACGCGCCGGGTTTCGCCAACGTATATCGAGCCGCCATCCGGGGTAAAGGCGATGCTGCTGGGGGCCGAGAGGCCCTGAGCAACGACCTCGATTCCATCAGCGACACCGTCCCCATCACGATCGGGCAACCGGACCACCCGGTTCGCGCCGCGTTCAGCGACATAGACCTGGCCGCCATCGCCCAACGCCATCATCCTGGGATCGGATAGCCCTTCGGCGAAGACCGAGATTCCGAAGCCATCGGGCAACTGCACGGGGTTGGGCGGCGACACAATGCGGGTGGCAATAGCCCCGGCAGGCGGCTCCGGGGTTCGAGTTGCTGTAGGCGCGCTGATGCCCGTCGGTGCGGCTTCGGTTGCCGTCGGCTCAGGGACCTGCGTACCTGTAGGCGCTGTCGCAGACGTGGGTACCACGCCTGGCAAAGGCACCGAGGTTGGCGCTGGACTCGCCGTGACGGGCCGCTGAACAGGCAGATAGCCGCCGCGGCTCAGCCGAATCGCCCCATAGGCAATCACCGCTACGAGAAGCAGGACAAGCCCGCGGAATACCACCTTCCGACGCATAGCGCCCCCCTTTCACTGGATCCTCGCGCATAGCCCTTCGTGCGCAGGCATTCTAGCGTCTCAGGCGGTCAGGACAAGATCCTAGGCTTTCGTCGCCTGCGCCTCCGGCTCTTCTTCCTCACCCTCAAACCGGTCTAGTGGGAAAGATGCGCTACACGCGGTGCACCGCGCCGCATCCTTCTTGTCGATCACCAGCAGCCCGCCACAGTCCGGACATCGCGTCTTCAGCGGGCGCTTCCATGAGGTGTAACTGCACGTTGGCCAGTTCGAACAGCCGTAGAATGGTCGACCGCGCTTCGTCCGACGCAGGATGATCTCCCCATCATCACAAAGAGGACACTTAACACCTATCTGCTCCAGCCACGGCTCGGTATAACGGCAAGTAGGAAAGGTTGAACACCCCACGAACTTTCCGAATCGCCCCCAGCGGATGACCAGCTTGCCGTCGCCGCACTCGGGGCAATCGCGTCCCACATACTCGACCTGCTCGACCTTGGGAATGGCCGAATCTGCGCGTTCCAGCGCCTCCTCAAAAGGCCCGTAGAACTCGTGCATCAGCGCCACCCAGTCCCGATCTCCGTTAGCTACCTCATCCAACTCTGCTTCCATCCGCGCCGTGAAATCGACGTTGATCAGTTCGGGGAAGTTCTCCACGAGGAGATCATTGACCAGGATGCCCGTTTCTGTAGGCCTCAACCTGCGACGCTCGCGGCTCACATAGTTACGCTGACTGAGTGTCGTCAGGATGCTCGCATACGTTGACGGACGCCCAATCCCATACTCCTCCAGTGCACGGATCAGCGTCGCATCGCTGTAACGCGGCGGCGGCTGGGTGAAGTGCTGCTCTGGGATCAGGCGGATGAGGTCCAGCACATCAGCCACGGATAGCGCCGGGATCTTCTGCACCTTCTCCTCTTCCTCATCCTCGGACCTCGTCTCCTCGTAGACGACGAGGAATCCGGGGAACCTCAGCGTGGATCCGGACGCCCGGAACAGATAGGGCTTCTCGGTCTCACTACCCGCGGCGATCTCCACCACAAGGGTATCGTAGAGCGCGGGCTTCATCTGGCTCGCCAGGAAGCGGCGCCAGATCAGGTCATAGAGCTTGAACTGGTCTTTGGTCAGATACCTCTCGATTTCTGCGGGCGCGCGCTGAACACTCGTAGGGCGAATCGCCTCGTGAGCCTCCTGGGCCGCCTTCGACCGAGTTCTGAAGACTGGCGGCGTCGCGGGCAGGAACTCTGGACCATAGCGCCGCGTAACATAGTCTCGCGCCTCGGCCTGAGCCTGCTCCGCCACATTGGTGCTATCGGTGCGCATATACGTGATCAGGCCTTCGGTATTGCCTTCGCCCAGGTCGATGCCTTCGTACAACTGCTGGGCCACATCCATCGTCTTGCGCGCAGCGAAATGCAGGCGGCTCGAGGCCTCCTGCTGCAATGCGCTGGTCGTGTAGGGTGCCGAAGGACGCCGCGTGCGCTCCCCTCGGGTGACGTTCGAGACGACATAGGTGGCCCGCTCGAGGTCCCTCAAGATCGGCGCCACATCCCCCTCTGCCTTCAGCGCCACGTCCTCATCACGCATCCGCACCAGCCGCGCGGTGAACGTGGGAGCGGGCTTGCGACTACCTGGAGTGCGAGGTGCCGCCGCCTGCGGTGCCAACTCGGCATCCAGCGTCCAGTACTCCTCCGCGGCAAAACCCTCGATCTCGCGCTCGCGCTCGACGATAAGGCGCAAGGCGACCGACTGCACCCGCCCGGCTGAAAGCCGGCTTCGCACCTTCCGCCAGAGAAGCGGGCTAAGATTGTACCCCACCAGCCGGTCCAGCACCCGGCGTGCCTGTTGCGCATCCACCAAGTCCATTGCAATATCCCTGGGATGAGCGAAGGCCTCGTCAATCGCCGGCTTCGTGATCTCGTGGAATACCACACGCCGGGTCCGGTCGACAGACAGGCCCAGCACCTCGAAGAGATGCCAGGCAATCGCCTCACCCTCGCGGTCCAGATCAGTGGCCAGATACACTTCCGCAGACTTGGACGCCGCCGCGGCAAGCTCTTTGACGACAGCGCGCTTCTCATTCGGCACACGGTAGTGCGGCGCGAAGTCATGCTCCACGTCTACGGAGAGCGTCGACCGTAGGAGATCACGGACGTGCCCAACAGACGCCCTCACGGTGTAGCCCTTACCCAAAAAGCGCCCGACAGTGCGCGCCTTCGTCGGCGATTCCACAATCACAAGCTTGCCTGTGGGCTTTGGGGGCGCCGGTTTGGCCGGCGTTGCCACACCCACGTGCATCGGGGTCTCGCCCATGCGGAACATCCTCGTCCCACACACCGGACATGCGCCCTGCAGCGCCGGCTGGCCTTTAGCAGTAAAGACGGGAGTTGGATTGGCCATCTCCCGTTTCTCCCTGCACCGCACGCAGTAGGCTACGATTTCGTGTTGATCCGTCATACACCTTCCCGCTTGTCGTTGAACCTGAACCCTCTGGATCGCGTGTACCCCCACGGCTACCCGAGTGCGCCGTGCATCATAGCGAATGGGCTTCGGGCTGTCAAGCCCCAGCGACTAGAGATACCGTGCGCCACGCCCCTCTTCGAGCCGTTTGACCACATCCCGCACCTGCTGCGACAGTCCCCGCCGCGTGATGAACACCGCATCGGGCGTGTCGACCACAATCAGATCGTCTACGCCCACGAGCGCGATCAAACGCCCGCCCTGTGCGACCGCCATCGAGTTCTCCGTCTCGATCTGGAGCACGTCGCCCAGCAGGACGTTGCCGTCTCCGTCAGGCGTATGGGCAGCCATGACAGTGTCCCAGGTGCCGATGTCAGACCACCCGATATCTACCGGCACCACGGCTACACGCTGCGCCCGCTCCATGATCCCGTAGTCGATTGTCTCCTTACGCAGCGTCGGCCAGAGCGCCGAGAGTCGACCCAGATAGGCCTCGGTTCCCCACGCCCGGCCCAGATCGTCCAAAATCTCGTGGAGCTCAGGCATCCACAGAGCGATTTCGGCCAGAATCCGATCGGCGCGCCAGACGAACATCCCGCTGTTCCAGGCATAGTTACCGGCTGCCACAAAACGCTCCGCCGCTTCGACGTCCGGTTTCTCGACAAAGGTGTCGACCTCAAACACATGGAATCCAGCCACGTTACCCACGTTGTCACCAAACCTAATGTAGCCATATCCTGTCGAGGGGAAGGTCGGCGTCACACCCAGCGTAACGAGGTAACCGTCCTGAGCAACCGCGCTCGCCGCCTCCAACGCCCGTGTGAACGCATCGTGGTCCTGGATATGATGGTCCGCCGTCACGACGATCATCACCGCTTCCGGATCTAGGCGACTGATATGAAGCGCAGCGAGGCCGATACATGCAGCAGTGCCACGTCCCAGCGGTTCGACAATGAAATTGGCTCTTGGTAGCTGCGTGTACTGGGCGTGAAGCCCGTCGACCTGGTCCCCCGCCGTAACCACGAAGATTCGCTCCAACGGAAGCAGCGGCAACAGTCGATCGAGAGAGGTCTGAAATAGCGAACGCTCCTCAACGAGACTCAGCGTCTGCTTGGGATGCTGCTTCCGACTCAGCGGCCAGAGGCGCGTGCCACCGCCTCCAGCCATCACGACGGCATAGCAGTGCTGATGCCCGCCATTCCGATCGTCATTCTGATCTTCATACTGACCGTCATTCTGATGACCGCCATCCACCATTGCCCTCCTCTGGGCACCGCCCTAGGTGACTTGATGTGAATCCGCCTGCGACGGTTCCTGGGCCGGATCGGCATCGCCCGAGTCGTAGACACCGCCGGGCTCATAGGCCCGCACATACTGCAGCGCCCCAACCTGCCGCACCATTCCCTTCAGCTCCATCATGACGAGCGTGCCGCTCACAACCTCGATTGGGATTCCCGACTGCCGTGACAGATCGTCAAGGTGATGGGGCTCGCCCGTCAGAGACTCAAAGAGCTTGGCCTCAGTCGGCGTCTCCGGAAGGACCAGCCTGGCAGCCTGCTTGTCTGGAACCTGATCCAGGTGGAGTACCTCCAGCACATCCCGGACCTCGGTCAAAACGTGAGCGCCATCGCGCAGCAAACGGTTGCACCCAGCCGATCCTGGGCTTAGGATGCTCCCCGGCACTGCGAAGACCTCGCGCCCCTGGTCCAGCGCGAAGTCGGCCGTGATCAGGGCGCCACTGCGCAGTCCGGCCTCAACCACAATCGTGCCCAGGCTCATCCCACTGATAATGCGATTGCGCGGAGGGAAGTTTTGAGCCTCGGGCTGTGTGCCCAACGGGTAGTCGCTGACGAGCGCACCGTTCGCCATTATGCTCTCCGCGAGCTTGCGATGCTCTGGAGGGTACACCTGGTCTACGCCGCAACCGAGCACCGCGAGCGATCGACCGCCCGCCTCGATCGCGGTCTTGTGCGCGATCCCATCGATACCCCGCGCCAGCCCGCTGACCACAGTCACGCCGTTGCGTCCCAGCTCTTCGGCAAGTCGTCGGGCGACCTCACGCCCATACACCGACGCCCTCCGCGTCCCCACCATCGCAACCGCCCACTCGTCACCTGGCGTGATCGTGCCCCTTGCATAGAGGACCGGGGGCGCGTCGGCGACTTGAGCCAACAACGGGGGATAATCGGGACTGTCCCAAGTGAGCACGTGGATGTCTAGATGGTCGATCTGTGTCAGGATCGCGTCGAGGTTACACTGTCGCCGCACCTGAAGCAGGTTGTCGGTAGCCCGGTCATTAAGCTTGGTTGACCTGAGCGCGGCCTCAGACGCCGTCCAGGCGGCTTCGATCGTACCGAAGGTCTCTATCAGGGCCCGAAGTCGTACAGGGCCAATCCCTCGAACGAGGTTGAAGCCGACCCAGTACCGCAGATCATCGCCCATCGCCACCTCCGTATCGATGGCCTGGGAGCACACCCAATGGTGCAGCCCTAGATGCGAGTGCTCCTTCGAGATGGATGGCCCGCCGAACCCGGAGGGCGAGGGCAACCGCAGCGCCCCCACTCAACGCCTAGGACGAAAAGGGGCATAGGCTCAGACAGCATCGAGCAACCCCGGCAAGACACGGATGATCAGGCGTCCCATCCCCATGTCGACACTGACGATGACGTCCTCAATCACCGGGATCAGGATCTCTCCTCTAGCACCGCGGACAACAAACACGTCATTCGCCCCAGACACACTCAGGACCTCTGCAATCGTGCCGAGAGCAACGCCATCTTCGGTCACCACCTGCAGCCCTTCGACCTGGTGCTCGTAGACCTCATGGTCCTCGAGTGGAACCGCATCCTCCATCGCTACGAAGACCATCTCGCCACGCAACGCGTCGGCCGCAGTCCGATCGTCAATCCCCGTTAGCTTCAGCAACGCGATACCTTGGTGCAGCCGGCATCCCGCCACTTCATAGCGTCGGGGGTCGCGTCCGACATAGACCACATCGAGCTGCGCCAGGCGTTCTGGATAGTCCGTCAGGATCTCCAGTCGCAACTCACCACGTACCCCGTGTGGACGGTGTACCCGGCCTATAGCCAAATAGCGAGGCTCAGGTTGCCGTCTACGCATTCCTGAGCCTCAGTAGATTCCTTCGAGTGACCCGATCTGCACCCCTTAGGGCACATGCACCCTTGCGGGTATTGGCCATCGCTAGACGATCTCCAACGTGACCTTCTTGCCCATCTTAGCACCGAGGACGCGCGCCAAGGAACGCATCGCGTTGATCGTGCGTCCTTCGCGCCCAATCATTCGCCCCATATCCTCAGGGTCCACCCGCAACTCGAGCACGATGGATGACTCACCCTCGATCTCGGATAGGCTTACAGCGTCCGGCTTGTCCGCCAGCCCCTTCACAACGTACTCCACCAGATCCTTGACCTTAGACATCGGGCCACCTCCTTGAGCTAGTGAGCGGAATAGGCGTAGCCTGCACCTCGAAGGCACAAGCACCCTTAAGGGCGCCTGCGCTCCCTGGGGGTGACAGAGCAGCTACAGGACATTGAACCCAGTTGATCGGTCCACGAAGCCTAAAGATCAAACAGCACGCCTGAGGAGTGGCAACGCAACGCTGCGGTCAGTCACCTGGAAACAACCAGGGCTGTCGTCTCAGTGCTGGCCCTACCCCAGTCCTTCCGCCTCCCCAGCGGCGGGTTTTGCCCGTTCAGGTGCCGGCGCGGCGACACCAACCTCCGCCACGAGCGACTCCAGCGTCGCCCCCGCGCGCAGACGCTCCAAACGCTCCATCGTCCCCTGTGTCTTCAGGATCCGAGCCACAGCATCGCTGGGCGACGCGCCGACAGATAGCCAATACAGGGCGCGGCCCTCATCGAGTCGCACCGTCTCCGGCTCAGTCCGTGGGTTGTAGAAGCCGATCACTTCCAGCGACTTGCTGTCGCGAGACGTCGTTGACTCAGCAACCACAATGCGGTAGCTCGGCTGCCGCTTCGCACCAACTCGACGCAACCTTATCCTAAGCATATGCCTCCCAATCCATCTGAACGTTTTCTCATCCGTTGTGACCATAACCCAGACTGGACAACCGCCCCGAGCCGCCATGCAGCGGCCCTGGACGGGCCAACCGCTACTGGAAAAGCCCCTGGATGCCTCGCATCTTGCCCTGGTTCATCCGCTTCACCATGCGCTCCATCTGTCGATGCTGCGACAACAGCTGGTTGACCTGCTGTACCGTCGTCCCGCTGCCCGCAGCCACCCGCCGCTTCCGACTCGCGTTAAGCACCCGTGGATGGGCACGCTCCTCAGGTGTCATTGACAGGATGATCGCCTCCACCGCTCGAAGGCTCTGCTCGGTTTGCCGCTCGTCGAGCTCTACACCGCGCAGTGCATTCCCAAGACCCGGAATCATCCCAAGGATCTCCTGAAGGGGTCCCATCTTGCGCACCTGGCGCAACTGCTGGAGAAAGTCCTCCAGGTTGAACTCACCCTTACGGAGCTTCTTCTCCATCTGCGCAGCCTGCTCCGCATCATAGGCAGTCTCCGCCCTCTCGATGAGCGAGAGGACATCGCCCATTCCCAGAATGCTGGACGCCAGCCGATCCGGATGGAAAAGCTCAAGCGCCTTGGTCTTCTCGCCCGTGCCCAGGAACTTAATCGGCACGCCGGTAACCGCGCGCATGCTGATCGCGGCGCCGCCGCGCGCGTCGCCATCCACCTTCGTCAGGATCAGGCCGGTTAACCCCACGCGCTGGTGGAAGCCCTCAGCAATATGAACCGCTTCCTGACCTGTCATTGCATCCGCGATCAACAGCACCTCAATCGGGTGCACCCGATCGCGTATGGCCACAAGCTCCGACATCATCGCATCATCGATCTGTAATCGGCCTGCGGTGTCGAGTAGAATCACGTCCGCGCCTCGCGAGCGTGCATTCTCCAGACTGCGCTGGCAGATGTCCGGAGGCTTGGCGCCGTCAGTCTCGGAATAGACCGGGACATCCAGCTGTCGCCCCAACACCTCCAACTGCGTGATCGCCGCAGGTCTGTAGGTGTCGGCCGCAACCATCAGCGGGAAGTGCCCCTGTGATCGCAGATGCAGCGCGAGCTTAGCCACAGTCGTGGTCTTGCCCGAGCCTTGGAGCCCGACCAGCATAACCACGTACGGCGCCCGTCCGCGGAAGTCCAATCGCCCCGGCGCCCCTAGCGTCTCCACCAGCTCCTGGTGCACGATCTTGATGACCTGCTGGGACGGGTTCAGAGCGCGCGACACCGCCTCGCCGACAGCCTTCTCGCGCACCCGCGCGACGAAGTCCTTGACAACCTTGTAGTTGACGTCAGCTTCTAAGAGAGCAAGGCGAATCTCTCGAAGGACGGCCTGGACATCTTCCTCCCGCAAGACGCCGCGCTTGCCCAACCGGTTGAAGACATCCTGCAACTTCTCACTCAGCGACTCGAACATAGATCCCTGTGGTTGGCCTTCCTTCAAGTAGGTTCCATTCTAATGGATTATACGGAATCGTCAAGCACAAAATCGTTAAACACGAGCGCACAACCAGACAAGGTTTATGGCATCGACGCTCGCCAGCTCCCTGTCCACCTCTTGCGGAAGGCATCAAACCCTTGTCAAAGGCCCGCTTCACGGCATAATAGCCGGGCTAAGGTTGCCGATTGCGGGATCAGCCAAGTCGGCATCCACTCACTATACCAGAGATCCGATAGAGGTGCATAGGCTATGACGGCAAGGCAGACGCCCGTCTCGATGATCCGATCACTGATCGTGATCGACCGAGACCGCAAGCGGGCCCGGAGTCGCACAGGGTTCAACCTCATCTTCCGTATTCTCGGCCTCGTTGTGCTCATCACGGTGCTGGTCTCCCTGCTCTTCGTCGGCATGTCGGTAGGTGCCGCCGCCGGCGCCTACACCATGATCACCGAAGGCCTACCCACGCCCAACCAGGTTGAGGAGGCAAGCGTCGAGACCTTCGAGACGACGAAGATCTATGCCTGGGGACCCGACACCGATGGCGATGGCCAGAAGGACCCGACGCTGATCTACGAGGTGATCGATCCCAATGCCGGCGACCGCAACTGGATCTCGCTCTCCGAGATGCCGGAGCATATCATCTGCGGGACCATCGCGTTGGAGGATCGCACCTTCTGGACCAATCCGGGTTTCAACTTCCGCGGTATCGCCAGGGCCTTTGTCGACAACCTGCAGGGGGGCGATGTTCAGGGTGGCTCCTCCATCACGCAGCAAGTCGTCAAGAACACCGTCATCCCGCTTGAGGAGCGTTTCGAGATCAGCTATGCCCGCAAGATCAAAGAGGTGCTGATCTCGCTTGAGCTCACGCGGCTGTACGAAAAAGAGACCATCCTCGAGTGGTACATCAACACCAATCTCTACGCTAACCTGGCCTACGGCATCGACGCGGCTGCGCGCGTCTACTTCGGTAAGTCGGCGAAAGATCTGACGCTCTCCGAGGCGGCCACCCTCATCGCAATCCCGCAGTACCCGCTCCTCAATCCCTTCGACGCCCCCGAGGATGCGCTGAGGCGCAAGAACATCGTCCTGGGTCGTATGGTGGAGGAGGGGTGCATCACTAGCGAGGAGGCCGAGGTCGCAGAGGCTGAACCATGGAAGTTGGCCAAGTCCAGCGTGCGTTATGACATCAAGGCACCGCACTTCGCGCTGTACGTCCGGCGCCTTCTCGAGAGTACCTATGGCCCCGAGGTCGTTGCCGGCGGCGGACTCCGTGTCTACACGACGCTCGACCTCGAGCTGAACACTCAGGCCGAGTGTGCTATCCAGACATACTTGCGTATCCTCTCCGGCGAGGATCCGGCCACGGTGATCCCGGAGGCACTGGCGGTCGGCTGTGAAGCGGCCCAGTACCTTCCCGACTACCCAGCAAACCGCGTGGGGGAGGACTTCAACGTCAAGAACTCCGCGCTCGTCGCGATCCGCCCAAACACGGGCGAGATCCTGGCGATGGTGGGCAGCGCCGACTACTGGAACGAAGCCATCGACGGGAAGTTCAACGTCGCCGCGGATGGATTGCGTCAGCCGGGCTCCTCATTCAAGCCCTTCACCTACGTCACCTTCCTTTCCCAGGGGCACAATGCTGCCTATATGTTCCTCGATGTGCGCAAGGCCTTCGAACAGGGTCCGGGTATGGCGCCTTACGTACCCGAGAACTATACACGCACATACAACGGTCCGGTAAGCCTGCGGGCGGCGCTGGCCCGGTCGCTCAACATCCCCGCCGTCGAGGCGATGTCAATCGCGGGGATCGACAACGTCCTGAGAACCGCCCACAGAATGGGAATCACCACCCTTGATCAGAGCCTGGACCACTACGGGCTGAGCCTGACACTGGGCGGCGGTGAGGTCAGGCTTATTGACGAGACCTTCGCCTTCGGGGTCTTCGCTAACAACGGCACGATGTACGGCTCACCGGTCCCCGAAACTGAACTCCGCCCCAATTTCCGTGAGCTCAATCCCATTGCAATCCTGCGTGTCGAGGACCGCAACGGCAAGGTACTCTACCAGATGGAGCAGCCCGAGTCGCGCCAGATCCTGGAACCGCGGCTTGCCTACCTGATCACTGATATTCTGGCCGACCGCCAGGCCCGCATTCCTGCAGTCGGCACGCCGAACTCACTTGAGATGTCCAACAACCGCCCGGCTGCGGCGAAAACCGGTACGACCAATAACTTCAGTGACAACTGGACTGTGGGCTATACCCCACAGTTGGTGGTGGGAGTTTGGCAAGGCAACAAAGACGGCGACGACTATATGATCAACACTCCAGGAACGCGCGGCGCGTCGTACATCTGGCACGCCGTGATGGAGTACGCCCATCGTGACCTGCCGATTGTCTCATTCACGAATCCCGGCGGGCTGGTCCAGGTCGCCGTGTGCGATATCTCCGGGCTGAAGCCCCACGAGAACTGCCCCACGCGCACCGAACTCATGATTCCCGGCACAGAGCCGACCCAGGTCGACACGCTCTATCAGAAGTACCCTGTCAACCGTGAGACGGGCCAGCTGGCCACGATCTTCACGCCGCCGGAGCTCGTCGAGGAACGCGTCTTCGTGATGCTCCCGCCCGAGGCCCAAGACTGGATCGCTGGCCTCTCCGACGAGCGACGGCAGCTGTTCCAGCCTCCCTCGCAATACGACACGATCAACGCACCCACGCAGACCCAGGCCGAGGTCGCCGTTATCTCACCTACCACCTACTCGTACATTACCGGTGTCGTCCCCATCATCGGCAATGCCCGCGGCGATGTCGCATTCTACCGCCTCGTGTTCGGGAAGGGTATGAGTCCCACCGAATGGCTGCAAGTCGGACCGGATCACGGCAACCAGGTAGACAATGGTCTGCTTGAGAACTTCGACACGACCGGCCTCCAGGATGGCATCTACACGCTCCAGTTGCAGGCCGTAGGCGGCGACGGACAGGTCCGACAGTCATCGATCCAGTTGACGGTGGACAACACGCCGCCCAAGGTGGACCTGACCTACCCGCCCGATGGCTCGGAGTTCGTCTACGGGGAGGTGGAGTGGGTCAACGTCAATGCAGAGGTCAACGACGGGTACGCCGTTGCACGTGTCGAATTCTACCAGGACGGGCAGGCCGAGCCCTTCGCCGTGCGGCAGATCGCGCCCTTCAACGTGAACTGGGCTCTAGGGGGGCCCGGACGGTACGCATTCCACGTCGTCGTCTATGACGCAGCTGGCAATGAGACCAAGACCGAGTCTGTTGCCATCACGGTCGTTCCTCGAGCGGAGTAGGCTGCTCGAGTAGGCTGTCGGAGTAGGCTGCGTGAAAGCCCTTCTGATCTCACAGGACCCCGACGAGACCGCCGTGGTCTCGCTAGCGTTGCAGCGCGCAGGTCTCAACGTCGCGCGGTACCGCGACGTTCCGGACCCAGTGCCATTCGACGCCGATGACCCTACCCAACTGATTGTCCTGGCGACCCCAGAGGGCTCCCCGCTACCAGGTGTAAAGGCGATCCGCGCCCAAGAGCCGACGCCGCTCGTGGTCATCGCGGAGCACCTCGACGAGTCCACCCATACGATCACGCTTGAGTCCGGCGCCGACCTGGTGATCCAACGTCCGTTCAGCGCGCGCCTTCTGATCGCTCAGATCCGCGCCCTACTGCGCCGCGCCGCCAACCTTCCTCTGTTCACACTTCCCACCCTGAGCGTCCACGATGTGGAGCTCGATCCGGGGACGCGCACGGTCGTGGTTGCAGGCCGGAGCCCCAAACGCCTGACGCACCTCGAGTATCGTCTCCTGTACACGCTGATGATCCACAAGGAGCAAGTGTTGCCCGCCGAGGTGCTCGTGGAGCAAGTCTGGGGTTTCACGGGTGACGGGGAACGCGACCTCGTCCGCGGCCTGATTCGCCGTCTACGCATCAAGGTCGAGGCTGACCCTCGCCACCCCGAGCATATTCTCACCATCCCAGGCGTCGGCTACACCTTCTCCCCTGAATCCTAGTGCTTGTCTCGGCTGATGTTTGGGGTTCGTAGTAATGACTTCAGTCGTTCCGGTGCCTCAGCGGGCGCGTCCAGCAGACTGGGCGGTAGCAGAGCCGCTGAAGCGGTTACCACGAACCGACCTAACAGACCACTAGGGCGCGCCACAGCACCGCTGACGCAAAGAAAGAGGCGGTACCTTGCGGTACCGCCTCTTGATCCGGCAAGCCTCGCTCAGGCGAAGCGTTTCGATCGGAACAGAATCATCTTCTGGATTTCGGCGGTTACCGCCGGCAACAACATCAATGGACCCACAGCCAGCCATTCCTCCCCGGTAAGTGGGGTCGTGTTGAACACCTCGCGGAGCACCGGAATCGGCA